>NZ_JBSTYL010000003.1:0-383860 GCF_054052465.1 Aeromonas enterica | reverse complement strand
TGTTGAAAGGCAGGGGTATCCATGATGGTAGACCTCAAGGAGATGGCCTACTTCAAGATTAGCTTTTCAACACGTAATTGGGACAGAGCCTAAAAAAACCACCCGCATGCGGGTGGTTTTTTTATGGGCACTGTGCAGGCTCAGAGGGCGAGGGCCCAGCGCAGGAAGGCCTTGCGTTGCGCTGCGTCAGCGGCGAGGTAGCGCCGTTGCAGCTCGGGGTCGACGGGCACTGCATCGTGGGATGCTGTGGCGGGCTGCGGGGCGATGGTCTCGCCGACCGACCCGTCGTAACGGGCCAGCAGCGCCTGATAGTCGGTCAGCAGGCTGTCCTGGCTGCGCGGCAGTACGGTGGCCAGCAAGGGGTGGGTGCCGTCAGGGGTTGCCAGCTGCAGGGTGGGGCTTGCGGCAAAGCGGCGAATGGCCTGGGGGTTGGTCAGCACGGGTGTGGTCAGTTGCAGCGACCCTTGTGACGGGATCTGGAGGGTGACCAGCAGGGGCGCCGAGGTAACGCGTCCCTGGCTCTCGTTGGTGGAGCGAGGGTCGCTTGGGCTGTCAAAGCGCACCAGCAGTCGTGTCTCCCCTGCCGGAAGATCAATGGCCCGGGTAAAGGCCGAGGGCTTGCCCTGTGGCGAGGCGAGCAGGGTGAGGTTGTCTGCCAGTTCCAGCCGGGCTGCCTGTACAGGCACGCTGAGCAACAGGGCAAGCAGGGGAGATAACAGCAAGGGAGAGAGCAGAGAGGATCGTGCCATCATAAGACTCCATAAAGGTGCCGGCCCGCAAGCCGGCAACAAGATCAGAATTCGTAGCGCAGGCCGAGGTGGTAGAAATCCTCGCTGTTGCTGCTGCCGCCAAAACTGGTGACCGTGCTGCCGGCCAGCCCGTCTTCGCCGCCCCGGAACACGTAGGCGCTGTAGAGGGAGGAACGCGGGGTGAGCTTGTACTGCAGCTCCAGAGTGGTATCGCGCAGGCTCATACCGTCTCCCCCGTCGTTGTCGAGGTGGCGGTAGCCGGCGCGGGCCGCCCACTTCGGGTTGATATCGTAGACGGCTGTCAGCTCCCACACCTTGTCTTCGCTGTCCGCCTGGCCGTTGAGATAGCTCACCTGATCCTTGGCGTAGAGGGCACCCAGCATCAGCGGGCCCAGGGTGTAGCGGGTACCGATACCGCTGAAGCGGTACTCGTCGGCGTTGGGGTCCACCTTGCTGGCGCCGGTCTGGGCTGCCTTGCTCTGCTGGTAGGCGATGACCGGGGCCAGCTTGCCCACCGCGCCGAGATCGAAGGTGTAGCGCAGGGCACCGTTGTAGCCGTAGTCAAGATCCGAGGTGCCGTTGCCGAGGATGTAGGCCAGCGACAAGTCCAGGTTGCCGAGGCTGTTCTGGTATTGCAGGGTGCCGTCCTGACGGAACACCTGTACCGCGGTGGAGTCCACCTTGCTGGCCTGGCGCGCCATGGAGACATCGGAGGCAGCAAACACGTCGCCGATGTCGGTGAACATGATGAGGCCGGAAGAGACGCGCCCGCCGGTCACCTTGCCCCATTGGCCGCCATCAATCCCTGCCCAGACGTAACGGGCGGTGAGATCGCTGCTGTTCTGCTGCACGTTGTTGGCGTATTCGGCCGCATTGACCTGATATTGCGCCATGCCGATCACTGCCACATCTTCGTTGACGGTCTGACGGGCGGTAAAGCCGATACGGCCATCGAAGTCACCCCGATCATTGCCGCTCTTCTTGTCGGAAATGTTGAAACCAAGACGGCCGTAGAGATCGACGTTGGAGCCATCGTCAGCCTGATAGATGACGGCCGCATGGGCGGAACCTGCGCCGAACAGAGCGGGAAGAACCAGAGCAAGCATGGATTTTTTCATTTTTTTATCGTTCCTGTATGGGCTCTGCGCCAGAGCCGGGATGAGTTTGGCCATGACCCCGATTGCTCGGGGCCAGACCTTGGCTATCAATCCGGAGGAGGGATTAACTCAGATCGACGTTCTTGCAGCCGAACATCAGGGTGAAGAGGTAGCCGCCGAGGTAGGCGACGGCGAGGCCGACGGCATAGACCATCATGCCGGGGAAGATCCCCTGGGCAGAGGTCATCAGCGGCAGGGCGACGATGCCGGAGGGGCCAAAGACGGTGTTGAGACCGACCGGCAGACCCATCCAGGAGATTAGGCCAACCACGAAGCCGCCCAGCGAACCACCGCAGCAGGCGGTGATGAAGGGTTTGACCCGTGGCAGGGTGACGCCGTATATCAGCGGCTCACCGACCCCCAGAATGCCCGGGATGATGGTGCCCTTCACCTGAGTGCGCAGCAGTGAATCCTTGCCTGCCCGGCTGTAGAGCGCCAATGCAGCCCCTACCTGTCCGGCACCGGCCAGCGCCAGGATGGGGAACAGAGAGTTGAAGCCCTGGGCATCCATCAGCGCAAAGTAAACGGGTACGAACCCCTGGTGGATACCGAACATTACCGAGATGAGGAACAGGCCGGCCAGAATGGCGGTACCGAACGGGTTGCCATTGAGGTTGATGAAGAGCCAGGACATGCCGTTGTAGAGTTGTACGCCGAGGGGCATGATCAGGATAAAGGTGACGGCCCCCATGATCAGCAGGGTGATGCAGGAGGTGAGGATCATATCCAGACTGTCCGGCATGAAGCGGCGAACCTGACGCTCCACCGAGGCACCGATGATGCAGGCGATCAGCACGCCGATGATGTTGCCGCGCGGATCGATCTGGTGGCCGAAGAAGTCGCTGATGCCTGAGTAGATCCCGCTGCTGGCCTGGGGGTCATACCCCATGACAAACAGGGAGGCGAGGATGGCGCCGTTGACCCCGGATCCGCCAAATGCTTTCTGGGCGTTGTAGCCGATCAGAATGCTGAGGAAGCTGAACAATCCCTTGCTGAACAGTTTCATGTAGCCGACGAATTCGGCCAGCCCCCCCCCTGTCTGCTGCCCTTCCAGCAACAGGGTCTGCTCGATCAGCGTGGCACAGCCGAGCAGTAGCCCCGCTGCGATAAAGCCGGGAATAAGCGGGGTAAAAATGGTGGCAAACTTGGCCAGGAAGCGATGTGCCGCGCTGCTCTGTTTCTGTTTCAGCGCCTGTTTGTTGGCGGCGGCGATGTCGCTAAGATCCGTTGATTGCGGGCGAGGGGCGGTCAGGGTGCCCGCATCAGCGCTCAGCATGCCGTTCATCATCTCGCAGGCTGTCTGGGCCTTGCCCGGGCCAAGCACGATCTGGAACTGGTTGTCGCTTTCAATCACCCCCATCACCCCGGCGATCCGTTTGATGGTATCGCGGTCGGCATGCAGGCTGTCCGCCAGGCTCAGCCGCAGCCGGGTCATGCAGTGGCCACAGTTGGTGATGTTATCCCGGCCGCCGATGGCCTGGATGATCTGGCCAATCATGGAGTCAGTTATTTTTGCCATAAAGAACCCAGTCAGTCTGTTGTGTCATGAGGGTGCCTGAGCACCCCGTTTTTGTTGTGGTATTGCCATCCCTGGCCCGGCCAATGTGCGGTTGGCCGATCAGCGGGTACACTGGCTGATGAAGCCGTTGCTGCTTTGCAGACGGGTGCGGGCCTCGTCGGCCGAAAGCCCGGCCAGGATCATCACTATGGCGGTTTTGCAGTGGTTGTCCGCCTCGGTCAGCGCCCGCTCCGCCGTGGCGCGGTCGCAGTCGGTGGCCTCCACCACGATGCGCTTCTGCCGCTCCACCAGCTTGGCGTTGGTGGCCTCCACGTCCACCATCAGGTTGCCGTAGACCTTGCCGGTGCGGATCATGGCGCCGGTGGAGAGCATGTTGAGGATCAGCTTCTGCGCCGTACCCGCCTTCATGCGGGAGGAGCCGGTCACAATCTCGGGGCCGACCACCGCCACCATGCTGATATCGGCAGCCTTGGCCAGCGGGCTGCCCGGGTTGCAGCTGATGCTGCATACCGTGGCTCCCACCGTTCTGGCGTGGGCCATGGCGCCCAGTACATAAGGGGTTCTGCCGCTGGCGGCGATGCCTACCAGCACGTCGTCGGCGCAGAACTGGATGTTTTTCAGGTCCTGGGCGCCGAGCTCGGCGTCATCTTCGGCGTTTTCGACCGCCTGCAGTATGGCCTTGTGGCCGCCGGCGATCAGACCGATCACCTGCTCGGCAGAGACGCCGTAGGTGGGCGGGCACTCGCTGGCATCGAGAATGCCGAGCCGGCCCGAGGTGCCGGCGCCGATGTAGACCAGCCGGCCCCCCTTGTCGAATGCCGCCGCGATGGCATCGACCGCGTGGGTGATCTCGGGCAGCAACTGGCTGACCGCCAGCGCTACCTGCTGATCCTCCTGATTGATGACGCGCAGCATCTCCAGGGTCGGCAGCTGGTCGATCTCGCCGCTGGCCGGGTTGCGGGTCTCGGTAATCATGCTTGATAGGTCAATGGTCATCGTTTCCTCTACTTCAGGTCATCGCCAGTCCCGGCGTAAAACATCCCTCTTGATGACAGGCATGATTATCGATTTTTGATTTCTATTATGAGATCAATGTCGCATAATTAATTATTCCATTTATTTTTGTTTTTAAGTCATTAAAATTCCTCCTTGGTGATATCGACGGGGGCTGGGTGGCGCTGGTGAAGTGGATGAGGGTCTGGGGCTGATGGACGGCCAACAAAAAGCCCCGGAGCGTGGCCGGGGCTGGTTGATACGGGTAACTGGGTCAGTTGACCGATATGGCTCTGGCGTCTATGTAGAATCGCGCATTACCTTGTGGATCGACCCTGATCTGGGCAACCAGACGATCGCTCTGTTTGTATTCCCATCGTGTTTTGATCCGTGTCAGGGCGGGGCTGGCGGCACCGACCACATTCAGATATTCATGAAACAGGCTGTAGCTTCCAATCTCGGTCAGCATCTTTTCCATTTGCACGTCTCCTGCAGTGAGTGGGTGTCCCCATCTACAAACCTATCAAGCACACTCTGAATTGAATCTGTATAAAAATCACACTAACTCATTTGTGTGTCAGTAACATGATCAGGCGCAAGATCAGTAACGATCGTTGAGGTTTTATGACATCGTTTTCAGTCAGTGCTGGCGGGCATCTTCCAACTGTTCAAGTGCACCAGACACATGTGGCAATGCAGGTGCCGTTTGCACCGCAGAGGCGCCATGGAACACCGGATCCTGCGCCACTTCCTTGATGCCGTTGATGCAGAATTGCATACCCATGCACACCAGCAGGAAGCCCATGATTCGGGTTATGGCGTCGATGCCGGTGGCGCCGAGGATCTTGCAGACCGGATCCGCCAGCTTGAGCACACCCCAGCTGAGTGCACTAATCAGGGCAAAGGCGGTCACCATGGCGGCATAGACGGTGAAGCGGTTGTACTCGCCGGGCAGCTCGGCGATCTGGGCGGCGCCGCTGATCACCAGTGCCATGGTGCCCGGTCCGCACATGCTGGGCATGGTCAGCGGCACGAAAGCGATGCTCTGGTTGATATCGACGCCAGTCGCCTGGCTCGGGGCCGGAAACAGCATGCGAAAGCCGATGAAGGCGATAATGAGCCCCCCTGCCAGGCGCAGGCCGGGAATCGAGATCCCGAACAGATCCAAAATGGAGGAGCCGATGAAGAAGCTGACACAGAGGGTGCAGAAGAGATAGATGGCGGCCAGATTGATCTGGCGACGCACGTGTTCACGGGACATGCCCTTGCTCAGCCCCAGTAGCAGGGTGGCCGTGGTGGGGGGATTGACCATGGGCAGCAGGGCAAGCAAGGCGATAAATACGACCTGAAAGAACATCTTGAGCCTCGGATAACAGAAGTGGAAGGGAACAGTCCCGGGCCGGTCAGTCGCAAGGCCCAGGAGGGAGGCTATCTTATGTCTGCCAAGCTGAACATAAGCAGTATCAAAAAGCCCTGACATGGTCAGGGCTTTTTGATTGGTCAGGCTGTTTGGGGAGGGGAATGGCGTGGCTTGCGTTGTTGTAGCCAGAGCCGCATACCGATGGCAAAGCCCAGCACCGACAGGCTTACCACATAGTGGGAAGGAGCCAGCACATCGCTTGCCATCCAGAGGGTGACCAGCATGGGGGTCAGTCCGCCAAAGATGGCGTAGGCCACGTTGTAGGAGAAGGAGAGGCCGGAGAAGCGCACCACTGCCGGGAAGGCGTTCACCATGACATAGGGGACGGCACCGACGATCCCGACCGCGAAGCCCGCCAGCGTGTAGAGCGGTAACAGTTGGTCGGTGCCCGCGATCAAGCCGTGATAAAAGGCATAGCTGGCACCTGCCAGCAGCAGGGAACCGAACATGAAGGTGGGACCGCTGCCGATGGCATCGATCAGCCGGCCATAGACGATACAGCCCAGCGTCAGGGCAAGAATGGCCAGCGAGTTGGCGGTCAGTGCATCGGCCGGGCTGATGCCATGCACCTTCTGCAGGTAGGTGGGGGTCATCAGGATCACCACCACGATACCAGCGGAGAGCAGCCAGGTGAGTAGCATGGATATTACTACGCTGCCCTTGTGGCTGCGCAGCACTGTCTTGAGCGGCAGCTCTTCCGCCAGTGCCTTGTTGGCCTGCATCTCGGCAAAGACCGGGGTTTCGTGCAGCCAGCGGCGCAAGTACATGGCGACGATGCCGAATCCCCCGCCGAGCACGAAGGCCAGACGCCAGCCCCAGTCACTCACCTCGGCCGGGCTCATACCACGGTTGATGGCGGTGGCTACCAGGGAGCCGAGCAGTATGCCGGCCGTCAGCCCGGCGGTCAGGGTGCCGCAGGCAACGCCAACCCGGCGGGCGGGGACGTGCTCCGCCACGAATACCCAGGCACCCGGTACTTCGCCCCCGATGGCGGCTCCTTGCAGGATCCGCAGCAGCAGCAACAGCAGAGGGGCTGCGATACCGAGAGTGGCGTAGGTTGGCAGCAGGCCGATCAGCAGGGTGGGCAGCGCCATCAGCAGGATGCTGAGGGTGAACATGCGTTTGCGGCCGATGAGATCACCGAAGTGAGCCATGATGATACCGCCGAGGGGGCGGGCCAGATAACCGGCGGCGAAGATGCCGAAGGTCTGGAACTGGCGCAGCCATTCGGGAATGTCAGCCGGGAAGAACAGCTCGCCAATCACCACGGCGAAGAAGACGAAGATGATAAAGTCGTAGAATTCGAGAGCACCGCCGAGGGCGGCCAGGCTCAGGGTCTTGTAATCCTGTCGGTTGAGGGGACGGCTGTGGTCGTAAGCTTGTGTGACTGTCGTCATATCCTTATGTTTCCCATCGTTTTTTTAGTTATTGTTCCCCATCCTTGCAGGGGACACGCTCATTACCGAGGGTATGCTTTTGCATCCTGTTATGTAAATCGCAGTATTTGCAATACTGTCTTGCAGCTTTTTGGTGCAGTGAGGTGGGTGGTACAGGATCCACATCCGGGAGTCTGCTCCCGGGGCGAATGACAACGACTATGCCCAGAAACGCGTCGGTTTCCGGGCACAAGACAGCGGAAGAAATCATGACGAAAACCAAGGTGCTGCTCTCCTGGAGCAGCGGCAAAGACAGTGCCTGGGCGTTGCACACATTGCGACAGGATCCGGCCATTGAGGTAGTGGGTCTGTTTACTACCCTCAATCAGGCCTTCGAGCGGGTGGCCATGCACGGGGTGCGCAAGCAGTTGCTGATGCAGCAAGCCGAGTGCGTTGGCTTGCCGCTGACCACCCTCGATCTACCCTGGCCCTGCACCAATGAGGATTACGCCCGCATCATGACCGACTTCATCGCAGGTGTGGTGGCAGAGGGGATCCACCACATGGCGTTTGGTGATCTCTTCCTCGAGGATGTGCGCGCCTATCGGGAGCGGCAGCTGGTGGGGACGGGGATCACGCCGCTGTTTCCGCTGTGGGGCAGCAAGACCGACGAGCTGGCAGGCGAGATGATGGCGGCAGGGCTCCGAGCCAGGATCAGCACCCTGGATCCGCGCAAACTGCCCGCTACCCTCGGCGGGCATGAGTTTGACGTGGCCCTGCTGGCGGCCCTGCCCGACGGGGTAGATCCCTGCGGCGAGAATGGCGAGTTTCATACCCTGGCCTGGGACGGCCCCATGTTCCAGCGGCCGCTGGCCATCCGGGTGGGGGAGACGGTGGAGCGGGATGGCTTCGTCTTCACCGACCTGCTGCCCGCCACCGTCTAGTCGCGGTTGGACTCCCGCTCGCCCTTGTCGTCGTTGTAGCGCAGGGCGACGTCGTGAAACTGCGGGTGAAGGCATCCGTGAGGTCGAAGTGGTTGCTTCATCCCGCCAACATGATGGGGACCACCATCCTGATGGGACATGGTGGCCTCACTTCTTGGTTGAACTGGGCGGGTGTGGTGGCGCAGGAACGGGGGGAAGTGCTTCAGCCCGGGTTGCTATCACGGCAATTCTGCCCCCGCGCGTGCAATGGCAGCCATGATAATCGCTGGCAAGAGCGCTTACTCGGCCCAGGGCATCTCGGGCAGGGAGTCCAGAAACTGAGCGTAACGCTCAAGGTTGAAGGGTCCCTGTTCGGCCTCCATCGCCATCAGTTCGGCGCCGAGTGCGCAGGCAATGTATTGCAGCGCCTCTTCCCGTGGGGTGCCCTTCATCACCAGCCGCATCAGGGTCGCCTTGACCTGCAATGGGTGGCCGTCGATCAGCTGGTTGTCGACCATCTCCAGCAGGGTCTGTTCGTCAAAGAACTCGGTGGATTCGCTCATGCTCAACTTCCTCGTCATGTCATAAAGGGTGCCAGTATAGCCACAATGGCATTAACACATTGAAATATGTCGATAAAAACATTTCTGTGAGGCTGCTTTTTGTTACCCATACTTATTGTGGGTTTGCTGTCGGCAAACGAAAACCATCATAAAATTGCATGGACGGATATCAAGATGCCCACCATAGACTCGCTGTTATCCAAGCCCCAAAATCTGCCCAATGTGCCCGAAGTCATGCGCGATCTGGTGCAGACCTTCAGTGAGAAGGAACCGGATATCCTGTTGATCGCCAAGAAGATCAACAAGGATCCCGTCATTTCGGCCAAGCTGCTGCGGCTGGCCAATTCCGCCAAGTTTGGCGGCAGTCGCCAGGTCGCCACCGTCAACGAGGCGGTGGTGCGACTCGGGGTCGATGTGGTGCGCAACATGGTGCTGGCCTGTGGTCTGACAGGCTCCATCAATGCGGTGCCCGGCATCGACCTCAAACACTTCTGGGGCAAGGTGTTCGACGTGGCCGAGCTGGCCAGGCGACTCGCCAAGCTCAAGGGCATGAAGGGGGAAGAAGTGTTCACCTGCGCCCTGCTCTACGACATGGGGCGGCTCATCATGCATGTGGGGTTGCCGGAGAACATGGTGAACCATATCAAGGATCTGGAGCCCAGCAAGGGGCGCGCCAAGGCCGAGGAGCTGGTGGTCGGCTTCAACTATGCCCAGACAGGGGCCGAGATGGCCAGGCGCTGGCAATTCCCTCTCAGCATCTGCCATGCGGTGGAGTATCATTACAACCCCTTGCTGGCCAAGGAGTTCTCTGCCGAGGCTGCATTGATCCACCTGGGCATAGTGCTGGCGGCGCAGTCGGATGTAGGGGAGGAGGCGCCACCCGAGTGGCCCACGCAGGTGGCCGAGCGACTCGGCCTGGCCTGGCCGGATTGTGCCGCCGTGTTCATGGCCTTGCGCGAGCAGGGCAATGGCTATGCGGGTCTGCTGGCGGCCTGAGCCTGCTCATCCTGTTATCGGGGCCGCACTGCGGCCCTTTTTCATGGAGTTTGCCTTGCCAACGAGGCGGAGCAGGGGCAGTCTTGAGGGCCTGTTTTTGCTGAAAGAGTCCTTGCCATGATCCTCTCCGAGCGCCTGCTGCTGCGCGAACTGACCATAGCCGATGCCCCCTTCATTCTCGAACTGCTCAACGATCCCGATTTTCACCGCTACATAGGGGATCGGGGTATTCGCACCCTGTTCGACGCCGAAAACTACATCCAGCAGGGGCCTGCCGTCAGCTATGCCCTCCATGGCCACGGTCTCTATCTGGTCGCGCGCAGGAGTGATGAGGCCAAGCTCGGCATCTGCGGTCTTATCAAGCGCGATACCTTGCCTTGCGAAGACATAGGTTATGCCTTCCTGCCCGCCTATCGGGGTCAGGGTTACGGCATAGAAGCGGCGCAGGCGGCGCTGCAGGATGGTCGGGAAAGGCTGGGGATTGTGCGGGTGATCGCCATCGTCACGCCGGGCAACGAGCGATCGGTGGCACTGCTGGCCAAGCTGGGGCTGGTGCGCAGTCGTCTGGTCAAGTTGAGCGAGGATGCTGACGAGTGTCTGCTGCTGGAGGCGGTCGGAACTCAAACCTGTCCAGTCTGAAGCGTGCAACGGCGAGACGTGGCTGACAGTCTGTGATGGAAGGCGCTGTGAGTCGCGCTGGTGCGGGAGAAATTAAGTTCAAGAGGTGAAACAAAGAGGCCGCCGTGAGTTGCGGCCTGTCTGCATCGGGCGCTGCCGGTTGGCAGGCAGGATCAGTTGAGGTCTTCGATGGAGAACTCGCCAGCGATACCATCACAGGAGATGGCGAAACCGCCGCTGAAGCGGGTGCTGAACTGGATCAGGAACGCATCGGAATCCTGCTCTTGTGGAGGCAGGTTGATGGGTTTGCTGCGACGCAGGGGCTTGTGTGTATGTATGGCTTTCATCATGGTATTTCTCTATATAAATTAAGTGTTTGCTCCTTGTTTTGCAAATTTCAGGTTAATGGGCGCGGTCAACCGCCAGGGTCGACAAGCGCGCAGGAATACCCAGCCCGAGTCACGGGCGTCTGCACTGTCAAGGAATATGCTGATGCATAAATCAAATTGGGTGGGCAGAACGGGTCTGCGCCGTGAGAGCCGGGCAACGCAGGCAGACAGCCTGACGGTTCTCGAGGCGAGTAAATCAGAAGAAGGTTATGCGGATACTGACAGGATTCATCGTGAGGTGAAGCATTGCAGGGTAAACATAAACAGGGCTGATTAACTAGCCGGTGCGCATTCTCTCCTCGATATGAATAAAAAGCAAACAATTATTTGGTGGTTTTGTATCAAATCCGTTTTTTTCAGTATCGCCAGCCACAAAAAGGGCTCCCGTCGGGAGCCCTTTTGCATGGTGCCAACCGGGGTCAGCGGGTGACTCAGTAGTCGCCGCTGGCCTTCTTGGCGGCGGTGATCATGGGGGTGATGGTCATGCCCTGCACCACGATGGAGAACATCACCACCGAGTAGGTCATCACCAGGATCACTTCCCGCAGATCGACGCCGTGTTCCGGCAACATCATGACACCGGAGGGCAACGCCAGCGCCATGGCCATGGCCAGACCGCCGCGCAGACCGCCCCAGGTGAGGATCCGCACCGAGAACTTGTTGTAGCTGCGATAGCGGCGGAAGGCCATGTAGGGCAGCGACACGCTGATGAAGCGGGCGGCCAGACAGAGGGGAACCGCGATGACCAGCAGGATCCAGTCTTGCCAGGCGAGTTCCAGCAACACCAGTGCCAGACCGATCAGCAGGAACAACAGGGCGTTGAGGAACTGGTCCATCAACTCCCAGAAGTGATCCAGGTGATGGCTGCTCTGCTCGGAGAAACCCGAATGGCGTGTCCAGTTGCCGATCATGATGCCGGTGACCACCATGGCCAGGGCGCCTGAGACGCCGACCATGTTGGCCAGCGCAAAGCCAGCGGTCGGGATGCAGAGGGTCAGCAGCAGCTCCAGGGAGCCGTCATCGGTGGCGCTGATCATCACGTGGGCGATGAGGCCCAGCACGGCGCCGAACAAGATGCCGCCGAGGGCCTCATGCAGGAACAGGCCGGCCACACTGCCGAAGGTGGGGTCCACCCCGCCAAAGGCGACGGCAAACACGGTGGCGAAGATCACCAGACCGACACCGTCGTTGAACAGGGATTCCCCTTCGATCTGGATGGCGATCTGGGGTGGCGCCTTCATCTTCTTGACGATGGCCAGCACGGCGATGGGGTCGGTGGGGGAGATCAGGGCCCCGAACAACATGCAGTAGACCAGCGGCAATTCCCAGCCCAGCAGCCTGGCGATGAACCAGAAGCCGTAGCCGATGATGAAGGTGGAGAGCAGGGTCGCCACGATGGAGAGAATGGTGATCTCCCACTTCTGGCTACGCAATGCCTTCAGATTGATGCCGAGACCACCGGCGAACAGCAGGAAGCCCAGGATCCCCTTCAGCAGGAAATTCTGGAAGTCGATGCTTTCCATGGTTTTGACGGCCAGGGGTTCGAGATTGAACCAGCCCAGCTTACCGAACAGCACCAGCAGCGCGGAGATCAGCATGGATCCGGCGGTGATGGCGATGGTGGTCTGGATCTTCACAACATACTGATTGGCAAAGGCGATGAAGATCGCCAACGCTGCCAGGAAGCAGAGTGTGTAGTAGACGCTCATAGTTATTTTTCTCTTTTGTAAACAGCAAGCACGTATCCCTATTGAGGACGGGCATAGGGTACTCTGGGGTCACATGTTACTCATTACCTATTTATGAGTATATGGGCCGCAATTACGGACAGATAGACGGCTAGATTTCTATTTGATTTGTTTGCTGCTAGGATGAACTTCACGCAGTTGCATGGATGTAAGAGGAACGAGCGGTGTCGAGCATAGAGTCGAATAAAAAGTCGGACATAAAGAAGAAGCTG
Source organism: Aeromonas enterica (assembly GCF_054052465.1). Classification (NCBI taxonomy): domain Bacteria; kingdom Pseudomonadati; phylum Pseudomonadota; class Gammaproteobacteria; order Aeromonadales; family Aeromonadaceae; genus Aeromonas; species Aeromonas enterica. The sequence goes on along the minus strand of NZ_JBSTYL010000003.1, from coordinate 371,197 downwards.
GAATCCTGTCTCAAGGAGCGGATCCTGATCATCGACGGGGCCATGGGCACCATGATCCAGGGCTACAAGCTGGGTGAGGCGGACTATCGGGGTGAGCGCTTTGCCGACTGGCATACCGACATCAAGGGCAACAATGATCTGCTGGTATTGACCCGGCCTGCGGTGATACGCGAGATCCACGATCAGTATTGCGCTGCCGGGGCCGACATCCTCGAGACTAACACCTTCAACGCCACCCGTATCGCCATGGCCGATTACGAGATGGAAGATTTCTCCGCCGAGATCAACCGTGAGGCTGCGAGGCTGGCCCGCGCCGTCGCCGATGAGTGGACGGCCAAAGACCCGGCCAAGCCGCGTTTCGTGGCCGGGGTCTTGGGCCCGACCAACCGCACCTGTTCCATCTCGCCGGACGTGAACGATCCCGGCAAGCGCAACGTCACCTATGACCAGCTGGTGGCTGCGTACACGGAGTCGACCCACGCCCTCATCGAGGGGGGGGCTGACCTCATTCTGATCGAGACCATCTTCGATACCCTCAACGCCAAGGCCGCCGCCTTCGCGGTGGATCTGGTGTTCGAGGAGCTGGGCTACGCCCTGCCGGTGATGATCTCCGGCACCATCACGGATGCCTCCGGCCGTACCCTCTCCGGCCAGACCACGGAAGCCTTCTATCATTCGCTTCGCCACGTCAAGCCCATCTCGTTTGGCCTCAACTGCGCGCTCGGCCCCGACGAGCTGCGCCAGTACGTGGAAGAGCTGTCGCGCATCAGCGAAGCCTGTGTCAGTGCCCACCCCAACGCCGGCCTACCCAATGCGTTTGGCGAGTACGATCTGGACGCGGGCGAGATGGCGGAGCATATCCGCGAGTGGGCTTCGAGCGGCTTCCTCAATCTGGTGGGGGGCTGCTGTGGTACCACCCCGACCCATATTCGCGCCATGGCCGATGCCGTGGCAGGCCTCAAGCCGCGCGTTCTGCCCGAACTGCTGGTAGCCTGCCGGCTGTCGGGCCTCGAGCCCCTTATCATCACGGCGGACTCCATGTTCGTGAACGTGGGGGAGCGTACCAACGTCACCGGCTCGGCCAAGTTCAAGAGGCTGATCAAGGAGGGGCTCTACGACGAGGCGCTGGATGTCGCCAAGCAGCAGGTGGAGAGCGGCGCCCAGATCATCGACATCAACATGGACGAGGGGATGCTGGACGCCGAGGCGGCCATGGTGCGCTTCCTGAACCTGATCGCTGGCGAGCCGGACATAGCCCGGGTGCCCGTGATGATCGACTCCTCCAAGTGGGAGGTGCTGGAGGCGGGCCTCAAGTGCGTGCAGGGCAAGCCGGTGGTCAACTCCATCTCCATGAAGGAGGGGGAGGAGAAATTCATCGCCCAGGCCAAGCTGCTGCGTCGCTATGGCGCCGCCGTCATAGTGATGGCGTTCGACGAGGTGGGTCAGGCCGATACCCGTGCCCGCAAGTTCGAGATCTGTCAGCGCGCCTACCGGATCCTGGTGGATCAGGTGGGCTTCCCGCCGGAAGACATCATCTTCGATCCCAACATCTTCGCGGTGGCGACCGGCATCGACGAGCACAACAACTACGCGGTGGACTTCATCGAGGCGGTGAAGGACATCAAGACCCATCTGCCCCACGCCATGATCTCGGGCGGCGTCTCCAACGTCTCCTTCTCGTTTCGTGGCAACGAACCGGTGCGCGAAGCCATTCACGCCGTCTTCCTCTACCACGCCATCCAGAACGGCATGGACATGGGGATAGTCAATGCCGGTCAGCTCGCCATCTATGAAGACATTCCTGCCGAACTGAAGGCTAAGGTCGAGGCGGTGGTGCTCAACTTGAGTGACAGTGCCACCGAGGATCTGCTGGCCATTGCCGAGAAGTATCGTGGCGCCGGTGCCCAGGCGGAGGATCCGCGAGATCAGGAGTGGCGCAGCTGGCCGGTGGGCAAGCGGCTGGAGCACGCCCTGGTCAAGGGGATCACGGATTTTATTGAAGAGGATACCGAGGAGGCGCGGGCCGGCGCCGAGAAGCCGCTGCACGTGATCGAAGGGCCGCTGATGGACGGCATGAACGTGGTCGGCGATCTGTTTGGTGCGGGCAAGATGTTCCTGCCCCAGGTGGTGAAGTCTGCGCGGGTGATGAAGCGGGCGGTGGCCTATCTGCAACCCTACATCGAAGCCGAAAAACAGGGCGGCTACAGCAACGGCAAGATAGTGCTCGCCACCGTGAAGGGGGATGTGCACGACATCGGCAAGAACATCGTCGGGGTGGTGCTGCAGTGCAACAACTACGAGATCGTCGATCTCGGGGTCATGGTCTCCTGCGAGACAATTCTCAAGACGGCGCGGGAAGTGGGGGCGGATATCATCGGCCTCTCGGGCCTTATCACTCCGTCTCTCGACGAGATGGTGCACGTGGCCAAGGAGATGGAGCGCCAGGGCTTCAAGCTGCCGCTCTTGATCGGCGGCGCCACCACCTCCAAGGCGCACACGGCGGTCAAGATAGAGCAGAACTACTCGGAACCCGTGGTCTATGTCTCCAACGCCTCGCGCGCCGTCGGGGTGGCCCAGAGCCTGCTCAACCCGGAACTCAAGCCTGCGTTTGTCGCCCGCATCGACAAGGAGTACGAGGTAGCCCGGGATCAGCATGCCCGCAAGCAGCCTCGTTCCAAGCCGGTTTCCCTGGCCCACGCCCGCGCCAACCGGCAGCAGCTGGACTGGGTGAATTATCAACCGCCAGCCCCCCGTGAGCCCGGCGTGCAGACGTTCGAAAACGTGTCCGTCTCCGTGCTGCGTCCCTACATCGACTGGACGCCGTTTTTCCTCAGCTGGGAGCTGGCGGGCAAGTATCCGCGCATCCTGGAGGACGAGATCATCGGTGAGGAGGCGACCAAGCTGTTTGCCGATGCCAACGCCATGCTGGATCAGCTGGAGCAGGATCAGAGCGTGCGCTGCGCCGGTATCATAGGGTTGTTCCCGGCCAACGGGGTGGGCGACAGCATAGAGGTCTACACCGACGAGTCGCGCAGCGAAGTGCGCAAGGTGCTGCACCATTTGCGCCAGCAGAGCGAGAAGCAGGGCTTCCCCAACTACTGTCTGGCGGATTATGTGGCGCCGAAAGAGAGCGGCAAGCCGGACTGGATTGGTGCCTTCGCGGTGACCGGCGGCATCGGTGAGGAGGCCATAGCGCAAGCTTACAAGGCGGATCACGACGACTACAACGCCATCCTCATCCAGGCGGTGTGCGACCGCCTCGCCGAGGCCTTCGCCGAGTACCTGCACGAGCAGGTGCGAAAGCGGCACTGGGGCTATGCCCCTGACGAGGACCTCAGCAACGAGGATCTCATTCGCGAAAACTATCGCGGCATACGTCCGGCCCCTGGTTACCCGGCCTGTCCGGAGCACACCGAAAAAGGCAGCATCTGGGAGCTGTTGGGTGTCGAGCAGGCCATCGGCATGAAGCTGACCGAATCCTACGCCATGTGGCCGGGAGCGGCCGTGTCGGGCTGGTACTTCTCACACCCCGACAGCAAATACTTCGCGGTGGCGCAGATCCAGCAGGATCAGGTGGAAGATTACGCCGCCCGCAAGGGGATGACGCTGGTGGAAGCCGAGCGCTGGTTGGGGCCGAATCTGAATTGATCCCGCCGCGACGGAGCAGATCCAGGTCTGAACGGACCCAAGCAAGCTGAGGTGCTATGAAGATTGGATTCGTTGGCCTGGGGGCCGTCGTCGAGACGGCCTATCTCCCAGCACTGCAAAGCCTGGCTCCCGATGCCGCCTTGTGGGGATTCGACCCCGCCCGCAGCTTGTCGGGAGTGAGCTCGCTGCCAACCCTGGAGGCCCTGCTGGCGCAGTCCCTCGATCGGCTGGTCATCGCCACGCCATCCCTGCTCCATCTGCCGGTGCTTGAACAGGCGCTGGCGAGCGACGTCCCCCTCATTCTGGTGGAGAAGCCCGTGGTGGCGACTCTGGCCCAGCAAGCTCGCCTGCAGCGGCTGTTGTCCGAGCCGCAGATCGCCGCGCGGGTGCTGGCGCTGGATCACTGGATGGCTCGCAACGCCGTCCAGCGGTTGCTCAATGGCGGACTGGATGCCAGCTGGCAACTGCAGTCTCAACCGGCGAGAACCATCACACCAGTCACGCTGGCGGAGGTCGCCTCGGTCGAGGGCTTTTTGCTGGAGCCGTGCGGCATCGATGACGAGGGGCATCCTTATGCGCTCAATTTTGCCACCGGTGAGCCGGATCAGCGGATCCTGCGCCACCCTGACGGGGTCATCCTCGATATCGGCACCCATCTGTTGGCGATGCTCCGTGAGCTGCTGGTGGCACTCGGCGGGGACGACCGACTGATGCTGGTAGCAGAGGGAGTGGCCGATCGGCTGGGTCAGTCCATCTCCTATGGTGATCTGGATAGCGCCGAAGGACGAGCCTGCTTGAGGGGCGAGGCGGCCGGTGTGCCGTTGACACTCTGGCTCGACAAGTATGCCGGGCCTGGGGTCGAGAAAAAGGGGGTCTGTATAAATCTCTTTGATGGTCGCCACATAGAGCTATTTCGCAGCGGCAATCAGGAGTGGCTGCATTATCACGACCACGGCGTGGTACATCGCTGGCATCACCTGGGGTTACTCTATCGGGACTGCCTCGCCGATACCCTGCTGGCGCCCATTCCCGTCGGGGGATGGCAGGGGACGACCGCCCGTCGTCTGCAGGAGGTTAGACTGTTGCTGACCTTGCAACAGCAGTTGCGCGGTCCTCATTGAATCTCGTTGACGGGATCTTGCAAAAGGTCGAATGGTAAGGGGAAAGGATTGGCGTTGTCAGCAGTCCGTGGCACCTTATACTCTCCAGCCCGATTATCAGGTCTGTCATTTTCATGAAGATTGCTATTTTATCCCGTGAGCCCAGAAACTATTCCACCCGCCGTCTGGTCGAGGTGGCACAGGCGCGCGGTCATCAGGTAGAGGTGCTCGACACCCTGCGCTGCTACATGAATATCGCCTCCCACAGCCCCTCCATTCATTACGAAGGGCGAGAGCTGGAGAGTTACGACGCAGTGATCCCGCGTATCGGCGCCAGCATTACCTTTTACGGCACCGCCGTGCTGCGCCAGTTCGAGATGATGAACACCATGGCCCTCAACAGCTCGGTGGCCATCTCCCGTTCCCGCGACAAGCTGCGAGCCATGCAGCTGCTGTCGCGCCACGGTATAGGTCTGCCCATCACGGGTTATGCCCACAGCACCTACGATGTGCCGGATCTCATTACCATGGTGGGGGGGGCTCCCCTGGTGGTGAAACTGCTGGAAGGGACCCAGGGGATCGGCGTTGTGCTGTGTGAGACCCAGAAAGCCGCCGAGAGCGTGATCGAGGCCTTTATCCAGACCAACAACAATATCCTGGTGCAGGAGTATATCCGCGAGGCCAACGGTGCCGACATTCGTTGCCTGGTGGTCAATGGCAAGGTGGTGGCGGCCATGCGTCGTCAGGCCCAGCCGGGGGAGTTTCGTTCCAACCTGCACCGTGGCGGCACCGCCGAGGCGATCAAGATAAGCCCGGAAGAGCGGGCGACCGCCGTACAGGCTGCCAAGATCATGGGGCTGGATGTGGCCGGGGTGGATATTCTGCGTTCTGCCCGTGGCCCGCTGGTGCTGGAGGTGAACTCCTCCCCTGGCCTGCAAGGGGTGGAGGCGGCCTCCGGCAAGGATGTGGCGGGCAAGATCATCGAGTTTCTCGAACTCAAGGCGAGCCGCAAAAACAAGCCTGCCGAATGAGCCATTGACGGCTTGCAGCGTGGTATCAACACAAGGCGCCTTCGGGCGCCTTGTCGTTTCTGGGCTTTGCCCTTTTGGGCTCAAGCGGGAAGGTGTTTTCTTTTCCCTTGGGACGCTGGGGTGGGAATGAGGTGGCATCATTGCTTTATGCACACGGGATCTGCCCTGTGCCGCGTTACCCTCTCATCGCCAGTCTGGCGCTGAACACGCCATCCTCCAGCCGGGTCTCTATCTGCCAGCCCAGCTTCTCGCAGATGCGCTGTATGATGGTGAGGCCGCAGCCGTAGCCCAGGATCTGATCCGGCGCTGCCGCGGTCGGGTTGCTGATGGTGAGGATCTGCTCCGCGAGCGTGATCTCGATATGCCCCTCGGCATAGCTCAGGGCATTCTTGAGCAGGTTGCCGAGCGCAATGGCGAGCAATGAGAGGGGGGCGTTCACCCCGCTCTCCTCATCGAGGTGCAGCCGGATATCCAGTGTCTCCCGCCGCAACAGCGGTGCCAGGCGCTCGAGCTCCCGGCGGATGAGCGGTGCTACCTGCTGGGGGGGGCGCTCCACCGCCTCCTTGCGGCCCAGCAGCAGGAAGGTCTCGGTGAGCAGCGCCATCTCATCGGCGGCGGCGCGGATGCGCAGGGTGGCGCGCGCGGCGGGGGCGGGCAGGTCCGTCACCTTGCCGAGCAGGGCGGCTGATCCCTGGATCACCATGTTGGGGGTGCGCAGCTCGTGGCTGGCGAAGCGGCTGAACTCCTGTTCGCGAGCGAACACGGCGGCCACCTCGTGCTTGCCGGTCAGCAGCGCCAGCTCTATGTCCCGCAGCTCCTGCCAGGGGGCGTCGGGCACGAAATCCGCCTGATCCGGCGTGAGATGAGCCACCCGTTGACGCAATCGCTCAAGGGGGCGCGTGATGTGGCGCACCAGCCAGATGCCGAAACCGATGCACGCGAGCAGCAGGGCCAGCCCAATCAGTCGGGTCGCCAGATGCAGTTGGTCTTCGTAAGGGTCAAGGTAGTCGTCTGCGTCGTCGTTGAATACCAGATAGAGCAGCCCCTCGCCGGACGGATGGGGCCGTACCAGGAAATGTTTGTCTTCATCCCCCAGCACATGTTCGTAGAAGCCCGGGCTCTGATAGGGCTTGAGCCAGGCGGGCAGCCGGCCGGCCTGGGTCCAGTAGCTGGAGAACTGACGCGGGCTGGGGGCGGGGGCCGCCATGCCGAGCCGCAGCCAGTCGTCGTTGTAGCGGGTCACCTCGGCTTCCAGCCAGTGACGCAAGCTCAGCTCCTCCATCTTGTCTTCAGCCACCACCATCAGCAGGCTGATGATGATCAGCAGCAGCATGCCGGCCCCGCTCAGGGTCAGGATCAGGCGACGGCGCAGTCTGGGCAGACTCATGACTGACTCCCTGCGTGCAGGCCAAGGATCTGCAGGACGTCCATCATGGCGTCACCAGCCGATAACCCTGGCCGTGCAGAGTCTCCAGCATGGGGGTGGCAAAGGGCTTGTCGAGGGCATTGCGCAGGGCGTAGATATGGCTGCGCAGGGCGTCGGAGTCCGGCTCCTCATCGCCCCAGACGGTGTCGAGCACCTCTTGCCGAGTGACCAGCGCGGGGGCCCGGCGGGCCAGCAGGGTGAGGATCTGGAACGGGATCTTGCCGAGCTTGAGCTCGACCCCCGCGCGGGTGGCGCGGCCACTGGCGGGATCCAGCGTCAGCTCGCCCACGCTGAGGGCCCCCATGTCGCTGCGGGGGCCACGCAGGGCCAGCGCCTGCAGCCGCACCTCCAGCTCTTCCATGGCGAAGGGCTTGACCAGATAGTCGTCACCACCGGCCCGGAAGCCCGCCAGCTTGTCATCCAGACTGTCGCGGGCAGTGAGAAACAGCACTGGGGTGGCGACCCCGTCGGCTCTCAGCTGCTCTACCGTGCGCAGGCCATCCAGGCGCGGCATCATGACATCCATGATGATGACGTCGAAACGCTGCTGCGCCAGCAGTTGCAGTGCGGCCTGACCGTGATAGGCACAGTCCATCTTGTGCCCCGCCAGCTCCAGGTAATCCATGATGGTTTCCGCCACCTGGGGATTGTCTTCCACCACCAGTATTTTCATGTTTTGATCTCCTGGTTTTGACCGGCATTTCACGCTCGTCTCACACTGGACAAGCCATCCTGTGTGGCAGTGTAACCCCGAGGATCCCCGATGAAGAAGTCTCTCTGCGCGCTCTTGCTGTTTATCTTGTTGCCGCTTGGCACCGCGCAGTCGGCCGAGTTCAAGTTGACCGGTCGCACCACCTGGCAGCTGGGCCAGCTGATGGTCAACGGCATTCCCTTCACGCTCGATGAAGGGACCCGCTTCAAGGACGGGTTGAACGAGGATGGTCTCGGTGGCACCTGGGTCGATCTGGAAGGGGTGATAGAGGGCGGGCTGAGGGTGATCCGTGAGGTGGAAGCTCTGGAGGAGAACGATGAGATGGAGCTGGAAGGGCCGGTCGCACAGGGACGTATCTGGGGATATGTCACCTCGGATGACAGCCTGGCCCCCTTCGAAGGCCGCTGGCTGGAGCTGGAGTGCAAGTTTGACGGCATGCGGTTGAGTCGCTGCCGCGAGGACGACTGAACATAAGCGTCATTTGTCTACCGGCAAAATGGCCTGCTCAGATCCATAGTTAAACCTCCACATGAGTTTGACCATGGGCTTATTGCTATGACGCGCACCTCCCTTCTGTTGCTGGCACTGCCGCTCTGCACCCTGGCCGCCGATGGCGAGCTCTGGCTGGTGGAACTGGAACACAACGACGGCATTCGCCTGCAGTTTCAGGGCGCCGAGCTGGAGCTGGGCAGTGCAAGTCTGAGCGGGGTTCGCCACACAGGGGAGCTCAGCCCCGGCATGCGGCTTGCCATCCTGAGTCGCAACGGCGTTGCCGAGCATATTCGCCTCACGGATATTGCGCTAGAGTCCGCGTCGGCCAGCCACTGGCGACGGGCAGAGGCCCCTTTGCTCGCGGTGGCCGGTCACTCGCTGCAATTGCAGGGGTTGGGCACAATCATATTCGATGCCGGTACCCGCTGGCTCAACGGCGGTCCCGCCGATCTGCAACCGGGTCGCCAACTGGTGCTGAGCCGCGATGAAACGGGCCGGGTGATCGAGATCCTGATCCCCAATCCGGAAGATGAATAGATAGAGCAGCGCCATCGGGGAGCGCTGCTCTTCCTGTCACTGGAAGTGAATGTTTTCCAGAGGGATCTGGATGGCATTCCAGGATGTAGCGCAGGGAGTCGGGCTTGGATAGGTGAACTCGAACAGTTTCTGTTTATCCTTATTGAGCCCCTGAATGATGACGCGGCTTCTGTTGTCGGCAGCGGCATAGTTGATCAGAAAGTCACCTTGGGCAGACAACTTGTCTTCGTAGATGCTGGAACAGATGTCGGAATAGATACCGTCATCGAAACTCCAGGCCACCTGAGCCGTCTTGTTCTGGTTGTCGATATCGAAAATGGCGGTTTGGCTGGTGACGAGGTCTATGCCAGTCGGGGTGCCTGCAGGATTGTTGAAACTTCTTCTCCCATTGTTGAACAACATCAGTTTTCCATCTTTGGTCATGGAGATGGCATGTTGTCCTATCGGCGTCTGCCCGGAGGAGAGTGACAAGGCCAGCTTTTGCAGGGAGGGGTAGGAGTACCAGTGTTTGGTTTCATCCCCCAGCAACCAGATGATTTTTCCTGTGTTGTAATCCAGCTTAACGACAAAATTTTCGCGGCTGGAGACTAATAAGGTGTCATCGGCAGGATCGTAAGTCGCTGCGTTTATATGGAACCAATCCACGCCATCTCGGACAAAATTGCTAGGGTCATCTCCTTCCTGCAGCATATATTCAGAGAATATCTTACCGAGATCCCATTCTTTTATTATTTCGCCCTTGCTGTCTATTTCACTTAAAAATGATTCTATTTTAAATGCTCCTCCGGCAGTGCCATCCAGTTCAATCAATACACCCACTTTTCCTTGGTCAATATTATGGTGAAAATAGGCATCACTACCCATTGATGTTCCATCAACAGTGAATGAATCTGTTTTTCCATAGAGGGATAAGACATCTATAGCTTTGCTTTTTGTACTGCCAGTCAGGAAGTTATTGTCCATGAAAACAGATGAGCCTGAAGCCATTTTTATATCAGCATCCCAACGAACCTCACCATCTACATCCATTATGATGGGCGATTTTTTTGACCCTTTTAGATAAAAATAACTGTAGCTAGGAGTCGAGCTCGGCTTGATGCTAATACCAACGCTGTCATAAATACCTATGCTGTCTATATAGTCTGCAGTTATCATCGTCTTTTGAAATGCGTAGCTACTGGTATCAATAAACTGAATATTGACTTTTACTTCATTGGGATAAGCACTATATAAACCAAAGATGGGGAGCTGGATCCTGTTGTTAGCAGCATCGTACAGGCCATTTGCTACAAGATATTGCCAATCATAAGTGGCTGTTACTGGTTTGGCATAATTGCCATCTTTTGGTCTGATGGTGAACGAGATTTTTTGTATTTTGCTGCTGTCCAACCCGGACAGATCCAGTGCCGAAATAAAAACGGAGTCATGCATGTCATTTTCAACAACTTGGGTTGCAGGATCATAACTGAGCTGTTCAGCCAGTGTTTTTCTGTTGTCACTACTGCCATTGCAACCGTACAGCCCGAGAAAGATAAGGCTGAGCAAAAATGATTTTTTTATGCGCATAATGAACACCATCCCTGTGTTAATGAACCGCCCAAGTGTAGTGAAAAATTCATGGTTGAGTAAATAAACAGGCCGTATATACTGGCGCCATCTTGTCGGAGTGCCGACCGTCGAACGACGCGAGGCTGAGACCGTTAATTCGGGATCCGTGGAACCTGATCAGGCTAGCACCTGCGAAGGGAAACAAGGGTAACTTGCGGGTTGCCGCGCCGGGGGAAGGGACAAGCCTCTCCCGCTCATCGAAGGGATCACCCGAGATGGGTCAGGGCGCACAGGAGGGAGTCTGTCCCGTCCGGTTGTCCATCCTTGGAGCATCTTGCCCAAAGCAGGACAACAGGAAAGCGGCAGAACAGCACAGCGGAGATCCATCCCGCACTCTCCCTCCTGACGTGAACACCCCGCCGCAAGTTCATCTTCTCCTCGAACTCCAGACAAGCAAACACCCATAACTTCAACCAGTTAATGAGAGTTTTGCTATGTCTACTTCCGTATCATCCGCCACTGAACAGGCCGTATCCGAGCAGGCTGTTTCCGAACAGCGCAAGCCAGCCCCCAGCCGTCGCGAGCAGCGCGCCAGCGCCCAGCGCTTTATCGACAACCTCAAGGGGATGGCCCACCCCAACTCCAGCCGCATCTTCATCGAAGGTTCTCGCCCCGATATCCGGGTGGGGCTGCGTGAAATCGCCCTGGCCGACACCCTGGTCGGCGGCAGCAAGGAGAACCCGCAGTTCGAAGCCAACGAGCCGGTCCCCGTCTATGACACCTCGGGTGCCTATGGCGATGAGCATGCGGTCATCGACGTGCGTCTCGGTCTGCCACGCCTGCGGCAAGGCTGGGTGCTGGAGCGGGGGGATACCGAGGAACTCGATGGTCTCAGCTCCGCTTTCACTCAGGAGCGCCTCGCCGACGAGGGGCTGGATCACCTGCGTTTCGATAACTTGCCCAAGCCCCGCCGCGCCAAGCCGGGCCGCCGGGTAACCCAGCTGCACTATGCCCGTCAGGGGCTGGTCACCCCAGAGATGGAATTTATCGCCATCCGCGAGAACATGGGCCGCGAACGGGTGCGCTCAGAGCTGCTGCTGCGCCAGCATCCGGGTCAGGGTTTCGGCGCCCGCCTGCCCGAGAACATCACCCCCGAGTTCGTGCGCGATGAGGTGGCCGCCGGCCGCGCCATCATCCCCAACAACGTCAACCACCCGGAAACCGAGCCCATGATCATAGGTCGCAACTTCCTGGTGAAGATCAACGCCAACATAGGCAACTCGGCGGTCAGCTCCAGCATCGAAGAGGAGGTGGAGAAGCTGGTGTGGTCGACCCGCTGGGGCGCCGACACCGTCATGGATCTCTCCACCGGTCGCAACATTCACGAGACCCGCGAGTGGATCCTGCGCAACAGCCCGGTGCCCATCGGTACCGTGCCCATCTATCAGGCGCTGGAGAAGACCAACGGCATCGCCGAAGACCTCACCTGGGAGCTGTTCCGCGACACCCTGCTCGAACAGGCCGAGCAAGGGGTGGACTACTTCACCATCCATGCCGGCGTCTTGCTGCGCTACGTGCCCATGACCGCCAAGCGCCTCACCGGCATCGTCTCCCGTGGTGGCAGCATCATGGCCAAGTGGTGCCTGTCGCACCACAAGGAGAATTTCCTCTACCAGCATTTTCGCGAGATCTGCGAGCTGTGCGCCGCCTATGACGTGGCCCTGTCGCTTGGGGATGGCCTGCGTCCCGGCTCTGTCTATGACGCCAACGACGAAGCCCAGTTCGCCGAGCTGCACACCCTGGGCGAGCTCACCAAAATCGCCTGGGAGTACGACGTGCAGGTGATGATCGAGGGGCCGGGCCACGTACCGATGCACATGATAGAGCGCAACATGACCGAGCAGCTGGAGCACTGCCACGAGGCGCCTTTCTACACGCTGGGCCCGCTCACCACCGATATCGCGCCGGGTTACGATCACTTCACCTCCGGCATAGGCGCCGCCATGATCGGCTGGTATGGCTGCGCCATGCTCTGCTATGTCACCCCCAAGGAGCACTTGGGGCTGCCGAACAAGGAGGACGTGAAGCAGGGTCTCATCACCTACAAGATCGCCGCCCATGCCGCGGATCTTGCCAAGGGGCATCCGGGTGCCCAGATCCGCGACAACGCCATGTCCAAGGCGCGCTTCGAGTTCCGCTGGGAGGATCAGTTCAACCTGGCGCTGGATCCCGAGACCGCCCGCGCCTACCACGACGAAACCCTGCCTCAGGAGTCAGGCAAGGTGGCGCACTTCTGCTCCATGTGCGGCCCCAAGTTCTGCTCCATGAAGATCACCCAGGACGTGCGCGACTACGCGGCCAGCCTGGAAGCGGTCGAGGTGAAGCTGGTGGGCATGGATGGCCAGCAGGAGCGGGTGGTGGCCCAGGTCGAAAGCGGCATGGCGCAGATGGCGGAGACCTTCAAGGAGAAGGGGAGCGAACTCTACCATCAGGCGGCGGCCCTCAAACCGGCACGGGAGGAGGCATGAACAGCCGACCCATCGTCTGGACCATAGCCGGTTCCGACTCGGGGGGCGGCGCCGGCATTCAGGCCGATCTGCACAGCATGCACAGCCTGGGTGTGCACGGTTGCTCCGTCATCTCCGCCATCACGGCCCAGAATTCGGTGGCGGTGAAGATGGTCGACCCCGTGCTGATGCAGACCTTCTGCGCCCAGATCGACGCCCTCGGCGTCGATCTGCCGCCGGCGGCCATCAAGATAGGCCTGCTGCCGACCCGGCTCCATGTGGAGGTGCTGGCCCGGCGGCTCGATACTCTGGCGGCGCCTTTTGTGGTCTACGACCCGGTGGCGATTGCCAGCACGGGCACCCCCATGGCCGAAGCCAACATGCTGGCGGCGGTGCGTGAGCAGCTGCTGCCGCGTCTCTCCCTCATCACTCCCAACGGCCCCGAGCTGGAGGCGCTGACCGGCATTCCCGCCAGCAGCCCTGAGCTGGTGCGGGCGGGGGCGGCGCGACTGCGCGAACTGGGCGCCCGCGCCGTGCTGGTCAAGGGCGGCCATCTGGGCTGGAGCGACGAGCTCTGCCTCGATTACTACCAGGACGAGCACCGCGAGTTCTGGCTAGGGGCGCCACGCCTCGACACCCGCCACGGCCACGGCACCGGCTGCTGCTACGCCAGCGCCATCGCCGCCGTGGTGGCGCAGGATCACCCGGTCGATGACGCCATCACGCTGGCGCGCGCCTACCTGCAGCAAGGCTTGGCGGGGGCACAAGGGGTGGGGGCCGGCCCTGGCCCCATAGCCCATCTCGGCTGGCCGACCAGCCTCGCGCACTTCCCCCGCGCCGTATTGGCGGGGTCGAGCCTGGATCGCCGCTTTGGTCTCTATCCCCCTAGCGAGGCTCGCCTGCCCGATGGCCCCTTCGCCCGGACAGAGCATCGGCTCGGCCTCTATCCTGTGGTGGACTCGGTCAAGTGGCTCAGGCGCCTGCTGGGGCAGGGGGTCAAGACCATCCAGCTGCGCATCAAGAACCTGCCCGCCGCCCAGGTTACGCCAGCGATAGCCGAGGCGGTGGCGCTCGGTCGCCGCTTTGGTGCGCGGCTCTTTATCAACGACTATTGGCAGCAGGCCATAGCCGCCGGTGCCTACGGCGTGCATCTGGGGCAGGAGGACATGGAGACGGCAGATCTCGCCGCCATCCAGGCCGCCGGCCTGCGCCTCGGTCTCTCCACCCACGGCTACTTCGAGCTGATGCGGGCCCGGGAGCTGGTGCCCTCCTATATCGCGCTGGGTCATATCTTCCCCACCAACACCAAGCAGATGCCGTCCCGCCCGCAGGGGCTGGTGCGGCTGCAACGCTATCGGGCACTCATGTGCGACTGGCCGACGGTCGCCATCGGCGGCATCGGCGAGGATCGCATTGCTGCGGTGCAGGCAAGCGGGGTGGGCAGCATTGCTCTAGTGTCTGCCATCACGGCCAGCGACGACTGGCAGGGGGCCACCGCCCGACTGCTGGCGGCCGTGGGGGCGGGGGATGAGCCCTGCTCTGCGCTTACCCATCAGGCCATCACGCAGCAGGAGGCCGATCATGCTCTCTGATGCTGAATACCTGCGCTACGGCAGGCAACTGATGCTGAGCGAAATCGGCGAAGCGGGGCAGGCGAGGCTGAAAGAGGCATCCGTGCTGATCATCGGCCTCGGTGGGCTCGGCTCGCCGCTGGCGCTCTATCTGGCCGGAGCCGGGGTGGGCACCTTGTGGCTCGCCGACGGCGACGTGGTGGATTCCAGCAACCTGCCGCGCCAGATCCTGTTCGATTCCGAGGCAGTCAATCGCTCCAAGGCCGAGCTGGCCCGCGAGCGGTTGGCGGCCCACAACCCCCATGTGGAGCTGATTGCCATCAATCAGCGGCTCGATGAGCAGAGCCTGCCAGCCTTCGTGGCCGAGGTGGATCTGGTTGTCGACTGCTGCGACAACCTCGCCAGCCGCCACGCCATCAACGCCGCCTGCGTGGCTCATAACAAGCCCTGGATCTCGGCCGCCGCCGTCGGCTGGCAGGGTCAGCTGATGGCGCGAGCCGCCCCCGAACAGGCCTGCTATGCCTGCCTCTATCCGCCGGACACCCGCATCACGGAAAGCTGCCAGAGCAGCGGCGTCACAGGCCCTCTGGTCGGCGTGATGGGCGCCTTGCAGGCGCTGGAAGCCCTGCATCTGCTGCTGGGCAAACCCAGCCCGGTGGCGGGCACCCTGCGCCGTTTCGATGCCCTGACCCACGAGTGGCAGACCCTGGGGTTGTCCCCCGATCCCGCCTGCCCAGTGTGTGGCGGCGTCACCCTTGCCCAGCCCATGGAGGATGCGCAATGAAGATCCGATTGAACGACAGCGAGCTGGTGCTGACGACCAGCCCGGATAACCAGATCAGCGTGGCCGAGCTGCTGGCGGCCCGCGAGGTAGCCCCGCAGGGGGTGGCGGTGGCCCTCAACGGCGCCGTGCTGCCCCGCAGCCGCTGGCCAGACACCCGACTCAATGACGGGGACCAGATCCACCTTTTCACTGCCATCGCCGGAGGCTGAGATGCTGACCATAGCCGACCATGAATTTTCGTCCCGCCTCTTTACCGGCACCGGCAAGTTTGCCCGCCCGGATCTGATGGCGGCCGCCATCGAAGCAAGCGGCTCCCGGCTGGTGACCATGGCCATCAAGCGCCTGGACCCCGGCAAGCGCCACGACGACATCCTCACCCCGCTGCTCAAGCTCGGGGTCAAGTTGCTGCCCAACACCTCGGGCGCCAAGACGGCCGCCGAGGCGGTATTTGCCGCCCATCTGGCCCGGGAGGCGCTGGGGACGAACTGGCTGAAGCTGGAGATCCACCCCGACCCCAAGTACCTGCTGCCCGATCCCATAGAGACGCTGAAAGCGGCCGAACAGCTGGTGAAAGAGGGTTTCGTGGTGCTGCCCTATTGCGGGGCCGATCCCGTGCTCTGCAAGCGACTGGAAGAGGTGGGCTGCGCCGCCGTCATGCCGCTCGGCGCCCCCATCGGCTCCAACCAGGGGCTGGTGACCCGGGATTTCCTCGCCATCATCATCGAACAGGCGCGGGTGCCCGTGGTGGTGGATGCGGGGATAGGGGCGCCAAGCCATGCCGCCGCTGCCTTTGAGCTGGGTGCCGATGCCGTGCTGGTCAACACCGCCATCGCCGTGAGCCGGGATCCGGTCGCCATGGGCCGCGCTTTCGCGCTGGCCTGCGAGGCCGGTCGCAGCGCCTATGAGGCGGGCCTCGGCGCGCGCGGCCTGCAAGCCAGCGCCTCCAGCCCGCTCACCGATTTTCTGGAGGCCTTATGAGCCTGAGCACTGGGCAAGACTCGGTGGCGATGGCCTCTCTCGCCCCGATTCCCGAGATGGATGGGATCCGCTCCCCTCTGCCTGTGGGAGAGGGGGTGAGGGCCGCGGCTGAGACAAAGGAAGCAAGCTTTGTCGAGCGTTGGCGCGAGCTGGAGTGGGACGATATCGGCATGCAGATCCGCGCCAAGACGACCCGGGATGTCGAGCGGGCGCTGGCCAATCCACGCCGCACCTTGGCCGACTTTATGGCGCTGATCTCCCCGGCCGCCGAGGCTTATCTACCCCAGATGGCCCAGTTGGCAGAGAGTCTCACTCGCCAGCGTTTCGGCAATACGGTGGGCTTCTATGTCCCCCTCTATCTGTCGAACCTCTGTGCCAACGACTGCTCCTACTGCGGCTTCTCCATGAGCAATCGCTTGAAGCGCAAGACGCTGGATGCAGAGGAAATTGAGCGGGAATGTCTGGCCATCAAGGCGCGCGGCTTCGACAGCGTGCTGCTGGTGACCGGCGAGCACGAGAGCAAGGTGGGCATGGCCTATTTTCGTGAACACTTGCCGCAGATCCGCCGCCATTTCAGCGCGTTGGCGATGGAGGTGCAGCCCCTGTCGCAGGCCGATTACGCCGAGCTCAAGACCTTGGGGCTGGATGCCGTCATGGTCTATCAGGAGACCTATCACGCCCCCAGTTACGCCCGTCATCACCTGCGCGGCAACAAGCAGGATATCGACTGGCGGCTCGCCACCCCGGAGCGGCTGGGCAGTGCTGGCATCGACAAGATAGGGTTGGGGGCGCTGATCGGCCTCTCATCTGATTGGCGCGCCGACAGCTATTTCGTGGCCGAGCACCTGAGCTGGCTCGAGCGCCACCACTGGCAGAGCCGCTATTCGCTCTCCTTCCCGCGCCTGCGCCCCTGCACCGGCGGCCTGCAGCCCGAGGTGGTGATGTCGGACAGGCAGCTGGTGCAACTTATCTGCGCCTGGCGCCTCTTCTCGCCAACGCTGGAGTTGTCGCTGTCGACCCGAGAGTCGCCTGCGTTTCGCAATGGCGCCTTGCGCCTCGGCATCACCCAGATGTCTGCGGAGTCGCGCACCCAGCCGGGCGGCTATGCGGAAGGGGACAAGGAGGAGCTGGAGCAGTTCGCCATCCACGACGACCGATCTCTCGGTGAGGTGGCCGATGCCGTCCGGCAGGCTGGGTTGCAGCCGGTGTTCAAGGACTGGGAGGCGTTTTTGGGCCGATAGGGGCGGCCAGGCCCCCCTTTGCCGGTGGCTCCCGTGCGTCCAGCCAGACTCCGTGCCTGTGGCAAGCAGGCACGGCTGCGCCGTGCAATCGTAGGGTCGATTAGCCGGTAGGCGTAATCGTCCGTTCCGAGGAATGGTGTTGTCGGCAGGAGCCGTTGTGTGGTGGCACGGCCTTGCCGTGCAGGACGCGAGGCCGCTGGCCTCGAAGGGGTTTCGCCCGCCCTTCGGGCTTGGGCGAGTGACTTTGGAAAGACCCAAAGTCACCAAAGGTTTTCTCCCCCGCTTATTCGCCCGACTTGGTCGGGTTCCTTCGGCTCACCCGCTTGTCCGACGGCACGCGCCGACGGGCCATCCATGGCCCGGCGCCGCTCGCTCGACATCCTGTCTCGCGGTCTGGACAAACGGGCTCGCCTCAGCGAATAAGAGGGGGTGATCAAGATTGTGCCCGCCATAAATTCAGGAGAATTGTAGGGTGCAGTTCCATCGTTAACTACACCCGACGGCACAAATCCAATTATGCCACCAAGATGGATGTAGCTATATCTTCATTGCGCGTATGAATTCAGGGAACCAGTCAGGGAAGTTATCGCGAAACATATCCATATCTTCTCTAAAGCCCTCAATGGTTTCTGTTATTTTTACTCGTTGTGACAATCTGTTTTCAGTCGCAGGTAAAAGTCGCCCTGTCCGCTTTATTATTTGTTTTATTACTGGTTCCCATAGGCTTATAGCCTGAGCCCTAGTAATGTTTTCTTGAAATGAAATAGAGTATCTATTTGGTATTGGTTTATTGGTAATCATCTCTATAATAGAGGATATGGCATGTATGATTATGAAATTTACGCCCGGTCTGCTAAGAAACTCGGCTTTAGGTCTATCTTGTTCTAACAGAGTGTTGTGGCGATTTAAGTAAGCGATTTCTGATTTTATTTTAAGAATAGCTTCGTACAGACTGTAAATGAAAATAACATGCCTTGAAGTTATGGTTTTGTTGAATGAAACCCCATAAAGTTCATCTTTCTCCCAAATTTCAGTTTTCTGATGATAACTACTTGTAGGATGACCATGAAACGCCATTAATATTTGCGCTAGCGATTCTGGGTCAATCAATATGCGCTTTTGCGCGGCAGATAGGTTTTTTCTAAGCCCCCCGCTATAGTAAACATCTGTGATTGTTTCAAATTCAGCACGCAAGCGAGTTTGAATTTCATCACCAGACCTAAAATCAGACGCTAACACTTTATTCTGGGAATTGTTTGCAAGAGTTATTTTTCTTATTTTATCATCGTCATTAACTTTAATAAATCGAATGCCGACTTTAATGTTCAAATCAAGTTCTTGCTCAATTGTTGATAAGCAACCTGTTGTCTGAGCACCGTTAACGATCGAAATACCTGTAATTGTATTTAATCTTCCAAGAAGTTCATCTTTTTCATTAATGTTTATAACATCAAAGTCATGCACCAGAGCCGTTATACCATTATTACAAACAAAAAAGTCAGAAGGGGTTTCTAAAGCACTCTTTTTAATTTGACCATTTATTGCTTGATCTTTGTTATTGCTGCCCATATATGAACGGACATTTGCACTGAAAAGTTTATCCTCTCCGTATTTATCATAGAGTTGTTTTAAGAATGAAGCACTAATGCTGGTACTGAATGCTTTCCATCCGGCATTACTTGATTCTATAAATCCAGGATTATTTTCAGCATTTATTATATCGCTAATTAAAATAGCATTTTGTTGAGAGAGGTAAAAAAGGTCTAAATTCTCGAGGCCAATCTCAGCGGAGTCAATGATAATATTTCCTTTTCCTTGCCCTCTTAAGGTTGTTGTTGCTTGTGCACCAATCCCATCCATAATTCTTTTACATTCCGCAGTCTGTGGACAATTATGAACAAACCAGATGTGAATGGTTTTTATTTTGTCTAGATGAATGCACTCTCGTGCTTTTATTACTTGATTTTTAATCCTGTTTGGTATGTCGTCAATATTCATTGAAAATAAGGCGGTGACAGCATAGCTACTGTCTCTAGCTTTGTTAGGGCGAGCTCCCTGACTTCTAAAAGTTGGTGATTGAAATGATTGGATTACATATATTCTTGAAGAATCTTCATCAACAAAAAGAATATCTATATTCTCATCATCTCCCCCCTCGGTTATGATGTCAGGTGCAATGCTTGTTATATCTCCCACACTTCCATGTAGTTCAATGGCATAAAGCGCCGCATTTAAATTACCATGTGCCGCTAAATCTGTACGCTGTTGGAGAGCAGTCCAAAAATGACTGTTATCTAAATTTAATAATTCCATCACCACTCCTTTTAGTTACTTAAGTTCAATTTTAAAAATATAGAAAATACCTGTTGAAAGTCTTATATATAAATGAAAGTTATTTCTAATATTATAAGGGGAG
This sequence comes from Aeromonas enterica, assembly GCF_054052465.1. Lineage (NCBI taxonomy): Bacteria > Pseudomonadati > Pseudomonadota > Gammaproteobacteria > Aeromonadales > Aeromonadaceae > Aeromonas > Aeromonas enterica. The sequence goes on along the minus strand of NZ_JBSTYL010000003.1, from coordinate 351,206 downwards.
TTTAAATTGAGCATTTTATATGCTTTTGATTTTATTGATAATAAAGGATGTTACATTTTGATTGGTTTTGTATGAAGCTGTTTTTATTGAAAGTGTGAGGTTGAGGCAGATATTTCTGGCATCCTGTTACGGATCCCGGATTCAGGAGTGACGAATAATCGAATAGATATTCGCATCAAGGGGCTGGTCATGAAGGAAGATGCGATTACTTGCCCGGCACTCAAAGGTGGCACCGGCTGCGATGGCAACCGCTTCGCTGGCGGTGTTGCCAACTCCCATCACGATTTCCAGCCGAAATAGACCTAACTGTTGAAAACCAAAGTCACTGAGCAGGGCGACTGCCTGTTGGGCGATGCCTTGGCCTTGTCTGGATTGCCTCACCCAATAGCCGATGTTGCCGTAGCGATGATGAGCTGCCAGCTGGTTGATGCCGGCGCCACCCAAGAGCTGGCCGGTGGCGGTACAGAAGAGACCCATGTCAAAGGCGCGTCCCGCCTCGCGATCCTGATCGCAGGTGGTAAACCATTCCAGCGCGCTGTCCCGAGTGAATGAGTGGGAGCACCAGCTCATCCAGATGCCGACCGTTTCGATGGATTCGTGTGCCGCGCGGACAAATTCATCGGCATCGCCCGGTTCGAAGGGGCGAATAACGAGGTTGGCATTGGCAAGTGGCTGGAATGTCATGGGTTGTCCTGCTTTTTCATGTGGATGAATGGTTAGGCCTTTTCGACGGCAACCTGCTTAAGCCACATGCCAACACTGGCAGGAGCCGTGAGCGAGAAACCGAATTGTTGATAGAGTCGCTGAGCCTGCCCATCTGCCAGCAAGCTGACATAGCCTGACTCCGGCACTTCGCGGGCGATATAGTCCGCGATCTCCGCCATGATCTTTTTGCCTACACCTTGACCCTGATATTCAGGCAGGACTGCAATATCAACGACTTGATAAAATGTCCCGCCATCTCCGATAACGCGGCCCATGCCGATTGCGGTCTGGCCGCAAAATATCTGGACGGCAAACAGCGTATTGGGCAGGCCACGTTCTGCGGCCTCAATAGTCTTCGAGCTAAGTCCCGCTGCTGTTCGAAGATAGCGATAGGTTTCGACGGGCGGCGTTGAGAGGACGACAGTGAAAGCGGGTGTTGGTAAGGTCATTCGGGTAACTCCATGTAGAGCCTGAATTAAGTTCGCATATATCACAATGGTCTGGGGGATTGATGTGTTCTCCCCAAGGTTGTACTGCGATCAGATGGGGAGGCTCTCCCCGACGCCTCCAGATGGACTGCTATAAACCCACCTTCTCCAATTCCGTAATATCTCCGCCGCTGATCAACGGCAAACTCCGGCTGATTTGCTCCACCGGCCAATTCCACCAGGCGAGGGCGTTGAGGCGCTCGATGGTGTCATCGTCAAAGCGGTAGCGGATCACCTTGGCTGGGTTGCCGCCGACCACGGCGTAGTCGGGCACGTCGCCGGTGACCACGGAGCGGGCGGCGATGATGGCGCCGTTGCCGACCCTGACACCCGGCATGAGCAGGGCCTCATAGCCAATCCAGACATCGTTGCCGATAACGGTATCTCCCTTGTAAGGAAGTGTGCCCGGTGCGGGGGCGGCGCTCTCCCAGCCGTTGCCGAAGATAAAGAAGGGGTAGGTGGAGAAGCCGGAGGTCTGGTGGTTGGCACCGTTCATGATGAACTTGACCCCACGAGCGATGGCGCAGAACTTGCCGATGATCAGCTTGTCGCCGATGAAGGGGAAGTGATAGAGGACGTTGCGCTCAAAGCCTGCCGAGTCTTCCGGGTCGTCGTAATAGCTGTAATCGCCCACCTCGATATTGGGCCCCTTGATGGTGTTCTTGATAAAGCACACCTGGGGGAAGCCCTTCATGGGGTGGGGGTTGGCGGGATCGGGTCCGTGCAAGATGCTCTCCTTTCGAATCTGTCAGCACAATACCGTAAAGGAATTTGATGACGGCCTGCCACCTTTTTGTGGTGCATCACTGGCCGGGTGCGAGTTGGCCAGTCTCTGTCGTCCCGTGTCATCTGGCGTATCGACCCAGGGCGGGTTTGTCTCTAGCATGGAAGGAATGCGGGGCTTGGGCTCCGCCACTACGGACTTTTGGCGGAGAGAACAAGATGAAGATGCGTCACCTGCTCGTGCTGAGCGCCCTGCTGCTGGGCGGTTGTGCGATCAATCCTGATGGCGGCACCCCGGCGCCAGTCAGTGAACCGGACCAGCCAGTGAGCCAGCCGGACAAACCGGTTACCAAGCCGGATACCGGGGCGCCGCTACCCAAGCCGGTGGCCCCGACCGGGCTGGCGCTGGCCATGGCGGATGCCTTCGTGCAGGCCCCCGAGGTACGGGAGCTGGCGCAAAGTGGCAATCCCGTGCTGCTGCTCACCCTGCCCCAAAACGGTACCGGTGAGCCGGTGGATACCCGCGCCATGGCGGCGGCCATGAGCAAGCGGATCCAGTCCAGGAGTGGTTTTCGCTTCGTCGATCCCGGTCAGGTCGCCGCCATCACGGGGCAGCTCGAGTATCAGCAAGGGGGCATGAACCCGGCATCTCTGGTACGGCTAGGCCGCCAGACAGGGGCAGGTTACATGCTCTACGGGGATCTGGTGGCCGAGGGGAGTCGCTATCGGCTCACCATGAGCCTGATGGAGCTGCGCAGTGGCGAACTGCTCTGGAACGGCAGCCGCTCCGCCAGTCACTGATCAAAAAGAGGGTTGAGTGCCTGTGCACTCAACCCTCTTCTCATTCCAGGTCCGATGGCATGGGCTAGGCACCCATCTTCTTCAGAAAATAGGTGATATGCCCCGGCGGCATATCCGGCAGTTCGCCAAAGACGGTGTAGCCCTGTTTCTGGTAGAAGGGCAGCGCCTGGAAGCTGGTGGTTTCCAGATGATAGTGGGTGATGCCCTTGCTTTGGGCATATTGCTCCATGGCGCCGAGCAGGCGGGCACCCCAGCCATCCTTGCGGATGCGCTCGTCGATCCAGAGCCAGTCCACGTGCAACCAGCCCCACTTGATATCGGCGACTATGCCGCCCAGCACCTTGCCTTGTTCATCTTTGATAAAGCTGGCGATCCGTTCTCGCAGATAGGTGCCCGCCTTGTCAGCGTTGTAGCCAGACAGGCCGATCCGCAGGGCATCGAGCTCCTCATCCTGTGGCGGTAGGGGTGGGGTCAGTCGCATATTGGCTCCAGGTCCATGAAAAGAGTCTCAATAAATAAGGTTTGGACTCAATCTGGTCAAGGCATCTGACCACAGAACCGGACATCAGCTATTTCCGGTGACCTGTTTCGATGATCAGATAACGTCTTTGCTACCGGGGGCTCGTCAAATCTCGGGGAAATAGCAGGCGGCGATATCCACGGGCTGATCGGGGCAACCGGGCAGGTAGAATTGCCAGCCGGCGTCGGCGAAGGCACGCAGCTCATTTTCGACGAATTTCAGGGCCAGACTCAGGGCCTGCAGGGCATCGACGCCATAGATGAAGGTCTTGTCGCTCAGCCCCTCCAGCTTCACCTTGCAGCGCCAGTCGCCACTGGCGGATTTGGGGTCCGGCTCCGGCGCCTTGATTGCAATTTTCAGGGTCACTTGTTCGCCTTCGATGCTCACGGCTTCGAACTTGGCGGTCACTATGGTCTTCTTCATCTGGATATCCTCTCTCCGCTTGCCCACAATCCTGTTTCGCCAAGGCGATGAGCATGAAATGGTGAGTCTGGACAGACAGCAACGACAGACTCAGGAAGGCCAGCCTAATGGAAGCGAGGGTGGGAAACAATCTGCGCACGCACGGCCTGTGAGGTGGCTTGAATATCCGCGTGCCGTAGCCGACGAGTCTGGCTTGTTGCCTGTTTTTCATCCGACCCAAGCGGACTGCGCATCTTATTTTCTTGAATGTATTGATTAATATCTATTAATGACAGGATCCGTTATTGGCCCAGAGCCAGCCTCGGGACGATAATCGGGATCAGGCGGCAAGTCTGGCGCTCGCCTCTCGGCAATCGGATTAAGGAAATGGTATGGCTCTCTCGGTCAAACAACTATACGAAGTGATGGCCCAGCTGCCTGATCCTGTCTTCATCCTGAGCGAGGATGGTTACTACATCGAATACATAGGCGGCATGGAGCAGCAATCCTATCAGGATGGCAATCCGCTGGCGGGCAAGCGGCTGGCCGATGTGCTGCCCGCCGACATGGCGCAGTGGGTGATGGAGCAAGTTGCCCTGGCCTTGAGCTCGGGCCAGGTGCAGGTGGTGGAGTACGGCTTGGCGGCGGTGGAGGTGGCGGGGATCGATTCCTCGGTGGGGCCGCAGGGGGAGCAGAGGTTCGAGGGCAAGATAGCCCCGCTGCCATCTCGTTACGATGGCAAGCGGGCGGTGGCCTGGGTGACCCGCAGCATCACCCGCCAGTACGAGCTGCAGCAGCGGCTCAAGCTGCAGAGCGAGACCGACCAGCTCACCGGCCTCTACAACCGCCGCTTCTTCTTTGAACACTGCCAGCAGCAAAGGGTGAACCCCGAGTGCAGTGGCCTCATCATGCTGGATATAGATCACTTCAAGCAGATCAACGATCGCTTCGGCCATCAGCAGGGTGACAGGGCGTTGCAGCGTTTCTGCGAGTGCGTGGCGGCCCAGTTGCGGAGCGAAGACCTGTTTGTGCGCAGTGGTGGCGAAGAATTTCTGATCTTGTTGCCAAAGCTGGGTGAGTCAGAGCTATGCATGATAGCGGAGCGGATCCGTGCCGCCGTGGAGGCTCTGGCGCCTGATCCAGTGGCCTTCACCGTCAGTCTGGGCACGACTCTGGTGACGCCGGGGGAAGAAATCAACCTGGCATTGGCGCGTGCCGATGAGTGGTTGTATCGGGCCAAGCGGGCGGGGCGCAACCGGGTTGCTCATTGCCCGACAACCTGATGACGGGGACTGTCCTTGTTGCATGAAACAAGTTGATTTATATCGGTAAAATCCATCAATGACACCGATGTCAATTGGGTCGAAATATGACTCGCTTATTCCGCTGATATTCCCGGTTTGATGGTGCTAATATTATCGGCCTGATTGCTGATTTTATTCATGTTGTTGGACAACGCGCAGAGGTCTTGTCTTATGTTATCAGCCGGGAATGAACTGGTCATATTGAGACCAAAATGATACATCTCATTGTCTTTTGAAACAATTCCATTCAAACGGCCATGAATTATTAACCTTGACCTTTATGGCGATTTCAACGATGGTAGCGTGACATTCCCGTTTCATATTGGCTGTCTTATTGACCGCTGGCGGGTTTGCTTTTTCTACAATCTGGTGATGTGCACAGACATATCACCTGCCTATTACACGGGCTAATAAAATAACAAAGATGACAGACAAATAAGGTGTATATCGCAATGAGTATTGCTATTGCTGAAAAGAATAACCCAGCTTCAAAGTTGAAATGGGAGAAAAGTGATTCGGTATGGACTATGGGATTATATGCCACAGCAGTCGGTGCCGGTACACTCTTTCTCCCTATTACCGTGGGCAGTAATTCCCCGGTTATTTTGCTGTTTATATTATTGATGGCATTCCCGCTCTCTTATTATTCCCACCGGGCGCTGAGTCGCCTGGTATTATCCAGCTCCCATCGGGAAGGTGATATTACCCATGTGGTGGAGGAGCACTTCGGTGCCAAGGCGGGCAAGCTGCTGATGCTGGTCTATCTGATGGCCTTCTACCCCATCATTCTGGTCTACAGCATCTCCATCACCAATGCCATCGAGAGCTTCATGGTGCATCAGCTGGGGGGCACAGTGCTGAGCCGTGGCTGGCTGGTGCTGGCGGTGATGCTGGGTCTGCATCTGATCCTGCTGACCGGCAAACAGGTGGTGGTGTCGGCCATCAGCGTGCTGGCGCTGCCGATGGTCGCCTTCCTGCTGGGTATCTCCGTTTATCTGCTGCCCCAGTGGAGCCTCTCCTATTTCACCGAGAGTCAGGCGGTGGAGTGGCGCGATCCCGCCTTCTGGAAATCCCTCTGGCTGATCGTGCCCGTGATGGTTTTCTCGTTCAGCCATGCCCCCATCATCTCCTCTTTTACCGCCGCCCAGAAGAAGCGCTGTCATGTGAGCGCCGATGTGCGCAGCAAGCGCATCATCAAATGCAGCAGCCTGCTGATCTGCGGCAGCGTGCTGTTTTTTGTCATCAGTTGCGTGATGAGCCTGAGTCAGGCGGAAATGGCGCTGGCCCGCACCGACAACATTTCCGTGCTGTCGGCGCTGGCGAACAAGTTTTCCAATCCGCTGATCGCCTATGTGGGGCCGCTTATCGCCATTCTGGCCATGTCCAAATCCTTCCTCGGCACCTCCATGGGGGTGAGCGAGGGGACAGTGAGCATGGTGAGCGGTGCCTGTCAGGGGCTGGGGCTCTCCCTCAGGGAGGTCACCATAGCCCGGGTCTCATCCGTCATCCTGTTTGTCGTGACCGGGATCATCACCTATCTGAACCCCAATGTGCTGGACATCATAGAGAAGGTGAGCGGACCGCTGATTGCGGTGATCCTGTTCCTGCTGCCGGCCTGCTCCATCTATCGCCTGCCGGCGCTCAAGCGCTATCGCGGACCCAGCACGCTGTTCGTGATGGTGGTGGGACTGCTCGCCATCTCGGCCCTTATCTACGATCTGCTCTGACGAGCGAGAGGCTGCACAAAACAACAGGGGCGACCACTTGGTCGCCCCTTTTTCATGCCTGCACCGTCAGCTCAGCAGGGTGGAAACGCTCTGCCCCGCCATCAGCAGGCCGATGGCCAGCGCGCTGAACCAGACCAGGGTCGCACTGACCAGCAGGTAGCCGCTGGCGACGAACAGGCCGTCCCGCTGCAACATGCCGATGGCCAGCAGCAAGATGGCCCAGGCCGGCATGGCGTTGGTAAAGGGGATGGCCCCGAGCGGCAGCATCAGCAGCAAGGCCGCCAGCATGATCAGCAGACCGTTGCAGCGGTTGATGGTGCTGTTGCCGGTCAGCAGCAGCAGGCGCGGGCGGATGAAGCGATCGATGCGTGCCAGCAGGTCAGCGCCCTTGTGCAGAGTCGGCTTGAGCTGGTCGGCAGCGAAGCGGCGCTCCATCAGGATGGCGGGCAGCCAGGGTACTCGGTTGAGGGTGATGCCGATGCCGATAAACAGGATCAGCAGGCCAAACGGGGTACTGACGCCGGGGATGGAGACCGGCAGCAGGAAGGGCACTGTGAGCAGCACGCAAAACAGCAGCATGCCCTGCTCGCCGACCAGAGCCAGCATCTGGCGCAGGCTGATATGGCTCTCCTCGATGGCGTGGGCAGTCGCCCGCAGAGTGTCGGAGAGCTTGTGTTGTGGGTCTTTGAGTTGCGCGGCAACCATTCCCGGATGTCCTTCTGATGAGTTGAACCGGATCACCATGATCCGGTTGGGCGTCAGCATACGTGGCAGAGGTTAATCCGGGATGAATAACGGTAGACGGCGATGTGCCGCGTGGTTGCCGGATGCGATCGCGGCGGCAGAGTGTGATCCTCTCTGCGAAAATGGGCTGATACAGGCTGGGTTTAGGATGGGGGTCAGGAGGCTCTGATATGCTTGGTGGGCACTGGTGCACAAGCAGAGGGATTGCGATGAAACGAGCAGGGATCATGATGATGGGGCTCTTGCTGCCGCTGGGGCAGGCCTGGAGCGCCGACGGCGAGGCTGGGCCTGGCTGGCAGGTGACGCCGTTTTTCGGCTACAGCTCGTCCATCGACTTCGAGGCGAACGATGACCTGCAACCCATGCCTGTCTCCACCCAGCTGGAATCCTTGCAGGGGGAGGGCTCCGGCAGCTGGGGCCTGTTCATCAGCAAGGAAGTGGATGACCCCGGTATGATAGAGCTGCTCTACAGCCACCAATCCACCCGCCTCTCTCCAGATCAATCGGATCGCCTGACGGTGGACACATTGCACTTCGCCGGGGCGCTCACCCTGTCGGACAACCTGATGACTCCCTACATAGGCGCCGGCATAGGGGTGACGCGCTTCGCCGCCTACGACAGCGAGGTAGCCCCCTCCATGTCGCTGGCGCTCGGGGTGCAGCCGCGCCTGACCGAGCATCTGGCGCTGCGGGCCGAGGTGCGCGGCTACGGCACCCTGGTCAACGACAACAGCCAGTTCCTCTGCAACCCGGATAACTGCGTGTTCAAGGTGCGCGGCGAGCTGGTGACCCAGTGGCAAGCCAATATCGGCCTGACCCTGAGGTTTTGATGCCAGCCCTGTGACGTGCCATGTCAGGCAATGCCGCGGGTGAGCCGGCTAAGGGGCTCGTTGACGTCGAACAGCTTGAACTGCACCGCGCTGGCACCCATGGCGAGCACCCGTTGCTCGTGCATGGTGGCGTAGGCGAGGGCGCTCGCCTCATCCTCGAACAGATAGATGCCACCCGCCTCGCCGGTGCGCGGGTTTTCGGTCCAGATCTTGGAGATGAAGCCAGGCTCCTTGGTGATGGACTCGGCCAGCGGCATGGCCGGTCCCATCATCTCGGTGGGGAAGTTGAAATGGATCTGCAGCAGGCTGGGCATGGTGAACCTCTCGTGGGCGTTGAATGACGGAGCCCGCATCATAGGAAGCCGGCATCTTGGCTGCAAGAAGGCACATTTTCGTGGCATAGTTACCGCAAAGTAACCACTCGCGAGCCATCCCTTGTCCTCACTGCCCTGTCCCGCCTACCGGGTGCTGCGCCTGCTGGCCGGTAAATGGAAGCCGGCCATCCTGTTTCATCTGCGTGCGCAGACTCTGCGCTTTGGCGACCTGCGCCGCAGCCTGCCCGAGGTGAGTCAGAAGGTGCTCACGGCCCAGCTCAAGGAGCTGGAGAGCGACGGCGTCGTCATCCGCACTCTCTACCCCGACGTGCCGCCCCGGGTGGAGTACAGCCTGAGCCCGCTTGGTATCGCCCTGCTCCCCCTGCTCCAGCAGATGCATGACTTTGCGCTGAGCTACAGCGATCTGCTGGCGCAGAGCGAAGCGGGGGCGGCCCGCGACGAACCCCATCTCGGCGAGCCCAGTTAATCCCGCGCCGGCCAGACCATCACCCACTCTGCGCAGCCGGTGTGGGGATCCACGCCCTCGGCCGCCACCTGAAATCCTTGCACGCGATAGAAGTGGCACGCGGCCAGGTTCTGCTGATAGACCTGCAGTCGCAGAGTCGGCAACTGCTGTTTGGCGTGCTCGAGCAGGGCCTTGCCATAGCCGCGTCCCTGTTGCGCCGGGGTAACGAAGATGGCGGCCAGAGTCTCTTCATACAGGGAATAAAAACCCAGCGCAGTGCCATCTTGCCAGAGCACATAAGAGTCGGCGGCGGGCAGGTAGCGTTCTCGCATCGGCGTCAGATTGGCGTGCCAGTAGGCGGGCTCGATGAAGTGGTGGGCCTGCAGGGAGGCCTCCAGCCAGATGGCGAGGACGGCCTCGGTGTCGGCCGGGGTGAAGGGGCGGATCTGCATGGGTGTCTCGTCTGGATGCGTTACAAGAGGGGGCATGGTAACAGCGCCAGCCTGGCCGTCATCCGACGGTTGGCCAAAGTGGCGCCCCCATAACAAAACAGGCGACCCGCGGGTCGCCTGTTGCCGCTTAACCTGCGTAGGGGAGGGAGGAGTGATGCAGCACTATGCGCACCTTGCCGTCGTCCCCCTTCTTGAAGCCCCAGGTTTTGTCGACCGTGGTCTCCTTGTTGTCCCTGTCTATCAGGTGAACCTTGCCCATGGTGAGGGCCATGTCGCCGTTGATATAGACGGCGGCGTTGTCGTAGTTGTAACTTTTCCAGTTCTTGAGGGCGAAGCCGGTGTCGGCGGGATAGGCCTGATTGTTGCCGACGAAGTAGGCCAGCGCCCCCTCCTGATTGAGGCGGAAGGTCTGTTCGCCCCCGGCCAGGGTGGGCTTGAACAGGACAGGGCCATGGTTGTAGCCGTAGGCGCTGTCGAGCACGGCAGTGGCCGTCGTTTTGGCCTTCGCTATGCCACCGCTGCGGTAGTCATCGCTGATCTGGATCAGGGCCTTGCCCCAGGCATCCTGCGCGGCCTTGATCTCGGCCTCGGTGATGTTGTTGTTGGCGATCTCGGCGGCGCTGAGAGAGCCGCTGGCGGCGAGCAGAACGAGAACAATGCCGGATTGCCTGGTGAACAGCGTCTTGGTGAACAACGTCATGCGGTTATGACTCCTGCTTGGGTTTCGCGTCAAGGAGTCCCGGAGTTTATCTATCCGCGATGAATAAAAATTGAACCCCCCATTCAGCCTTGAGTGGGGAGGGATCGGCCTCCCTCCCACCCCCTGTTCCCCTCAGCGGGCCCGCAGCAGCCAGCGGCTGGCTGGGGTTGCCGCCAGCAGCCGGTAGGCGAGCAGGGAGAGCGCCAGCAGCGCCGGCACCTTCAGCAGCTCCCACCATACCTGCTTACCCTGCGGGCCAAAGATCATCAGCCACACCACCAGCATCATGTGCAGACAGTAGAGGCCCAGTACTTTCGGAGCCTGGCGTTCCAGCCAGCTGTTCTTGCCCCAGCCCGGGTTGGCCAGCAGCAGGCCGAACAGCCCCAGCGCCCAGGGCAGGGAGCCGAGCAGGAAGTCGTGGCGGTTGAGGGGCACGGCGGCAAAGTGCAGCAGGCCTGCGGCCTCCAGGGCGTAGAGCCCCATCCCGGCCACCATCAGCAGGGCGCAGCGCCTGGCATCCGGCTGCCAGGCGCGCAGGCGCAGCTCGGCGCCCAGCGCCACGAACAAGAGCGAGAAGAAGGGGCCGTTGCGGGTCAGCAGGGCCCATTCGCCCCCCAGCAGCGGCGGGCCATAGGAGCCGCCGAGCAGGGCCAGCCCGTAGAGCAGGACGCCCAGCAGCAGGGCCCGCCTTGGCAGACGGGCCTGCTGGCAGAGCGCCAGGATCAGCACCGCCAGCATCAGGGCGGGCAGGAACCAGAGGTGGATCATGCCGCCCACCCACCAGGCGTTGAGGGGATCCCCCAGCTGCATCTGCCACTGGCTAGCCATGGCCGGCAGGTAGCCCTCGCTCACCGCCGCGAGCGGGTTGAAGGGTATCAGCACGTAGAGCAGGCTCCACACCAGCCAGAGCCCCAGCAGCGGGCGGCAGTAGCGCAGCGTCACCGTCAGGGGGTGGCCTGCGGCGAGGGCGGGTTGCAGAAAGTAGCCGGCGCACAGGAAGAACAGCGGTACTGCGAAGCGGCAGAGCTGGTTGATGACACCCCCGAGCCAGAAGTAGAGGGTGCCGTCCCACAGGGTGGGATCGAAGGGGTTGCTGAAGGGGGAGAGGTGAATGGCCATCACCGCCATGATGGCCACCACCCGTCCGCATTCGATGCTGGAGATGCGCATGCTGCCTCTTGCCGCTTGGGTTGAGGGCGCACCCTAGCAGCCGCAGGCGATCTTCATCCAGCCGCCAGGCCGGCAACTGTGACCCCCATCGGCGACCGGTTACCCTTTGTTACCCGAGGTGAGGGCAAGGTTACCGCCGCCGAGAGACAGATCCCGTTTTGCCGTCGGTAAATGCGCTAGAGCAGGGCCACCAGCACGGTGACCAGGGCGCCCAGCAGCAGCAGGGCGATGCCGCGCGCGGCCGGGCCGTGCAGCTTGTTCCACATCAGCATACTGGTGAGGGCCAGCAGCAGCATGGCCAGCGCCGCCAGATCCCCCACCAACTGCCACGGCAGGCCGGTGCCCATGCCACGGTGCAGCCGGTTGAGGCTGGCGGCGAAGTTGGCCTGCTGCAGTTCGGTGCGCACCAGCAGGGTGCCCGCCACATAGCTGGCAGCCACGCTCTGGCTGAGGGTGACGCCGCGCATCTCCCAGCGCGCCGGCAGGGTGAGCGGGCCGTCGGGGGTGGGCAGAGTCTGGGGCGGGGTGAGCTGGACGCGCCCCTCCTCGAACCCTTCTGCATAGCGTTGCTGCAGCAGGCTTTTCAGCTCATCCGGGCTGGTCAGCGGCGCGCTCAGCACTATCTCTTCGCTGGATTTCTCGGTGTGGGGGCCGGGCAGCGGCAGCACGGCCCTGTGTTGTAGCCAGAGGCCGGTGAGGCCGTAGAGCAGCATCAGGGTAAGGGTGGCAAAGCCGGCCCAGGCGTGGATGCGGCGCACCCACTTGTTGTTGTGCAGGGGGAGTTTTCTGCGTTTCATCGCTCGGTGCTTCATAAAAATCTGGCCAGCGAACGCTGGCCAGAGGGGTCGGGAAAAAGGCGGGGATCAGAAGCGGTAGGCGGCGCTCAGATGCAGCTGACGGGGTGTGCCCGGCATGATCTGGGCGGCGCTGGTGGCGCTGACGAAGTAGTCGTGGTCGGTCAGGTTCTCCACGCTCAGCTGGGTTTCCCACTGTTGCCAGCGGTAGCCGGCACGGGCGTCGAAGCGGGCGTAACCGGGCAGGGTGGTGGTGTTGGCGTTGTCGGCGAAGCGATCGCCCACCGCGGTCATCCCGGTCTCGCCGAACCAGCCCTGCTTGCCACTCTGATAGCCGGCGAACAGCTCGCCGTTCTGGCGAGAAACGTTCATCGGCCGCTTGCCTTGCAGATCCGCGTCCGCCTTGACCTGCTCGGCATCCTGGATGGCGATGCCGCCGCGCAGGTAGAGCTCGTCGCTCAGTTGGGCGCGGGCACTCAGCTCGATCCCCTCGGTGCGCTGCAGACCGGTGAGGATCACCTTGGTGGGATCCAGCGGATCCTTGCTGCGCTTGTTGTACATCTCCAGCCGGTAGAGCGAGAGGGTGGTCGCCAGGCGGCCATCCAGCCAGTCGCTCTTCACGCCGGTCTCGTACAGCCGGGTGTGCTGGGGATCCAGGTTGTTGTTCTTGTCGCCCGGGGTGATGCCGATCAGCTCGCCACCCACCGGGGTGAAGGTCTTGTTGTAGGAGGCGTAGAAGGCGTGCTCCTCGATCGGGTTCCACACCAGGCCCAGGCGCGGGCTCAGGCTGCTGACCGAGACGGTCTCCTCCTTGTTGAGGTCGTTGCGGCGGCTGGTGACGGTGAAGTCGTCGCGGCGCAGACCCGCCAGCAGGTGCCAGTCGCCCAGGCTGAGCTGATCCTGCACATAGAGGCCGTAGCCGCGCACCTTGTGGTTGGCGTCGCTGGAGAGCTTCATGGCGCCGTCGTAGGTGGGCAGGGAGCCCGGATCATAGAGGTTGCCGGCCGGGATCGCGGTGGCGTTCTGGTAGAGCTTGGGGGTGCGCTCCTGCCAGTTCTGCTCAAAGCCCACCAGCAGACGGTGCTCGACGGGGCCGGTCTGCAGCTGGCCTTCGGCCTCGGTGTTGCTGATCAGGCTGTTGGCCTTGAGATCCTGCTGCCAGCGGGAGCGGGTCACCTGATCCCCCTTCACGCTGGTGACATAGGTGTTGTCGAACTGGCTGTCGAGGCTGGTGTAGCCCAACTGCTGGCGCAGTTGCCACTGATCGTTGATGTCCCAGGTAAGGCGCGAGCGGGTGGACTGGGCCACGTCGTCGATGAAGTCGCGGCGGGTATCGCTGTAGACATACTCCTTCGGCACGTCGGCCGGGCGGCCGTTGACGCCGGGGATGCCGCGATCCGGGGTGCGGTCGTGCTCGTTGCGCTCGTACTGCAGCAGCCAGTTCAGCTTGTCGTTGATCTCCCAGTTGACGGAGGGGGCCAGCAGGGTGCGTTTGCTGGTCACGCCATTGCGGAAACTGTCCTTGTCCTCCTGAGCCAGGTTGAGGCGCATCTGCACCTGCTCACCCGCTTCACCGTTGAGGTCGGCGGCCAGTCGACTGCTGTCGAAGCTGCCGACCTGGGCGCTGACGCTGGACTCCAGCCCCTTCTGCGGCTTCTTGCTGACCCGGTTGACGATGCCGCCGGTGCTGCCGCGGCCGTAGAGCACCGCAGCCGGCCCCTTGAGCACTTCGACCCGCTCGGTGTTGCCAAGGTCGCGGGTGTACTGCATGTCGTCGCGAAAACCGTCCAGATAGAAGTCGTTGCTGGCACTGAAGCCGCGGATGTTGACCCCGTCGAAGCGGGTGTCACCGCTGGCGTTGACGCCGGGGATGCCGGTCAGGGCTTCGCTCAGGGTGGGCTGGCCAAAGGCGGTCAGCTCGCTTGCCTTGACGCTGTCGATGGCCTGCGGCACCAGCTTGGCCGGGGTGCTGGTACGGGTCGCGGTGGCGACCTCTTCATGTTGGCTGCGTTTGCCGACCACTGTCATGGTCTCGTCTTCGGCGTGTGCGCCGGCACAGCAGGCCAGCAGGGCGACACTCAACAGAGTGCGCGGGTGGTGAGGTGTGTGCATGTTGCGTGTTGACTCTTGAAGAAGCGACCTGATGGTCTGAACTTATTGATTTATTTGTAATTATTTTGCTATCTCATGCCGAGAAGGCGGCAATGATATTGATTTTCATTTACCTTGCAAGAGAAAGATGTAAGAAAATTGCATCAATGTGGCGGTGCAGTCAGACGGCACCCGCCGGGCGAACGCTCTGGATCGGACGAGTCTTGGTATCGGTGAGCGGCAGGGTTACCATCGCGACAGCGCGCCCGTTGCGCTCCATTCATGGAACAGTAAGGGAGAGGGACATGGCAGAGATTATCAGGGCAGATCTTCATAACCGGCATCATGGCGAGGCGCTGGTCTCGCTGCTCGACCAATATGCCAGGGACGAGATGGGCGGCGGGGCCGCTCTGCCTGACGACGTGAAGCTCAATCTGGTGCAGGCCCTGGCCGCGCGGAGCTATGCCCATGTGCTGCTGGCGTGGGTGGATGACCAGCCGGTCGGGGTGGTCACCTGCTTCGAGGGGTTCTCGACCTTTGCCTGCCGACCCCTGCTCAATATCCATGATATCGCGGTGCACCCAGCCCATCGCGGCCGTGGCATCGGCAAGCAGTTGCTGGCCGCAGTGGAGCGGCTCGCCCGCGAGCTCGATTGCTGCAAGCTGACCCTGGAGGTACTGGAGGGCAACAAGGTGGCGCAGGCTGCCTATCGTGCCAGCGGTTTCGAAGGCTATGAGCTCAGACCCGAGGTGGGCCGGGCCCTGTTCTGGCAGAAGAAGCTCTAGGAGAACGCCGCTGCCGGGTCGCTCTGATTCGAATGAGGAAGCGTGAAATGTCGCAAAATATCTATGATGATCAAGGTTTTTTCGAGGGTTACGCCCAGTTGCCACGCTCGCTGCAGGGGTTGGCTGGGGCACCCGAGTGGCCGGCTCTGCAGGCCATGTTGCCGCCGCTGGCAGGCAAGCGGGTGCTGGATCTGGGCTGCGGTTATGGTTGGTTCTGCCGGGCCGCCCGAGAACTGGGGGCCGCCGAGGTGCTCGGGATCGATCTCTCCGCCAGGATGCTGGCCCGCGCCGCCGAGCTGACCCAGGATGAGGCCATCTGCTACCGGCAGGGCGATCTGGACGGGCTCGAGTTGCCGGACAAGCCCTTCGATCTGATCTACAGCTCCCTGGCGCTGCACTACCTGCCCGAGGTGGCGCCGCTGTTTGCCGAAATTCATCGTGCTCTGGTGGCCGGGGGCTGGCTGGTGTTCTCGGTGGAACACCCTACCTTTACCTGCCCGCAGCCACAGGGCTGGCTGCTGGATGGCGAGGGGCGCCGTTCCTGGTCCGTCAACGGCTATCAGGCCGAGGGCAAGCGGATCAGCAACTGGCTGGCTGACGGGGTAGTCAAGTATCACCGCACTCTGGGGAGCTATCTCAATGCCCTGATTGGGGCGGGTTTCCAGATCCGCCACGTGGAGGAGTGGGGACCGAGCGCCGGTCAGATTGCCGCCAACCCGGCTCTGGCGGAGGAGGCCGAGCGTCCCATGCTGCTGCTGGTGTCGGTGCAAAAGCCGCTCTGTTGAGCTGAGTGCCCGGTTTTCATGGGCACAATAAAAACGGCGCGCAGAGGGATCTGCGCGCCGTTTTGTCTGGAGCCGGACTTAGAAGTCGTAACGGGCTGCCAGCTGGAAGTCATCCTTGACGTTGAGTTGGCCGTTATCCTGGCTGTCCAGGTTATTGATGCGGTACTCGCCGATGACCCGCAGGTTCTTGTTGAACTTGTACTGGGCGCCCAGGGTGTAGTAGTCGATGGAGTCGTAATCGCTCTTGCCTTCCTGCTCCACCTTCTGCTTGTTCCACAGTGCCATCAGGCCGAAGCCGTTCTCGAAGTTGTAACCGAGCGCACCTTCCCAACCTGTGTGATCCTTGCCGGTGGCCAGGAAGTCGGTGCCGTCGGCATAGCTCAGCGCAGCGTAGACGGCCTTGTTGTCGTACTTGGCGGAGAGCAGCCACAGCTTGGCATCCTCTTCCCCGCTCTTGTCACGGATACCCACGTTGTAGGCCGTACCCAGCGCCAGGTTGAACGGGAAGGTGTAGGCCACGGCGGCGCCGTAGGCGGCATCGCTGTCCTTGCTGGTGGTCTCTTCGGTGTCACCGCCATCGAACTTGTAGCTGGTATCTACCTGGAAGCCGTTGAACAGACCCGAGTATTTCAGCACGGAACCGGCACGGTTGGTGGCGAAGGTATCAGTCTTGGCACCGAGGGCGTCGTTGCCATAGCCATCGGAGAGGGAGACGTCAGTCCAGTCGGCCAGGAAGCCGGGGGCCCCCTTCTGGCGACCGAAGGTGATGTTGCCCCAGTCGGCGCCGACACCCGCGAACGCCAGACGGGTGCGCAGGTTGTCCGAGTTTTCGCTGATGGTCTTCTCGCTGTCGTTGATGTACATCTGCACTTCGTACTGGGCCAGCGCCTTCAGTTGGCTGTTGATCTGGCTATCCACCTTGGCGCCGAAGCGGACAAACTGGTTGGCGCCCTGCTTGTCGCTGTACTCCTGGGTGCCGTTCGGATGGGTGCTGTCGACCCCTTCCTTCTTGTCACCGAAGAACTGGCCGGCGTAGATGCGACCGTACAGATCCAGGGTGGTGGTGTCATTTTTATAAACTTCAACGGCTTGTGCCTGGAAGGCCGCGGTGAGAGCCAGTGCCACTACAGTCAGCTTTTTCATCTTAATCCCTTGTGTTGCAAGCTTTTGTTTTAAAGACGGGGCCATGCTAGGCGAGGGGGATGACAGCGGGGTGACACTCAAGTGACGTGTCGGTGGCGATTTGATGTCAGTTTGGTGAAGGGCCGTGATTTGTGTGACGATCCGCCACTTTTGCGCGCAAAGGTTTGCCCTTGTGATAGAATGCCGCCCGTTTTCGAGCTCCAAAGGTTGGATATGCGATGAGACGTGAACTGGCAATCGAGTTTTCCCGAGTGACGGAAGCGGCTGCACTGGCTGGCTACAAGTGGCTCGGACGTGGTGACAAGAATATCGCCGATGGGGCGGCCGTAGCGGCCATGCGCCATATTCTCAATCAGATCCAGATCGATGGTGAGATTGTGATCGGTGAAGGTGAAATTGACGAAGCCCCCATGCTCTACATCGGCGAGAAGGTGGGCACGGGTCTGGGCGATGCCGTGGATATCGCGGTCGATCCGATCGAAGGTACTCGCATGACCGCCATGGGCCAGGCCAACGCCTTGGCCGTGCTGGCAGTCGGCGACAAGGGCTCCTTCCTCAAGGCGCCTGACATGTACATGGAAAAACTGATCGTGGGTCCCAAGGCCAAGGGTGCCATCGACCTGGATCAGGCCCTCGAGCTGAACCTCAAGGCCGTGGCCAAGGCGCTCGGCAAGCCGCTCTCCCGCCTGACCGTGATTACCCTGGCCAAGCCACGTCACGACAAGGCGATCAAGGAGATGCAGGGGCTGGGCGTGCGGGTGTTTGCCATTCCTGATGGCGACGTGGCAGCTTCCATCCTCACCTGTCTGCCTGACAGCGAAGTCGACATGCTGTATGGCATCGGCGGCGCGCCGGAAGGGGTGATCTCGGCGGCGGTGATCCGCGCGCTGGATGGTGACATGCAGGCTCGTCTGGTGCCCCGTCACAAGGTCAAGGGTGATAGCCCGGAAGTGCGTGCGTTGGGCGAGCAGGAAATTGCCCGCTGCGAGGCGCTCGGCATAGACGTGAGCAAGGTGCTCAAGCTGGAAGACCTGGCCAAGAATGACAACGTCATCTTCTCGGCCACCGGCATCACCAAGGGTGATCTGCTGGATGGTATCACCAGTGATGGCGTCATGGCGACCACGGAAACCCTGCTGATCCGTGGCAAGTCACGCACCATTCGTCGTATCAAGTCGATCCATTTCCTGGATCGCAAAGACAGTGTGGTGCGCGACATCATCCTGTAATGGGGATGAGTGATGTGGCGGCAAGTCCCGCACTATGTCCGTCGCATCAAGTCGATTCACTTCCTGGATCGCAAGGACAGCGTGGTGCGCGACATCATTCTCTGATGAGAGTGCGTTGAACCTGCTGTTGCAACATGAAGAGCCCGACCGCTGCCGCCGTCGGGCTTTTTGTTGTCTGCGGGCTGACACCACCCTCTGACTGGCCACTATTTCACGGGCGCGGGGGATAAGGCTAAGGGGAATCGCGGCCCTTTGATAGACTGGTTCGCCACGCACAGGAAAGCGTTACATGGAATGTCGTCAAGGTTGTGGAGCCTGTTGCATTGCCCCCAGTATCAGCAGTGCCATTCCGGGCATGCCCGCCGGCAAACCGGCCGGGGTGCCCTGCGTCCAGCTCGATGTACGGCTGGGCTGCAAGATCTTCGACCAGCCGGATCGCCCTCTGGTGTGCAGCGGTTTTAGACCCATGCCGGATGTGTGCGGCTCTCACAGGGAGGAGGCCGTCTGGCTCATCGGTGAGCTGGAGCGGCTGACGGCATAAGCGGGCTGCGGCGTACAATCAGAGCAGAACAGATAAAAGAGAGGCCGCAATTGCGGCCTCTCTTGTTGGTGCCTTTGGCGCAGGGACCAGGATCAGACGTCGGCCAGTTGCAGGGCTTGCCGATAGTACTCATTGGCTTTGTTGGTGAGCCGGCGCTTGTCCATCACCTGGCCGAGGGCGTGGTAGACGGCGGCAGTCGGTGCCTTCTCCACCGCCTGCTCCAGCAGGCGCTGGGCATCGTCCAGCTGGCCGGCCAGCAGGTAGACCTGGGCCAGCGCCGCGTCGGCGCCCGGTTGATCCTGGATCTTCTGCAACAGTGTCAGCATGGGCTGGTAGTTGTCGAGCTTGAGCCTCGGCAGACGGGTCAGCAACTGGGGGGAGACCTGCTTGCGCAGCGCATCCAGCCACAGCTCGGCGGCTTCATTGTCGGCCCCCAGCTGACGCAGCCGATCGCCATAGGCGGCCAGCAGGTCCGGATCCTGGCGCAGTTTGCGCGGCAGCTCCTGCCAGACCGGGCGCAGGGTATCGAGGGCGCCACTGGCGGCGTTCAGGCGGCCACGCCAGGCCTGATGCAGCAGATCCTCTTCCTGTTTGGGGGTCAGTTTGCCCACCTTGTGCAGGGTGGGGATGAGGTCGATGAGGGCCACCCAGTCCTCGCGGGCCAGATGTACTTGGCGCAGTTGGTCCAGCACCATGGGATGGCGCGGGTTGAGGGCGTAGACGGACTCCAGCATGGCCAGCGCGGTGTCATACTGGCCCTGCTCAATCTGCAACTGGGTCTGGGTCAGGGTCAGCGCCAGCTCGGCCTTGGGGTTCTCCTCCTGCGCTTTTTGCAGGTATTGATCCCGGCGCACGTCATCGCCACGGGCCTGGGCCGCCTTGGCAGCGCTCAGGTAGTTGAGTAGCGGTGTGTCGCTGTTGCTGGCGCCCTTGAGCATCAGCTTCTCGGCCTGGCTGTAGTGACCTTCGGCCATGGCCAGGGTGGCGGCCACCGTCTGCTGGTTGGCCTTGCGGCGTCGACGGGAACCGTACCAGCCCAGCGTCTTGCGACGCAGTCCGAACACCCGGCCCAGCACCCACTCGACAATGAGCAGGGCGCCATAGAAGAGCACGGCCAGGATCACAGCACTGGTGACCGAGGACTCCACTGTGTAGTTACCCAGGGCGATCAGCACATACCCCTTGTTGCCGGAGGCTTGCGGGCCGAATATCAGCCCCGCCACCATCACGGCCACCAGAACAATCAGACGAATCATGGTGCCCTCCTCAGTTGCTGGCCAGAATGCGTTGCAGGCGCTCGGTCAGCACCTCTTCCAGCATGGCTTGGGTCTTGAAGCGATCCGGATAGTCGAACTGGATCTGCTCACCCTTGAGCTTGTCCAGTTCGGACTGCATGTAGTGGGTCGCGCTGTTGTCAGTGTCGAAATACTGGGTCAGCCAGCGTTGCGCCTTCTCCAGGCTGTCGTCATAGATGGCCTGCTGCTCGCGGTAGACGGCGAGCTGGGCTTGCAGCAGCTTGGTCTTGAGGTTCTCGCGCAGGAAGATCTCCTGTTGTGGGGAGAGCAGAGCTTCCACCGCGCCGTCGCGACGGCGGATGGTGATGAAGTTCTCGGTGAATTTGACCCAGTTCTTCTTCAGATTGCTTTCCCACTCGTCCGGGTTGGTGCTGACGGCCTGATCCGGTTCGATTTTCGCTTCCGGCATGCTGACGGTGGAGAGTGGCAGCAGCTCGATCTGATCGGAGAGGGCGGCCAGCTTCAGGGTCAACCCTTCACGGTCGATGCGCGGCATCCCCTTGAGCTGGGCGATATCTTCGGCCAGCGCCTTGCGGATGGGCATCAGGCTGGGATCGTTGAGCGCCTTGATGCGCTCGTCGGCATTGCCGAGCAGCGTGATGGCGGAGATGAGGTCATGCTCCAGCCACAGTTTGCGACCGGCCATGCGTACCAGGTATTCGGATTCGGCCAGCATCCAGTCGTTGGGACGCTTGTCGTTGAGGTCCAGCACCCGGTTCTGCAGGCCCTTGAGCTCATCTTGCAACAGTTGCTGCTGCTTGCCAAAGGCTGCCAGCTGTTCACTGTCCTTGCTGTTGCGCTGATCCAGTTTGCTCATGGTCTCGGCCAGTTGCAGCTTGAGCTGGTTCAGCTCGTCCTGCTGGGCCACCGCACTCTGGTGGCCATGCAGATAGAGACCGCCGGTCAGGCCGAGGGCCAGCAGTATGGCCACGCCACCCAGCAGGGCGCCGGAACGGCTCTTGCCGCTGTCGACCACGGCGGTCGGCTGGGGCTTGACCTGGGTTTCTTGTTGTTCAGTCATTCCATCTTCCTCAGTTCCAGAGCGGCCGTCAGGGCCTGGTTGGATGCACCTTGGGCAATCGTGATTCGGGTAAAGCCCGCCGCCTCGGCCATCTCGGCCACGCGGGGGCTGGGCACCACCAACAGGCGGTCATATAGCCAGGGCTGCTGCTGGTCGGGCACCAGTTCCAGCAGCCGCTGCAACAATTCGCCACTGGTGATGAGCAGGCTGTCGAGCCCGGCCGCTTGCCAGTGGCGTGTCAATGCGTCCCCGTCGAGCTCGGGGTAGTGGCGCTCATAGGCCGCACAATAGTGCACCAGAGCACCGCGTGAGGCCAGCGTCCGGGCGATGAGATCCCGACCGCCGTTGCCGCGCAGGATCAGCACCCGCCTGCCGCTCACCTGTTGCAGGGCGGGCAGGGCCAGCAGTCCTTCGCTGCGCGGGTCGTCCGGACAGCTCGCCGTTATGCCTGCATCGGCGAAGGCGTCCGCACTGGCATGACCGACCGCAAAGTAGTCAATATGTGGCCAGGTCAGACCAGTTTGCAACAGAAAATGATGAGTAAAATGAACTGCATGCATGCTGACGGCGATGACTATATCCGCCTGGGGCAGCAGTTCGGGCAGGCGAGAGAGTTCGCTGCCCGCTACGGTTTCCAGCAGCGGACAGCAGAGAGGTGCGTGGCCGTGCCGGCGTAACAGCTGCACCAGCTCGGTGGCCTGAGTGGCCGGGCGTACCACCAGCGGGACCATCAGGCAGCGCTCAGTGGTTGTGGCCATGACCCGGCACGACCCGCACTCATGCCCGGTAGACCTCGGCCAGGATGACGTCGGCGCCCGCCGCCAGCAGGCGCTGGGCCAGGGTGTGACCGAGCGCCTCGCCGTCGGCCAGCGGGCCGCGGATCTCGTCGCGGATCACCTGACTGCCATCCGGGCTACCCACCAGGCCGCGCAACCAGACCTCATCGCCCTGTACCAGTGCATAGGCACCGATAGGCACCTGACAGCCCCCTTGCAGGGCGCGGTTCATGGCGCGCTCGGTCAGCACCCTGATCCGGGTCTCTGCGTGTTCGAGGGGAGCCAGCAGGGCGTGAAGCTCCTCATCATCGAGCCGGCACTCGATACCGACTGCCCCCTGGCCGTTGGCGGGCAGGCTCTGTTCCGGTTCGAGGAAAGCGGTGATGCGGTGCACCATCTCCAGCCGTTTCAGGCCGGCGGCGGCGAGGATGATGGCGTCGTACTCACCGGCATCCAGCTTGGCGAGACGGGTATTGACGTTGCCGCGCAGGTCACGAATCACCAGATCCGGGCGTGCGGCCCGCAACTGACATTGACGGCGCAGGCTGGAGGTGCCGACCACGGCCCCTTGCGGCAGCACCTCTATCTGGCTGAAACGGTTGGACACAAAGGCATCGCGTGGATCTTCGCGCTCACAGATGGTGTGCAGGCCCAGTCCCTCGGGGAACTCCACCGGCACATCCTTCATGGAGTGAACGGCGATGTCGGCACGCCCCTCCAGCATGGCGGTCTCCAGCTCCTTGACGAACAACCCCTTGCCGCCCACCTTGGCGAGAGGGGTATCCAGGATCTTGTCACCCTGAGTGCTCATGGGTACCAGCTCGACCTGCAACTCGGGGTACAGGGCTTCCAGCCGGTCTTTGACGAAGTTGGCCTGCCACAGGGCCAAGGGGCTCTTGCGAGTGGCAATTTTCAGGGTTCGGGCTGCCATATCAATCAGTTGTTTCATCTTTAGAAGGAAAACGATCTTACCACCCTTTGCAGGGGCTTTCATGGCGCAGCCAGCAAAAGCGGGGCCAAGCTCAAAAAGGGGGGCTGAAAATGATTTTCATTAAGTTGAATTAATTTATTAATTCATTGAATTTAATGACTATTATTGCTTTCTGTTGATACTGTTCAGCAGCGGGTCATAAATAATCCGGTGATTCAGTGCGGGCTTGTTTACCACCGCTGTTTGCATTGTTAACATGATCACACTTTTTTGACGTCTCCCCGTTTTGGTGCGTCATTTCTTATCTCGGTATAGGCAGGGCATTGCTGGTAAAACTCGATACGCTGGTGGCGCGCTACGACGAACTCAATCGTCTCAAGACGCAACGGGCGTTAGGTCTCATGAGTCGCTATGGGCAGCAGGTCTTCCAACTGCTGCCTGTCATGCTGCACTTCAATCATCCCCTGTTGCCCGGTTATGTGGCAGGTGATGTGCCCCACGGCATCTGGAGTTTTACCGCCAACGAGGCCCAGCAGGCCTTCATCCAGGATCTGTGCCAGAACGCCAACTGCCAGAACGGCCTCACGACTCACGACAAGTCGATCCAGGGGCTCTATTCCATGGGCAGCACCTCGTCCATCGGCCAGTGCTGCCACTCGGATCTCGATATCTGGGTCTGCCACGTGGCCGGTTTGTCGCAGGAGCGGCTCGAGCTGCTGGATCTCAAGTGCCAGCAACTCTCCAAGTGGGCCGAACAGCGGGGGGTGGATCTCAACTTCTTCCTGATCCCCGAGGACAAGTTCCGCCAGCGCAACGATGCCCAGATGCAGGGGGAGAGCTGCGGCAGCGCCCAGCACCTGCTGCTGCTCGACGAGTTCTACCGCAGCGCCATGCTGATCGCCGGCAAACGCCTGCTCTGGTATCTGGTGCCTGCCGAGTATGACGATCGTTACGACGAGTATGTGAACGACCTGTTTGCCCACGGCAAGCTGAGCCAGGACGACTGGCTCGATCTCGGCGGTTTCAACCGCATTCCCGCCGAGGAGTATTTTGGCTCCGCCTTGTGGCAGCTCTATAAGGGTATCGACTCCCCTTACAAAGCCGTGCTCAAGTCGGTGCTGATGGAGGCTTACTCCCACGAGTATCCCGACACCCGCCTGCTGTCTGTCACCAGCCGCGACTGGTTCCAGCACAACGAGGGCATGCACTACCGGCTCGACAACTACTGCCTGATGTTGGACAAGGTGACCAATTACCTCAAGTCCATCGGCGACATGCAGCGGCTGGATCTGGTGCGACGCTGCTTCTATCTCAAGGTATGTGACGGCCTCAGCCATCCGAAGGAGGATCACTCCCCGGCCTGGCGCCGCGAGCAGATGACCCAGTTGGTGAGCTACTGGGGCTGGAGTCCGGAGCGGCTGCATCATCTGGATCACCGCCAGGAGTGGAAGGTCGAGGACGTCAAGGTGGCCCACGCCGAGCTGCTGGAAGCCCTGATGCAGAGCTATCGCAACCTGATCCAGTTTGCCAGGCGCAACAACATCAGCGAGTCCATCAACCCGGAAGACATCGGCATACTGTCGCGCAAGCTCTACGCCGCGTTCGAGAGCCTGCCGGGCAAGGTGCAACGCATCAATCTGACCATAGCGCCGGATCTGAGCGAACCGGATCTCAGCCTGGTGCAGGTGCCCCACGGCCGGCTGAATCGCGCCGGCTGGTATCTCTACAAGCACTCCCTCGAACCGGCGGACATCATAGGCCGGGCACCGCTCGAATATAACGGCTACATCAGCAAGCTGGTCTCCTGGGCCTACTTCAACGGCCTGTTGACGCCCCAGTCCCGGGTGCACCTGTTCAATCAGGGCTCGGATCTGCACATCGACAATCTGCACCAGTTCTGTCGTGACCTGTCCGGTACCTTCCCGGTCAAGTATCCCCGCGCCACCAACCTGGCTCTCAGCCGTCCGTGCGAGATCCGTCAGCTCTCCATCTTCCTCAATCTGGAGACCGACCCGACCAGCCACTGGGTGGGTCAGGTGATTGAATTCGACGCCAATGCCGCCGATGTCTTCTCGTTCGGCCGCAATCTGGAGTGCCTGGTAGGATCCGTGGATCTGGTCTATCGCAACTCCTGGAGCGAGATCCGCACCCTGCACTTCCAGGGTGATGAAGCGGTAGTCGATGCCCTCACCACCATACTCGGCAAGATGCACCAGGATGCCGCCGCCCCCGAGATGATAGAGGTGTTCTGCTACAGCCAGCACTTCCGCTCCCTGGTGCGAACCCGTTTCCAGCAGCTGGTGGCCGAGTGCATCGAGCTGCGCCTCGCCCGTGACAAGCAGCAGCTGGTCAAGACGCTGGCGCTTGGGAAAGAGAAGTACGGCATCTTCTTCGAGCGGCGCGGGGTGTCGGTCAAGAAACTGGAAAACGCCATCGACTTCTACCGTCACATCTCCCACAACAAGCTGGATCACCTGCCGCTGCGGCTCGACAAGACCCACAGCCAGCACCTGCCCGGCATCGTCGACTCCTACGCCAGCGAAGGGCTGGTGCAGTTCTTCTTCGATACCCGGGATGCGGGGACCAACATCTATATCCTGGACGAGGCGAACCGGGTGGAGATCTACCAGCATTTCGCCGGCAACAAGGATGAGCTGGTGCAGGGGGTGAACCGTTTCTACACCTCCAGCCACGAGCGTTTCAGCGATGCGGGTCAGTTCAGCAACTTCAACCTGCCCCAGTATTACGAGATAGTGCAGGTCAATGGCGAGCTGGAGGTGATCCCCTACCGCAGTCAGGGGCTGCTGCGTGACAGTGCAGGCTCAGCCCGCGAACTGGGCTCGGCGACGGGGTAGCGCCAGGGCCGGCATGGGGTGGCCGACAAGGCCCGCCTGCTGACATGGATCCTCTAACCTGTTGAATAAAAACGGCCTGCAGATGCAGGCCGTTTGGCTATCTGGAGCCTGCTCAGTCCGCGAGGCGGGCCAGCAGCCAACTGCGGATGTCGTCAAGCTGCGGGCGACAGATCTCGTGGCGCATGGGGTACTCGTGCCACTCGAGGGTCAGCCCTGCCGCTTCCAGCCGGTTCTTGGCGTCCCAGCCCATGGAGAGGCTCACCACGTCGTCATAGATGCCGTGCATGTAGCAGATAGGCAGGCTGCGGGCGGCCTCGCTCATTTCCGCCAGCAGGGCGTCAGGCGCCGCCAGATAGGTGGACATGCAGAGCAGCCCGGCCAGCCGTGCCGGATGGCGCAGGGCGGTGAAGGAGGCGATGACGCCACCCTGGGAAAAACCGGCCAGCAGGATGCGCTCGGGAGCAAAACCTTCAGTCACCAGCTGATCCAGCAGGGCGGCGATACGATCGGCGGATTCACGCACATGGGACTCCACGGCGCGGTCCGCCGGGTCGTCGAAGCTCTTGATGTCGTACCAGCCGCGCATCTTGTAACCCATGTTGATGGTGATGGCGCGCTCGGGGGCATCGGGTAGCAGATGGCGCACCGGCAGGTCGGCTGGCAAGTCCAGCGCATCCACCAGCGGTGCCAGACCCGCGCCGGAATCCCCCAGCCCGTGCAGCCAGATCACGGCGTGGCGGGCACCCTGCGGATGTAGATCGATCATGGGAATGCCACTGGCTCACCCGCCTGGGTGGTGCAGGCCTTGGTCAGCAGGGCCTTGAGCTCATGGCCGAAGCGGTTGTCGATCCAGGTTTCCCCTTGCAGCTCGAAGTGGAAACCGTTCTCGCGGGTGGCGACCCAGATCTGATGCAGGGGTTCCTGCTTGTTGATGATGACCTTGGTCTTGTTCTCGAACGACAGGGTCAAGACCCCGCCAGCGCGTTCACAATCAATATCCGGATATCCTGCGTCGACAGTGTCTTCCACATATTGGAAAAAGGCGTCGGTCAGGGCGTGATACTCGTGATCCTTCATCGGTTTATCCTGTTGCTTTTAACAATGTGAGTGCGATTATAGAGGGCCAAAAATTTTTTCGCAGCGAACCATTATGATTACCCAGCTTGCCAAGTGTCTACTTGTTGCCACTCTTCTGTCTCTTGGTTTGGCCGCGTGTGGCCTGACGGGGCCGCTCTACATGCCGCCCCCCGAGCAGCCTCAGACCCAGAGTACACCGCAAGCACAGACGCCTGCGACCGCCGAGGCTGCCCCAGAGGCCGCGCCGCAATAATTCAGGAAGGAACCGCCCCTTGGATCACTTTAACTACGACGCCGACGGCCAGCTTCAGGCCGAACACACCTCGCTGCAATTCCTTGCCGAGCAGTACGGCACCCCGCTGTACGTTTATTCCCGCGCGACCCTTGAACGCCACTGGCATGCCTTCGATCAGGCCGCAGGCGATATTCCCCATCTGATCTGCTACGCAGTCAAGGCCAACTCCAACCTGGCGCTGCTCAATTTGCTGGCCCGCCTGGGCTCGGGTTTTGACATCGTCTCCGGCGGCGAGCTGTCGCGAGTATTGGCGGCGGGCGGCGATCCGGCCAAGGTGGTCTTCTCCGGCGTGGCCAAGAGCGAAGCCGAGATGCGACTGGCGCTGGATAAAGAGATCCTCTGCTTCAACCTGGAGTCGGAAGCCGAACTGGAGCGTCTGAACCGGGTAGCGGGCAGCATGGGCAAGAAGGCCCGGGTATCGGTGCGGGTCAACCCGGACATAGATGCCGGCACCCACCCCTATATCTCCACCGGCCTCAAGCAGAACAAATTCGGCATCCCCATCGAGCAGGCGCCCGCCATCTATCGCAAGGCGGCGGCCATGGCCAACATAGAGATCAAGGGGGTGGATTGCCATATCGGCTCCCAGCTCACCGAATTGACGCCCTTCATGGAGGCGGCTGACAAGCTGCTGCGGCTGATCGACGAGCTGGCGGCGGAAGGCATCCAGATCCATCACCTGGACGTGGGCGGCGGGCTCGGGGTCAACTATGGCGCCGAGCAGCCACCGCACCCCACCGAATATGCCGAGGCGCTCAAGCAGAAGCTGGCGGGCCGGGATCTGACCCTGCTGTTCGAGCCGGGCCGCGCCATTGTCGCCAACGCCGGCGTGCTGCTGACCCGGGTGGAATATCTCAAACCCGGAGAAACCCGTAACTTCGCGCTGATCGACGCCGGTATGAACGATCTGCTGCGCCCCTCTCTCTACGGTGCCTGGATGAACATCATCGAGGTGGACAGCCGCACGGCCCATGAGCCGGCGCTGTACGACGTGGTCGGCCCCGTGTGCGAGACGGGTGATTTCCTCGGCAAGGAGCGTACCCTGGCCATAGGTGAGGGTTCCCTGCTGGCGGTTCGCTCCGCCGGTGCTTATGGCTTTACCATGTCATCCAACTACAACACCCGTCCGCGTGCGGCCGAGGTGCTGGTGGATGGCACGCAATCCTTCCTCATCAGAGAGCGCGAGCAGTTGGCCGATCTCTGGCGCGGTGAGCATCTACTGCCCTGAAAACAGGAAGGCACCACGGCGATGGGATGGTCCAGACGCGTCTCTGTGTGCGTTGAACGCGCGAGCAGTTGACCGATCGCCGGTGTCGCGAGCATTTACTGCCTAAAGGGTACAGGAACGCACGATGTTGATAGAATTTTCCAAGATGCACGGGCTGGGCAATGACTTCATGGTGGTGGATGGCGTCACCCAGAAGGTGTTTTTCAGCAATGACGTCATCAAGAAGCTGGCGGATCGCCACTTCGGGATCGGTTTTGACCAGCTGCTGCTGGTGGAGCCGCCCTATGATCCTGAACTCGATTTTCACTACCGTATCTTCAATGCCGATGGCAGCGAGGTGGAGCAGTGCGGCAACGGTGCCCGCTGTTTCGCCCGTTTCGTGCGTCTCAAGGGGCTGATCAACCGGGATCGCATCGCGGTCAGCACGGCCCGTGGCCGCATTACCCTGCAGCTGGAAGGGGAGAATCAGGTCACGGTCAACATGGGTGTCCCCCAGTTTGAACCGGGCAAGATCCCGTTTCGGGCCCAGAAGGCGGAAAAAACCTATCTGTTGCGGGCGCAAGAGCATACTGTGATGTGTGGTGTCGTCTCCATGGGCAACCCTCACTGCGTCATTGAAGTGCCGTCGGTGGCCGAGGCGCCGGTCGAGACACTGGGTGCCATCATGGAGCGGCACGAGCGCTTTCCCGAGCGGGTCAACGTCGGCTTCATGGAGATGGTCAACGCCACCGAGATCAAGCTGCGGGTGTTCGAGCGCGGGGTGGGCGAGACGCTCGCCTGCGGTACCGGCGCCTGTGCGGCGGCGGTGATCGGCATCAGTCAGGGCAAGCTCAAGGAGCGGGTCACCGTCAGTCTGCCGGGTGGCAAGCTGACCATCGCCTGGAAGGGACCGGGTCAGCCGGTCTATATGACGGGCCCGGCCGAGCATGTGTTCGACGGCCAGATAGAGTTGTAGGCATGGGGCGGGGATGACGCCGCTCTGCCAAGCGCTAATGTCGGGGCCTTGAGCCCCTTTTTCTAATGGACCAACCAAGTTATGAGCGAACTCAAACGGCAGGAATCACTGGTGGATGAAGCCACAGTGCTGGAGTACCTGGCCCGTTATCCCGAGTTTTTCCAGCGCCACGCGGCCATGCTGGATCGGATCCGTATTCCCCACGAGCGCAAAGGCTCGGTTTCGCTGGTCGAGCGCCAGATGGACCGGCAGCGCGAGCGCATCGAGCAGTTGGAGCAGGAGATCACCGAGTTGATGGGGATTGCCAGCGAGAACGAGCGGATCTTCCGGGTCTACGCCGATCTCTACGGCGATCTCTACGGCTGCCAGACCCTGTTTGAGGTGAGTGCCGTGATGGGCAAGGCCTTCGTGCAGCGACTGCGGCTGACCGGCCTGCGGCTCTGGCTCAGCCCGAAGAAATTCCAGTTGAGCGGCCCAGAGCTGCGCTTCATGGCGGAGGGTAAGCAGCTCGATCAGTTGCTGGGCCAGCGGCTGCCGGGGCAGGATTACTACTTCGGCCGACTCAACCAGAGCGAGAAGCAGGCGCTGTTTGGCCACGATGTGCTGGTCAACTCCGTCGCCCTGATGCGGCTTGGCGATCTCGGCGTATTGGCTTTCGCCAGCTCGGATCCCAGCCACTTCAGTCCCCACAACGACACCCTGCTGCTGGGTCAGCTGGGCCGCTTGCTGCAACTGCGCCTGCCCGAGCTGGTTCGTGGCTAAGGCACCGTCTCCTGCCGCCGAGCCCCTGCCGGCCAGCCTGGCCGATGAGCTGGCGGCCTTCATCGAATACCTGAGGGTCGAGCGTCAGCTCAGCCCTCATACCCGCAGCAACTACCGCTCTCACCTGGAGATCATGACCGCCGAGCTGGTCAGGCTTGGCCTGAGCGACTGGGCCCGGCTCGAGGCGAGCCAGGTGCGCAGCCTGGTGACCCGGATGCACAAGGCCGGACTGGTGCCCAGCTCCCTCGCTACCAAGCTGTCGGCCCTGCGCAGTTTCTGCGACTGGCAGGTGCGCCAGGGGCGGCTCACCGCCAACCCGGCCCGCGGCATAGTGACCCCCAAG
Source organism: Aeromonas enterica (assembly GCF_054052465.1). Classification (NCBI taxonomy): domain Bacteria; kingdom Pseudomonadati; phylum Pseudomonadota; class Gammaproteobacteria; order Aeromonadales; family Aeromonadaceae; genus Aeromonas; species Aeromonas enterica. Next base: position 320,954 of record NZ_JBSTYL010000003.1, on the reverse strand, counting down.
CAGGGGCGACCGTTGCCCAAAAACCTCGATGTGGACGAGATGTACCAGCTGCTCAACATCACCGACGAGCAGGATCCGCTGGCGGTGCGGGATCGCGCCATCATGGAACTGATGTACTCTTCCGGCCTGCGCCTCGCCGAGCTGGTGGGGCTCAATCTGACGGACATCAAGCTCGATGATCGTCAGCTCAAGGTGACCGGCAAGGGCGCGCGGGAGCGGGTGCTGCCCATGGGGCGGATGGCGGTGGAGTGGCTGCACAAGTGGCTCAAGGTGCGACCCTTGCTGGCAGGGGACGAGGCCGAGGCCCTATTCGTCTCCCAGCGCAAGCGACGGCTGTCAGCCCGCTCGGTGCAGGAGCGGCTCGATGGCTGGGGCAACAAGCAGGCGCTCAATGCCCACATCCATCCTCACAAGCTGCGCCACAGCTTTGCCACCCACATGCTGGAGTCGTCCGGCGATCTGCGGGCCGTGCAGGAGTTGCTGGGCCACGCCGATCTCTCCACCACCCAGATCTACACCCACCTCGACTTCCAGCATCTGGCCAAGGTGTATGACAACGCCCACCCGCGGGCGAAGCGGGATCCCGCCACCCCGGAAGATGAATAACGGGGTCTGGTTACCCCGCCGTGAAGGAGCATGAATGCATTTTTATCGCCGCTGGCAGCCGGTGGCCGCCATCTCGTTCGACCTTGACGACACCCTCTACGACAACGGCCCTGCCATTGAACGGGCCGAGCAGTGGATGCTGGCCCATCTGCGCAGCGAATACCTGGCGACCGCCATGCTGGACAAGCCGCGCTGGCTGGAACTCAAGCGCGCCATGCTGCTTGCCCATCCCGAGTTGCGCCAGGATGTCAGCCTGGCGCGTCAGCGCACCATTCATGAGGCCATGGTGCTGGGGGGCATGACGGCCGCCACCGCCAGCCGGGAGGCCGAACAGGTATTCGCCGCCTTTCTCGCCGAGCGATCCAGGATAACGGTGAGCGCCGCGACCCATGACTTGCTGGCGCGATTGGCCGGGCGCTATCCGCTGGCGGTCATCACCAACGGCAATCTGGACCTGGTGCAGGCCGGGCTGGCGGATTACTTCACCCTGGTCTGCAAGGCTGGCCTTGGCAGGATGATGAAGCCGGCGCCGGACATGTTTGTAGAGGCGCAGAGGGCCCTCAAGCTGGCACCCGGCCAGATCCTGCATGTGGGGGATCACCCGCAGACGGATGTGCTGGGCGCCCGCCTGCACGGTTTTCGGGCCGCCTGGCTCAACGATCGCCAGCAGCCCTGGCAGGGGTTGCAACTGTTGCCGGATGTGGAGCTCAATGCACTCGGCGAGCTGGACGACTTGCTGCTCTAACGGCGATTGCTGGCCGCCCTTCACTGCGTTATTTGCGGCAGATCAGCCCGCGCAGATCGTAAGAGTCGCCCTGATTGACCCGGCAGTAGCTGATGCCGGGGGGCAGCGCCTGCTGCAGGGCGAGGGCGGTATCCTGATAGTGGCAGACCAGATAGAGGGGGCGCAGGCGGCTGCCGAGCAGGCTCCAGTAGTGGATCTCGTCGCTGTCGCCATTGTCCGGTTTGAGCTGAACCCGTTCACCCGGCTCACCATCAAACAGCGCCAGGTTTGCCAGCCGGTGGCTCAGGTTTTGACTCGGTTTTCCTTCCGGATCCCGGCTCAGACCCTGCCAGCCCTCTGGGGTAGTCAACAGTTGCTGGCGGGTCTCGATACTGGGTGGGCAGTCAAATTGCAGGGTGGCGCTCAGGGCCAGTGCGGTCAACAGCATGAAGTCGGTCTCTGGTAGAAAGCCTGAGTCGCCATGCTACGTCATCGGCCGCCAAACAGCGCCTTCAGTTTGTCCAGCAGATCTCGCGGCGGTGCGATCTGTTTCATGGCTTCCGCCTCCCGCGCCAGCAGTGACTGTTGCTCCAGCTGACGGGCGCTCAACACCTTGTAGAGCGGCTCGAGCAGGGATCCGCGCTGGGCCACCAGCTCCTGGAACATGGCCTGATTGATGCGATAGGTTTCGACGGTCCCCAAGGCCCGCACGGTGAACGGGCTGGGCTCGCCGGTGAGCAGGCTCAGCTCGCCGAAGAAGTCGCCGGCATTGAGGGTACCGAGCGGCAGCTCGCGCCCTTCCACCTCCACCAGCATCTGGGCATCCCCCTTCACCAACACGAACAGCCAACCCGAGACCTCTCCCTGACTCAGCATGCGATCGCCGTTGACGAAGGGAGCGAACTTGACCTGATCTGCCAACCGCAGCAGCTCCTCCTCCTGTAGCATTGCGAACAGCGGCAGGCGGCGCAGTGTGTCGGTGCGTTCGGCGGTATGGCGCTTGTGGCGCTGATCCTTGTGATCCTGATCCGTGGTCATGAAGACATTGAAGATGGGAGGGGTGAGACGCCTGTCGTTGCGGCGCAGGGCGGCATCGATCAGGGTGCGTACCGCCGAGTCGGTGGGATCGTCCACCGCGAGATCGGTGAGCCAGTAGCGCACCGCATAGCGGGCGATGCCATTTTCCACGTTCATCAGCAGGCAGTCAGGCTGGGGGCTGGCGGAGACATGGCGGATGCGGGTCTCCCGCAGGGAGTGTTCCACCAGCGCTATGATCTGGGTCGGCAGGGTGTCCAGGGTGATATCGAACCAGACCCAGCGCCGCCACTGCAGGGGGGCGTTCTGTCGCCGTCCCAGCACGGTGAAACGCTGCTTGAGCAGGTGGCTGTTGGGGATCACCACGGTTTCCCAGTTGCGGGTCTCTATGGTGGTAGCGCGCCAGTTGATCTCCACCACCCGGCCCTGGATGGTGTCGACCTGCAGCCAGTCGCCGATGGCGATGGAGTTGTCGAGCTGGATGGAGACCCCGGCCAGCAGATTGCCCAGAGTGTCCTGCATGGAGAAGGCGATGACGGCGGTGATGACGGCGGAGGTGGTGACTATCTCGCCGAGTGCCATGCCGGAGGCGTAGAGCCGGAACAGGCACCAGCCGATATAGCCGACCGTGATGACGATGTCGGCAATGATGCGCGGGATGCGGATCTGGCACAGGGGCAGCAGAAACTGGAACAACAGTATCCCCCAGACCTTCACCAGCACCAGACCGGCTAGCAGGCTGGAGATCTCCACCAGCCAATGATGGGGAAGGGGCAGGCGAAACCAGCCGCCCTCGAACTGGATCAGCAGGATCAGCACCAGACTTATCATCACGAAGCCCAGCTCGGAGAGCAGCTCCCGCCGCCGGCCAGGGGAGCGCCAGAAATGGGTTGCGAGTAAAAACAGGGTCAGCAGGGTCCAGAACGGGTGCTCACCAATCCACAGCAGGGTAGGTAGCGCAATGAGGTGATCGCTAAACATAACAGCCCCTTATCATTGGTTATTTCCAGCATAGTTGCTTTCGAACCGGTAAATGGGTGCGGGGTGAGGGCAATTTATTTATGCTGGGCGCCAGTCTGACAAGGGAGTGGTGGGAGTGCGCAAGTTAAACAAGATGGTCTGGATCGCAGGGGCCTGGTTGCTGGTGGGTTGTGATCAGCTGGCCGACAAGTATCGGGTCGAGTTTCGCGATGGCTCCTGGCGCGAGATTGCCATCACCCCCTTCTCCGACGAGGCCCGCTGGCGTGAGGGCTGTGCCACCGGCGAGGTGCTGACCGACATGACGCTGCCGCTCAAGCGGGGCAAGACGGTCAATGGTCGCGAGCAACTGCTCATCGGGGGCGAGTTGTTCGAGCTCGATGATGACGCCCTCTATCGCAGCAACGGCATGGTGTTTGGCCACACGCCGGATCACATCCAGCGCGGGCTCAAGGGGTTGGATGTGTGCCGTACCCTGCGCCCCGAGCGGGGTGGTTTGCCCAAGCTCAAGGCGCGAGGGTTTGGCGACTAGCCGGTCGGGTCAGGCGCCGGCCAGGCGGGCCCGGCAGGCGTCGCCGAAGGCCTCGAAAATCTTGATGGAGTGGGGATTCTCGTTCGCCTTCCACTCCGGGTGCCACTGCACCGCCAGCAGGAAGGAGGCGAGGGCGGGGGCGTGGAGCGCCTCGATCAACCCATCCTCGGCATGGGCCAGCGGTTCCAGCCTTTTGGCCAGCGTCTTGATCCCCTGTCCATGCAGCGAATTGACCGGGATGGACGGTTGCCCCATCAGCTCGGCAAACCAGCTGCCGGGCACCAGCTCGACCTGATGACTCTCCCCGTACTGCTCGTCGACCGGATCGTCTGAATCTTCCCTGTGATCGTCATACCCCGGCTCGTTGTAGACCTTCTGATGAATGTCACCGCCAAGGGCCACGTTGATCTCCTGCATGCCGCGGCAGATCCCGAGGATCGGCAGGTCGCGATCGAGGGCGGCGCGCACCAGCGGGATGTCGAACAGATCCCTGTCCCTGTCCTGCTGCTTCTCCGGGGTCAGGTTCTCCTGGCCGTAGAGGGCGGGATCTATGTTGGATCCGGCGCCGCTCAGATAGACGCCGTCCGCCAGATCCAGATACTGCGCCAGATCCTCGGTGCCACAGCAGGTCGGCACCAGCAGTGGCACGCAGCCGCTGATCTCCACCAGCGGCATTATGTATTTGTGGGTCATCACCTGATAGGCGTGACCATTGCGGGGTTGGGCACCCATGGTCATGAGTACGACGGGTTTACGCGGGGTGTGGGGGTTGCGAGTTGTCATGATTCACCTTGCTATCCTTTGCAATCCTGCGCCTTGGGAAGGCCCTTGCTGCCGCTGAAAGGACAAGGGCATGCCTCAAGGCATGGTCATGGGATCAGGGTCGTGCCGCAGTACCAGAATCGTCGGTCAGCCTGGGCAACGACAGCCTGGATCCTGATCCCAGTCTGCCAAGGCCGTTCAATATGTCAAACGAAATGATGCTGAAATGTTAACTGTTTTAAGCGGAGAGCTGTCTTTAGTCCCTTCTTAAGGGGCCTGCGGGGGATGTTGGCGAGATGAGGGATATGGTCTGTGGTGGATATATTAAACATCTGACCGGGGTAACCGGATAGCAGAAGGGGCCCGCAGGCCCCTTTGTCGACTCAGGCGTTCAGCACGAAACGCTCGATGACCAGGGTGACCCCGTCTTCATCGTTGCGCGCCGTGGTGTGCTGGGCCAGCGCCTTGATCTCGTCGGTGGCGTTGCCCATGGCCACGCCAAGCCCGGCGTATTCGATCATGTGATGATCGTTGCCCGCATCCCCCACCGCGATCACCTGGGAGGCGTCCAGCCCCAGATGTTCGGCCAGGGCGGCGACGCCGGTCCCCTTGTTGCTGTTCTTGTGCATGAACTCGAGGAAGTAGGGGGCGCTGCGCACCACTGTGTAGCGTTCATGAAGATCGGCGGGCAGGCGTTCGATGGCGCGGGAGAGCTGGGGCGGCTCGTCGATCATCATCACCTTCAGGATCTGCTCGTCGGCGGGCAGGGTGGCGAAATCGATCAGATTGATGGGCATGCCGATGAGGCGGGATTCGTGCTCGGTATAGGTGCTGACCCTGGGGCTGATGAGGCCCCGGGTGACAGAGAAGCCGTGTACGTTCACCTCCAGCTCGGTTGCCAGCCTGGCGATGGCGCTGGCGTCGCTGCCAGTCAGCAGCTGGCTGCGGATGATGCGCTGATCGGCCACCTGTTGCACCAGGGCGCCGTTGTAGCAGATGACGTAGTCATCCTGACCGGTGAGGCCGAGCTCGGCCAGGTAGTGGCTCATCCCTTCCAGCGGGCGGCCTGACGCCAGCACCACAGTCACTCCCCGGGCGCGGGCGGCCTGGATGGCGGCGTGGGTGCGGGGTGAAATCTGGCCCTGGGAGTTCAACAGGGTGCCATCCATATCCAATGCGATCAGCTTGTACATCTCTCACTACCTGAAGTCTGGCTGGCCCGCCCTATGGGGCCAATGGGAGGCCGAGTGTAGCGAAATTCGCCGCCAGGATCACGGGTTGGCGGCGAGAGGCGGCGCCGGCAGGGGGAATATTGCCGGTGGGAAGCAAGCCTCAGGGCTCGCTGGCTGTCACTTGTGGGGCTCGTAGGGGGTCAGCTGCAACTGATCTTCGCGGATGGCGAAGTGGATGGGGCCGTGCTCTATGTCGACCCGGTAGTGGTGATGGGCCATCTCCACCTCGACTCCGGGGAAGACGCGTTGGGTGGCGATGATGTCCATCTCCGCCATCAGTTTCTGCAGCTCTTCCTGCGCCGCCTCCAGCTGTTCATCCAGCAGCTTGCTCTCGTCGATATGCTGGGTGCGGATCAATTTGATCTTCTGCACTGTCTGGGGATTGCGCCTGTCCGCTGGCAGCTGCAACAGCTTGAGCAGCAGATCCTGCAGCTTGTCCAGCTGGTCACGACACTCCTGCTTGCGCTGGCGCAGGGCCTGCTCCTGCTCCTTGTGGGTAAAGTAGCCACCGAGGATCTGCAACCGGGTCTGGTTGTAGGCCGAGGCCCCCAGGATGGGGGCCATGATGAGGCGATTGGCGATGCTGATGCCCCCCAGCAGATGACCCTTGCGCATGCCGCTGTCGCCCACCTTGATGTCTTGCCCGCTGCGGCTGTAACAGTGGCTGAGCTGGCTCTGGATCTGGATGTCGCCACCGGCCTCCAGCTTGGCGTACTGGGCATAGCTGGCGTGGATCTCGCCCTGGGCATTGAGGTGGCAAAGGTACTCGTCACTCTGCTCGCTCTTGCGGCCTATGATGCCGTTGCGCACCGTGATAGTGCCGCTCGATTCTATGTAGCCCCCCTCGACGAAGCCACCGATCACTACGTCGCCACTGGTCTTTATCTTCATGCCGGGGGTGACATCTCCCGCCACTATCAGGGCTCCCTCGAAGATGACGTGGCCGTGGCGGATGTCGACCTGCTTGACGCTCAGCACGTCGTCCACCTTCATGCCGTTTTTCTCCTGGCGCGGCAGGCCGGGGCGACTGGCCAGCAGCAGATCGGGATCGTCCGGCGAGACGAAGGTGCCTTCACCGGCGACCATGGGGCTGTCCTTGCCGTGTTTGGCTGGCAGCTCCTGACCGGTGACGGTGAAGCCGGGTACACCTTGAGTGGCAGGATGGCGGCGCATCAGCTGGGCACCGGCCTTGACGGTGAGCATGGTGCCGAGGTCGCGCATGTCGACCCGGCCATGATCCAGTTCCTGGGGTTTGAGGATGCGCTCGGCCGGGGTCTCCACCAGTCGCTCGAAGCGGGTGTCCTGGCCGTTGACGGCGGCCTTGCCATGCGCCACCGGCAGCCTGAGCTGGGCGCCCGGCGTCGCTTCCTTGGCGGCCAGCACGGCGGCGGCGATGAGTTGCGCCTGCACGCCCTGACTGATCTCGCTGGACTGGATCGCCTGCTCCAACCGCTCGCTGGTGAGGTATTTGCCGCCCCAATCGGCGGTGATCTGGGCGGTGGCACTCATCCGGTCCTTCTCCACCACCAACAGGATGCTGGCATCGTGGCGCTGGGCAACGGGGACCGGATTGCCGGGCAGGGGGGCGGCCGGGTTGCTCAACAGGGTGTTGAGCAAACTGATGGCCTGCTTGATCCCCTCTGTCAGCGGCTGATAACGGCGACAGTTGGAAGCCAGCAGCAGCGTCTGGATATCGCTCTCCGAGATGGGTTTGGTCAGCCCCGGCACGATGCGCAGGCAGGCGTATTCCATATCGGCTGACAACAGTAACCACTCTTTGCTTAACACCCGGCTCCCTTCCTTCGTCCGCATCCATATCGGAATAGCTGCTTGTTTTCAGTTAATCGGCATTTTGTTAAAAATGCGAATCATCAACACAGTGCTGGTCTGCAGTATCCAGACATTTCTCCTTTTTGGTCAATGAGCTAAGCACAAATGGGTGAACTGGAACGAGGAAATGAAAAGTAACAGGGAGTATGCTGACGGCACCATGAGCCGGCTTGCTCAGGGGAAAGGTCCCTGTCCGCCGGGCGTATGTGTTGCACTGGGGGCGAACAGGCCCACCGCGAGAGGAGTGTCGACGTTGCGTCATTTGCTGCTGCCCCTGGCCCTGACGGGCCTGCTCACCGCCTGTCAGCCACAGGTGTCCACCATTGCACTCGGCACTCTGGAGCGGGATCGGGTGCTGTTGACCGCTACCGCCAGCGAGATCATTCGCACCCTGCCAGTGGCGCAGGGTAGCCGGGTGGAGGAGGGAACCCTGTTGGCCCGGCTCGACGACAGGCGTCAGCAGGCGGTGCTGGCCCGCGCTCGGGCTCAAGAGGCGCAAGCGCGCGCGGCCCTCGCCCGGCTGACCAATGGCGAGCGACCGGAGGATATCGCCGCCGCCCGTGCCAACCTCGACAAGGCGCAGGCCAATGTCAGGGAGAGCGAACGCAACTTCGTGCGCATCGATCGACTGGTGCGCCAGAAGCTGGTGAGCCCGGCCGATCTCGACAAGGCCCGCGCCCTGCGTGACGGCGCCCTGGCCGAACAGGACGGGGCGCGCCAACAGCTCGACAAGCTGACCCGGGGCGTGCGCAGCGAAGAGATAGACGAAGCCGATGCGACTCTGCAAGCCGCCAGGGCCGAGGTGGCGCTGGCCGAGCGGGAGCTGGCGGATCTCTCCATCATAGCGACTCGCAGCGGTCGGCTCGACAGCCTGCCCTATCACCTCGGAGAGCGGGTATCGGTCGGTGCCGTATTGGCGGCCATTCAGGCGGATCAGGCCCCCTACGCCCGGGTCTATGTGCCCGAACCCTCCCTCGCCAGCTACCGCCTCGGCCAGCCGGTGCAGGTGCGAGTGGACGGGGTGGCCGAGCCGCTCATGGGGCGGTTGCGCTGGATATCGAAAGAGCCCGCCTTTACCCCCTACTATGCCCTCAATGAACAGGACCGAGCCCGGCTGGTCTATCTGGCCGAGATAGATCTGCCGAACGGGGCGCAGGATCTGCCGAGCGGCCTGCCGTTGCAGGCGGAGCCCGGCGATGAGAGGGCAGGCAATGAGTGAACTGGCGATCCGGGCGCAGGGGGTGAGTCGCCGCTTCGGCGATTTTCTGGCGGTGGACGGGCTGGATCTCTGCGTGCCAAGGGGGCAGATCCACGGCTTTCTCGGCCCCAACGGCTGCGGCAAATCCACCACTCTGCGCATGCTGACCGGCCTGCTGACTCCCTCGGCGGGAGAGGTGGAGGTGCTGGGGCTCAGCATTCCCCGCCAGGCCGAAACCCTGCGCCGGCGGATCGGCTACATGACCCAGAAGTTCTCCCTCTACGACGAATTGACGACCTGGGAAAACCTGGAATTCATGGGCCGCATTCACGGCATGGGGGGGGCCGCACTCGGCGCCCGGCTGCACGAACTGCTGGCCACCTATGAGCTGACCGCATTGTCCCGGCAGCGGGCCGGCGCCATGAGCGGCGGCCAGAAGCAGCGGCTGGCGCTGGCGGCGGCCGTGATCCACTGCCCGGATCTGCTGCTGCTCGACGAGCCGACTTCGGCGGTTGATCCGCAAAACCGGCGCGATTTCTGGGAGAAGCTGTTCGATCTCAGTGAAGGGGGCACCACCATTCTGGTCACCACCCACTACATGGACGAGGCGGAGCGCTGTCATGCGCTGGCCATCATGGAGGCGGGGCGGGTGCGGGCCCAGGGCTCGCCCCAGGCGCTGATGGATGCCATGAGCACCCGGGTGGTCGAGGTGCAGGCCAGCGACTTGCGGCTGCTCAAGCAGCAGCTGGTGCAGCTGGCGCCGGTGCGCTCCGCCGCCCAGCTCGGTCAGCGCTTGCGGGTGTTGGTGGACAAGGAGCTGGCCGAGCCTGTGACCTGGTTGCAGCAGGCCTGCCCGGCGCTGGCCGGTGCCGCCATGGCGCTGGTCAGACCCAGCCTGGAGGATGTGTTCGTCAGCTGCACCGGACAGGAGCCAAGGGCATGAACAGTCTGCGACGGCTCTGGGCCATTACCCAGAAAGAACTCAGGCAGCTGGCGCGGGACAGGCTGACGTTCGGCATGGTGGTCATGATCCCGCTGATCCAGCTGCTGCTGTTTGGCTACGCCATCAACACGGATGTGCGGCACATACCGGTGGGGCTGGTGGAGATGAGCCAGAGCGTGCCGGGACGGCTGCTGGTGGAGGCGGTGAAGGCGAGCCAGGTGGTGCGCATCGAACAGCAGTACGTGGGTGTGCAGCAGGCCGAAGCGGCGCTGACCCGGGGCGAGGTGCGCGCCGTGCTGGTGCTGCCTCCCGACTTGAGCCGCCGGCTCAGTGCCGGCGAGACGGCGGGTCAGTGGCTGGTGGATGGTTCGGACACCATGATAGCCGGGGCCCTGCTCGGCCTTCGCAACATGCCGCTGTCGGATCTGAAACCTGGGCTTGAATCCGCGCCGCCCACCTTCGAGACGGTGCTCTACTTCAACCCGGCCCGCCGCTCGGCGGTCAACATAGTGCCCGGCCTGCTCGGGGTGATCCTCACCATGACCATGATCATGTTCACCTCGGCGGCCATAGTGCGCGAACGGGAGCGCGGCAATCTGGAGCTGCTTATCACCACCCCGGTCAGCTCGATGGAGCTGATGCTGGGCAAGATTTTGCCCTATATCGGGGTGGGGTTGATCCAGGTGGCCATCATACTCGGTTTGGGGCACCTCATCTTCGATGTGCCCATCAACGGCGCCCTGAGCCAGGTGCTGCTGGCGACCCTGCTGTTCATCGCCGCCAGTCTGACCCTGGGGCTGCTCATCTCCACCCTGGCACAGACCCAGCTGCAGGCGATGCAGATGACGGTGTTCATCCTGCTGCCATCCATCCTGTTATCGGGTTTCATGTTTCCCTACGAGGGGATGCCGGTGCCAGCCCAGTGGATTGCCGAGGTGTTGCCGGCTACCCACTTCATGCGGCTGATCCGGGGCATAGTGCTGCGGGGTGGTGAGCTGTCTGAGTTGCTGCCGGACGTGCTCTGGCTAATGGGATTCACGCTGCTGATGCTGACCCTGGCCGCCCACAGGTTCAAGAAGAGTCTGGATTGAGGCGTTTGCCGGTGTCCGATTTTGCGGGTACCGGCGTTTGATGCCTAGCTGCCGCGCTGCGCCGTTCTGGTCAGGGTGAGGTAGTTGCCGAGCACAGGCAAGCCTTGCAGGTGGCGGCGCAGCATGTCGAGGGCGGCGAAGGCGAGGATCTTGCGCCGGCTATCGGGATCCGGGTGGCTGGCCTTCAGCGTCTGGCCGATCTGTTGCCCGTCGGCGCAGAGCAGCAGTGGCACGCCGTCCGGTCCTTCCCAGCCTATGGTCAGGCTCAGCCCCTCACTCCTTGCCTCCAACTGCGCCAGCTGGCTGGCAACGTCGCCGCGAAAACCGGCCTCAAGTTGGGGATACTCGTGGCAGAGGGCGAGCAGAGCACCCCGGCTCTCCCCCTCCAGCAGCGTCAGCGGCCTATCCCCCAGCAGGGTCAGGATCTGCCGGGCAGGCTCTTCATCTCCCCGTCCCACCAGCCAGGGCTGGATCGCCGCGAGCAGCCGCGCCTCGGCAGCGTCCATGTCGGCGGCGCTGGCGCCGTGGCCTATGAGTTTCAGCTCGATCAGCGGCATGGAGGAGCGGTAGCCCAGTTCGATGCCGGCGGGCCAAGGTGCGGCATCCAGCATGTCGGAGAGGGCCGATTCCGAGATGCCGAAGCTGTAGCAGCGGCGCAGTTCGGTATCGATCTGTGCGCCAGCCAGTGCTTTGAGGTGTGGCATGATTTGTTCGCGCACCATCTGCTTGAACTCGAACGGTACGCCCGGGGTGAAGAAGAGCCGGCTCTTGCCATGGTTGGCCGGATGGGTGACCACAAAGCCGCAGGCGGTGCCGACCGGGTTGTCGAGGATCTCGCACCCCTGTGGCAGCCAGGCCTGCTTGGCGTTGCTGGCGGGCATGGACCTGCCGCGGCTGGCGTAGCGCGCTTCGATGGTAGCGAGCCAGTCTGGGAACAGGGTGAGCGGCTGGTCGAAGGCTTCAGCCGCCGCCTGGGCGGTGAGATCGTCGGCGGTGGGGCCGAGCCCGCCGCATACCAGTACCACCTCGGCGCGCTCGCTGCTCTCTGCGAGCACTGCCTTCAAGTCCTTGAGGTTGTCCCCCACGGTGATGCGGCGGCGTACCTGCCAGCCCTGCTCCAGCAGCAGGGCGCTGAGCCAGGCGGCATTGGTGTCCACTACCAGACCCGTCACTATCTCGTCTCCGGTGCTGATGATCTCGATACGCATGGGGGCTCCTCGGGGCTGACGGCTGGGCTAGGGTGGGCCACCTGTGTGGCCGGGTCAATCAGGGCTTGGTGTGTTCGAAGTAGTAGCTGATCCGGGTACGCGGATTGAGGTACTCGAACACGGCCGGCGGCAGTCGTTTGGGGTGGATCACCTTGGCGATCGACAGCTCGGCCTGCTGCAGATCTATGATGGCCGCCTCCTGGCGCGGGATGCGGGGATCGTACACCAGCACGGAGGGGTAGAGCAGGCGGGAGGCATTCACCGACATCACCAGCCCTACCTGACCGTTGGAGAGCTGCACCACGCTGCCCGGCGGGTATATGCCCATCAGCCGGATCAGCATGCTGAGGTATTCCGGGTTGAACTGGGCCTTGCGCTGCTTGTAGAGGCCGCTCAGGGCCGAGTAGGGCACCTTGGCCTGCAAGTGGCAGAGGTTGTCGTACTCGTTGATCAGCGACACCATCTGGGTGAGTGGATCGAGCTGCCCCTTCTTGAGCCCCTCGGGCCCGCTGCCATCCAGGTATTCGTGGTGATGCAGCACGATTCCTTTGGCCCCGGCCGGAAAATCCTTGGCCAGATTGAGCAGATCCAGCCCATAGCGCGGGTGCTGGGCCATCAGGTTCTGCTCCGGCTTGGTCAGCGGCTCGGTCTTGCGCAGGATCTGGCTCGGGATCTTCAGCTTGCCGATGTCGTGGAACAGGGCCCCCATGCCGACCTGGCGGATCTCGTCGGCCGACATGTTGCACTCCTTGGCCAGCAGCATGCTGAGCACGCTGACGTTGAGGGAGTGGAAGTAAAGGTTGTTGCCATCCTCGCTGTCGGAGACCAGATGCAGCACCATCTCGTCCACCGACAGCAGCTGCTCCGTCATGGCGTTGATCAGCTCCTGCGCCTCGCCGATGGCGTTGAGGGGGCGGGACTGGATCTTGCTCATCACGTTGCGCACCTGCGCCAGCGACTGCTGGAACTGCTTCTCGCACTGCTGCAGATCGCGGCGATACTGCTGCAACTGCTCGATGCGGCGCTCTTTCTCCTGCTGCATCTCGGTCTGGCGCTGGGAGGCATCCTGCGTTTCGGTTGGCTGCGACTGGATCTGGCTCAGCGGCTTGGGCGGCGCATCGCTTTTGTCGGGGATGATGGTGACGAGCTTGAGACCGAGCCGGCGGATCAGCTCGATCTCCTCTTCATTTTTGAGCTTGAAGCTGGAAAACAGGAAGGGGTGTTCGCGCCAACCCAGTGGCAGAGAAACATAATTGCCGACTTGCAGCCGGTCTACTGAAATCTTGATACCTGTCATTGTCTTGGATGCGAGAGACACACTGAGCCGTATGCTAGTCAAAGGTGGGGGTGAATACAAAAGGTATCTGATGACAGGGTGGGCGCTTTATTATAGGCTTCTGGATGTCCAGACATATTTACCGATGCAGTACAGGGAGTAAGCATGCCGATCAAGATCCCGGATCAGTTACCCGCCGCCGAAGTGCTGGGGCAGGAGAACATCTTCGTGATGACGGAATCCAGGGCCGTCACCCAGAACATACGCCCGTTGCGGGTGTTGATCCTCAACCTGATGCCCAAGAAGATTGAAACCGAGATCCAGCTGATGCGGATGCTCTCCAACTCGCCGTTGCAGGTGGACGTGGATCTGCTGCGCATCGACGATCGGGAGTCGAAGAACACGCCCCAGGCGCACCTGGAGAACTTCTATCACGACTTCGAACAGGTGCGGGGCAACAACTACGACGGCATGATCATCACGGGAGCGCCGCTCGGGCTGGTGGAGTTCGAGGAGGTGGTCTACTGGCCGCGCATCGTCGAGATCATCGAGTGGTCCCATCAGCACGTGACCTCCACCCTGTTCCTCTGCTGGGCGGTGCAGGCGGCGCTGAAAGCCCTGTATGGCATGGAGAAGCAGACCCATGGCGAGAAGCTCTCCGGCGTCTATCGCCACCACAGGCTTGATGAGCACGAGCCGCTGCTGCGCGGCTTTGATGACGAATTCGTGGCGCCCCACTCCCGCTATGCGGCGTTCGACGGGGATCTCATCCGCGCTCACACCGACCTGCAGATCTTTGCCGAATCGGAAGAGGCCGGCGTCTATCTGGCGGCGACCAAGGATTGTCGCCAGGTGTTCGTCACCGGTCACCCTGAATACGATGTGCTGACCCTGGATGGGGAGTACCGGCGGGATCTGGCCGCCGGGCTTGAGCCGGTCATCCCGGTCAACTACTACCCGAACAACGATCCCGGCCGGCCGCCACGCGCCAGCTGGCGCAGTCACGGCCACCTGTTGTTCTCCAACTGGCTCAATTACTACGTCTATCAGCTCACCAGTTATCGGGTGGAAGACATAGGCAAGGTGTTTACCTACCAGCAGCCCAAGTAAGGAGCCGAGTGGCTGGGCTCAGCCGGCCTGTTCCCGTCGGGCGGTCAGGGCATCGAGCCACTGGCGATGCACCGCCAGGGTGAAGGCTTTGGGCCTGTGGGCCCGGATGGCGGCCATGGCCTCCTGCTGTGGCTGGCCGAGGGAGACAAGCAGTGCGGCTGCGATCAGGCCTGTGCGGCCGCTGCCCCCCTTGCAGTGGATGACCAGGTGTTTGCCCTCGCGCAGCAGTCCGGTCAGTTGCGGCAGTGCCTGTGACCAGGCCTGCTCGAAGGTGGCATCGGGGGCCTGATCGTCTTCGATGGGCAGGTGGAACCAGCGCATGCCGCTCGCCTCGACCCGTGGGCCAAGCTGGCTCAGTGCCAGCCGGGTCAGTTCAGCCTCAGTCATCAGGGTCAGCACGCCATGGGCACCCGCCAGCCTGAGCTGATCCAGTGCCAGTGACAGCGCCACCTGCTGGGTGCCGGGGCAGGGGGTCAGCAGCAGCTGGCCATCGACGCGGGGTACTTCCTGGCTCCAGAAGGGGTGAGACGGGTGCATAAAGGTCCTTATGAGGCCAGCAAGGGCGAGGCGAACCGGGCATGACCCGGTTTCTGAGTGCGCCAAAGCATAGGGGGCGCGGCCCCGATGTCAATCTGCGTTGTGTTCGGCCCGGTTTACGGGCAGAGTCTAAAAAATTGATCGGTTCAAGGAGTTAAGATGAGAAACCTGGATCAACTGGATTTGGATATCCTGGCCCATCTGTTTCGCGATGCGGGCATGACCAACAAGGATCTGGCTGCGTTGGTCGGTGTGGCGCCGTCCACCTGCCTGGAGCGGGTGCGCAAGTTGCAACAGGACGGGGTGCTCAAGGGCGCGCACTGCGAGGTGGATCACCAGGCGCTCGGTGGCCATATTCAGGCCATGGTATCGCTGCAACTGGCGCGTCACAGCCGCCAGATCATCGATGCCTTCCGCGACGCTATACTGGCGCTGCCTGAGGTGATCAGCCTGTTTCACATGGGTGGCAAGGATGATTTCCTGGTGCATCTGTGCGTCGCCGACACCGAACACCTGCGCAATTTCGTGTTTGATCACTTCACCTCCCGCGAAGAGGTAGTGCACCTCGAGACCTCGCTGGTGTTCGAGCACAGGTTCAGCCGCTCGCTGCCCTGTTTCCTCCACACCTGATCCCCTGTTGCGCCCAACATAAAACCCGCCAATCGGCGGGTTTTATGTTATTGCGGCGGCGGGTTCAGTTCAGCGCTGTCTGGGTATCCGGCGCCGTCTGGTAGAGCCCTTTCTGATAAGCCAGACTGCCCCACAGCGCCAGCCCGAGCGCGGCATCCTTCATGGCATCCGGCTGCGCCGCCGGGGTGAGGGTTTCGGTGGCGTCCTCGTAGATGAAGCCCTCCGCCGGGCGCTCAGGTTGCAGTATCACCACGTCCTTGCCCCGCATCAGGGCGAAATTCTTGTCGTACTGCATGATGGCGCGTCCCGGCCAGTCGGCGGGCATCCGGGTCAGGTCCTTGCCGAGCATGGGGTAGTCGGCGCTTATCCCCATCAGGGAGAGCAGGGTCGGCGCCATGTCGATCTGACTGACGATGCGGGGATCCTGCTTCGGGGCTATGCCGTCACCGATGATAATGCCGGGAATGTGGAAGCGGGGGATGGGCACCAGGCTGGCGCCGCCGACCCGGCTGTCGTGATCGGCGATGACCAGGAACAGGGTGTCCTTCCAGTACGCTGACTGCTTCGCCTTCTTGAAGAATTCGCCGATGGCGTAGTCGGCATACTTGGCCGCGTTGTTGCGGGTCTGCTTGGGCTGCTCATAGAGGGCGATGCGGTTGTCCGGGAATTCGAACGGATCGTGGTTGCTCGAGCTGAACACCAGGCTGAAGAAGGGTTTGCCCTGCTTGCTGAGCGCCTGGAAGGTCTCGTCGGCCTTGGCCATCAGATCTTCGTCAGAGGCACCCCAGGATCCCTTGAACACGGGGTTCTTTAAGTCCTTCTGCTCGACGATGGTGGTGAAGCCGTTGCCGAGGAAGAAGCTGCGCATATTGTCGAAGTGACTCTCGCCGCCATAGATGAAGCTGGTGTCGTAGCCGCGCTGTTTGAGCAGATCCGCGATGGTGAAGAAGTTGGTCTGGCTCTTGCCAAGCTTGACCACGGCCTGGGCCGGGGTGGGGGTGAAGCCGGTCAGCACCGCCTCGATGCCGCGCACCGAGCGGGTGCCGGTGGCGTAGAGCTGCTCGAACGCCCAACCCTCTTTCGACAAGGCATCGATGTTGGGGGTGAGCGGCAGGCCGCCGAGGGAGCCGACGAACTGGGCGCCCAGGCTCTCTTGCAGCAGGATCACCAGATTCTTCGGTTTACCGATATAGCTGGCTTCGTTGAAGGTCTGGCTGGGCAGGGTTTCCGAGCTGAATTCGTGGGATTCGCGACCACTCTCCTGGCGTACCAGCTCCAGAATGCGCTGGCGGGACAGCTTGCCGTAGAACTGGCTGGCATCCTCTTCGGCCCCCATCTGTTTGATGGCGAAAAAGAGGGAGTAAGAGGAGTTTACGGTCAGTGCATTGATCAGGGGATCGCTGGCAAACGCCACCATGGCCGGGTTCAGGGCGCGATGGCCCAGGCTGGAACGGGCGCCGAGAAAGCCTATGGCCAGAATGAGCAGGGCGAAGGCCGGGCGCAGATACCAGCGGGGGAAGGTGAGATCGCGCAGCAGGCGCCCGCTCAGCCACCAGCCACCGCCCAGGGTCAGCAGGCTGAACAGCACGGCGGCCAGCAGTTCTCCCTTGCGGCCGGCCCACAGCATGGAGAGTACCTCCTTCGGATAAATGAGGTACTCCACATAGAGGCGATTGGGCCTGACACCGTATTCGGTTACGAAGGAGGGAGTGGAGATCTCCAGGAAGAGCATCAGCCAGAGCCCCAGAGTCAGCCAGATTCGGATGATCTGCAGCCAGGCCCGACCTATGGGGTGGGGCCCAGCCAGCAGCAGGGTCAGCATGGCAGGGACGCCCCACAGCCAGCAGAGGGTGGCGAAATCGACTCGCAGCCCTTGCAGCAGCATCTCCTGCCAGCCGGCGACGGCGTCGACCCGTTCCAGTTGCCAGAAGCCGAGGCCGAGTCGGCTGACGGAGAGAGAGACGAGCGCGATCAATGAAAAAACGGCGATGGGCCAAAACGGTCCCAGCCATTGTCTAATAGTGGTCATTGTTGTTCCTACAAGCCTGTTTGCACCCGTCCTCGGGCACATTGTTTTTATATTGCTGAGTTATGACAGCGGGTCCGGGGAAAGGTTGCGTATAGGTGCCGTTTAAAAGGATGTTTTGGCACGATTTATGACTTTTATATAAGGGCCTCTAGGAGGCAGGACAGCATAAACGGCTGGAGAAACTGTGATCCTCCCTGCAAAGCCGTGCTGGCAGCTTATTTATAATGACGCCGAATTTTTCAATCGGAGCCGAAGGGATGCCGGTCTTTATCGATGTGGAATATTTGCAGGAATGGCGCCTGTTTGTGGTGCTCTCGGACGGCACCACGGGAGCGCTGGATTTGACCCCCTGGCGTACTCAGCCGCTGTTTGCGGCGCTGGATTCGGAGCGGTGTTGCGCCCGGGTCTTCATCAATCGCCACCACCAGCTGGAGTGGCCTGCCGGCTGCACCTTGTCGGCCCACGAGGTCTATCACCTGATCAAACCCATCAATGAGCGGGAAGCTTTCAGCTAACTCCCTGTTTTTGTGAGCCACCCCAAGATTCCTGTAGCAGGAATGTTTGTTCATTTGCCTTCTCTACCCAATTTGGGTAAAACCTGCGCAACATTTTGCCAACCCCTCTCCCAGCTTTGCCCGTCAAGGCTTGCCGCTTTCCGCCGCAGGCCTTTTTTGCGGCCGGATGGCAAACCTTCCCTTAGCTGAAAGGTTTGTTGGGTGAGATGAGAAAAACAAAAATAAACAGAGATAAGGAATAAACATGGCTTGTCATATGCGCACCCCGCTCGCCCTGCTGGTGGGTGGTCTCGTCTGTCACGGCGCCGCTGGTCAGGAGCAGATCCAGCAGCTGGAGCCCATGGTGGTGGTCGCCAGCCGCCCCGCCAGCACCCTGGAGGTGACCCTGGATCCCAAGAAACCGGGCTCACCCATGCCAGCGGCCGACGGTGCCGGCTATCTGAAGAACGTCACCGGCATGAGCATGGTGCGCAAGGGAGGGCTGGGGGGCGATCCCGTGTTGCGGGGAATGGGGATGTCTCGCCTCAACGTGCAGATGGATGGCGGCATGCTGGCCGGTGGCTGCGGCGGCCGCATGGATCCGCCCACCGCCTATGTGTTTCCCCAATCCTTCGACCGGATCCGGGTGCTGAAGGGGCCGCAATCCCTCGAGCAGGGCGCGACCCTAGCGGGAACCGTGCTGTTCGAGCGGGACAGGCCCGAGTTCACCGCCTCCGGCGTCAAGGCCGAGGCCTCGGCGCTCTATGGCAGCTTCGGGCGCGACGACCAGATGCTGGATGCTACCGTCGGTGCCCCCGAGGGGTATCTGCGCGGCCAGTTCACCCACTCCGACAGCGATGACTATCGCGACGGCCACGGCGACAAGGTGCGCTCCTTCTACCGGCGCGAGAATGGCACCGCCCAGCTCGGCTGGACGCCCAGTGAGCACTCCTGGCTCGAACTCACCGCCGAGCGCAGCAACGCCCGCGCCGCCTATGCGGATCGCACCATGGATGGCCCCATGTTTGATCGGGAGTCCTTCGGCATCAAGCTCAGGCAGGAGCAGATCAGCCGTCATTGGCGGCGCAGCGAGCTGACCCTGTGGGACAACGACATAGACCACATCATGGACAACTTCAGTTTGCGGCAAAGCAGCGGCATGAAGATGCTCTCCAACCCGGATCGGCGCAACACCGGCGGTCGCTGGGCCAATGACATAGTCCTGCCGGCTGACTGGCTGCTGACCGCCGGGCTCGATGCCAACCGGGATCAGCACAGGGCCCGCAGCGGGGTCGATTACGCCAGCCAGCCGCGCCAGCGCACCCTGCGCTTCGAGCAGCAGGGCGGTTTTGCCGAACTGGGCCGCCAGCAGGGGGCCCACAGCTACAAGGGGGGTTACCGGCAGGACAGGGTCGAGACCACCCGTTATGGCACGGGGGATCAAACCCTCTATAGCGATACCCTGACCCTGGACAGCGGTTTTGGCCGCTACGAATACCAGTGGTCGCCGGCCTGGTCGAGCTATCTGGCCTGGGGTCAGGCGAAACGGGCACCGGATTACTGGGAGCGCAGCAAGGACAGCGTGCCCTTTACCCTCAACCCCGAGCGCAGCCGTCAGTGGGATGCGGGATTGGCTTTGCGCAGTCGCGAGCTGGACTTGACCCTCTCCTTGTTCAGCGCCGACATCAAGGACTATCTGCTCTACAGCAACAAGTCGAACAAGGTTCGCAACATCGATGCCCAGACCCGGGGCGGCGAACTGGAAGGGCGCTGGCAGTTTGCCGAGCAGTGGCGTCTTGATGGCGGCCTGGCGGTGGTCTATGGCGAAAACCAGAGCGATAACCAGCCGCTGGCCCAGATGCCGCCGCTCGATGGCAAGCTGGCGCTGGGCTGGCGGCCGGCCGAGGCGTGGAACCTCACCCTGCTGGGCCGCGCCGTCGCTGCGCAGGACAGGGTAGATGTGGGCGCGGGCACGGTCGCCGGTCAGGATCAGGGGGAAACCCCCGGCTTCTTCACCCTGAACCTGAGCGGTGCCTGGCAGTTTGCAGAGGGGTGGCAGCTGTCGGCCGGGGTGGACAACCTGTTCGACACCTTCTACTACGAGCACCTCTCCAAGTCGGTGCACGCCAGTCAGGCGGGGCTAGGCTATGAACAGGTGGGTCGCATCCCGGAGCCGGGTCGCGCCGTCTGGCTCTCCCTCAACTACCGTTTCGCCTCCGCCGGCGTGCTCTAGACGAGGGTGTGCCGACTGAGGCAGGTAACGTTTTCAGTCACAGACCCGTGCTGGCGGGGCCGTTATCATGCCCTCACTGCGGCGCCTTGTGCGCCGATACCACCACAGCGGGAACATAACAATGAAACAAGGAACGTTGCGCTATGGCGGCCTGCTCGGGGCCGCCCTGTTACTGACGGCTTGCGGCAGCGGAGGCGGGGGATCCAGCAGCGAGCCCCAGCCCCCCGTGGTCAATCCGCCGCCTGCCACCGCCAGCCGTGCTTGCTACGGCAATGATCAGCCCGCCTGCAACCTGCGTACCTATCAGGTGATGGTGGAGTCCTTCGTCGATGGCGACAGCGCCGCCAACTACGGCGTCGGCTACGGCCCCTCCCAGCACAACGGCGATCTGCAGGGGATCATTGACAGCCTGGATCACATCAAGAGTCTCAACGTCAACGCCATCTGGCTCACTCCGGTATTCGACTCCTGCGCGGGGCAGGGCGGAGATGACAAACTGGATGCCACCGGCTACTTCGCCTGCGACTTCTTCACCGTGGATCCCAATTTCGGCAGCAATGCCCAGCTCAAAAAACTGGTGGATGCGGCGCACCAGCGTGGCCTCTACGTCTTCCTCGATGGGGTGTTCGGTCACGTCAACAAGGTGGGGGTGAGCAAGTCTTCACCTCAAGGGCGCCTGCCTGCCCTCAAGAGCGGCGGTGCTGGCTACCCGGGCCAACTGGTGGATTACAGCCAGCCCCAGAGCCTGGCCTACTTCAAGGAGGTAGCGCGTTACTGGGTCGAGCAGTACGGCATCGACGGCTGGCGCCTCGATCAGGCCTATCAGTTGGGGCTGGACGAGTGGCGTGCCATTCGCGGCGAGGTCGAGCAGGCCAGTGCGACGCGCAAGGCCGCCGGTCAGCAGTGGGGCACGCTCGGATACATGGTGGGCGAGGTGTGGAAGGGGGCCGATGAGATCCGGGCAGAGGCTTACGGCCCGAGCGATAATCCGGCGCTCTCCTCGGCGTTCGACTTCCCGCTGCGTTACGGCCTGGTGCAGGCGCTGGCGGTGGAGGAGTCAGGCAAGGGCGGCCAGGGGGCCAGCGTGTTCGACGCCAGCTGGAACAAGGTGGAGAACTACCCGGATCACGCCATGCCCAACCTGATGCTGGGCAACCACGATCTGGTGCGTTTCGGCGATCTGCTGGAGCGCGGCAACTTCAATCCGGCGGACTACTGGCAGCGCCACAAGGCGGCCTTCAGCTTCCTGGCGGCCCGCTCCGGCCCCATCACCCTCTATTACGGCGAGGAGTTTGGCGACGAGGTGCCGGGTTTTGCTGCGCAGGTGAGCGGTGACTGTGCGGCGCAGGGGCTCTGTGACGATCACGTGGCCCGCAGCGATGGCAAGGTGCCGGTTGCCACCGGCTTCGTGCCAAGCGGCGAGCAGGCCGAGCTCAAGCAGTGGCTCAGCCAGCTGCTGGCCCTGCGCGACAAGCATCCCGCCCTCTATCAGGGGGAGCGAGTCAAGCTGGTGGCCGATGGCAGCGTCTATGGGGACATCAAGCAGACGGCGGCGGAACAGATCGTCTACCTGCTCAACGTTTCAAGTACGCCCCAGAGCTATGCTCTGCCGGTCGGCAAGCTGCGCAGCGGCAGCGCCCTGCTGGATCTTCAGAGTGGCGAGAGCCTGGCCATAGGTGGCAGCAGCGTGACGGTGGACTTGCCGCCGCTGAGCGGTCGCTTCCTGCTGTTGCAATAAGATGTCTGACAGCAAAAGGGCTCCTGCGGGAGCCCTTTTCATTGGCAAACAGAGGTGGGATCACTTCTCGATGCCACTGCCCAGTTCGTCCTGATGGGCGCTGGCGGCCGGGGCGTGACCATTGCCATGGCGCCAGCTCTCCAGCCGGTTGTGCACGCCGCGGCGCAGGCTCTTGAAGCTGGTTTCGAGATAATCCACCCCCACCAGGATGGCCAGGGTGACGCCGGTGAGCAGCACGGCCTGGTGCAGCATCTGCATGCCGATGAGGGCGCCGAGGGCGGCCAGCATCCAGACGGTGGCGGCGGAAGTGACCCCCAGCACCTGACCATCCCGGGTCATCATGACGCCGGCGCCGAGAAAGCCGATGCCGGTGATGAGCTGGCCCAGCACTCGCGCCCGATCTGCACTTTCCGGGCTGACGGCGGCGCCGATGGCGAGAAAGCAGTAGGTGCCGAGTATGATGAGCGAGGAGGTGCGAATGCCGACCGGCTTGCCGCGCAGTTGCCGCTCCAGCCCCACCAAGGTGCCGCACACCAGGCAGACCAGGATGTTTTCCCAGCCAAGGGGCGCTATGTCCCACCAATCCGTTGTCATCATAATCACCTCTGCTGCCGATGCTTGTTATCCTGCCGCGCTCTGCCCCCGGTTTTCCAGCCGTTGCCGGAAGGCCCTGGCCAGGCGCTCGTAGAGGTCCTTTGCCTCCCTGTCCTCAATATCGCCACGTATCCAGGGATTGTCGATGATTTCCAGCAGCACGCAGTCGCGATCCTGCTGGCGCAGATCCACCCCGAACAGGCCATTGCCGAGTTGGTGCACGGCGCGTCTGGCGGTCTGCAACACCCGCTCCGGCACCTCATTAAGCGGCAGTGCCTCTATCCGGCTCATGTCGAGGGGATGCTTGCGGCGACGGATGCGGTTGCCGGGTTCTGGCCGGTAGCGGCGACAGGCGAACAGCGGCGAGCCATCGAGAAAGCCGATGCGCCAGTCGAATTCGGCGGGGATCCGGCTTTGCACCAGCAGCAGGGCGGAGCGGTCCAGACCCTCGTCCAGCAGGCGAGCCAGCTGCTGCGCGTCGCTGGCCATGGCCAGATCTCGCCCCTGTGCGCCGTCGGGCACCTTCACCATCAGCGGCAGGCCGAGCCGCTGCACCAGCTCGTCCACCTGATGACGACCACGACGGGTCACCACCATGGTGGGCGGCATGGGCACGCCGCTGCGCACCATCAGCTCGTAGAGGTAGAGCTTGTTGCTGCAGGCGAGGATGGCGCGGGAGCTGTCGATCACCGGCATCTTGAGCTGCTCGGCGCGGCGGGCAAATTCAAAGGTGTAGTGGCCGACCGCCGTTTCGGAACGCAGCCAGAGAGTATCGAACTCCGGCAACCGCTCGATGGCGGACGGTGCCAGCCTCTCGGCCTGGATCCCCTGGCCGGCGGCGGCCTGGATGAAGCGATCCAGCGCCAGGGTGTCACTGCTGGCGCGTCCATCTTCAGGATCCACCAGGATGGCGAGCTGATAGAGCGGGGCTGCGTGCTCCTCGTCGCCGGCACCGACCAGCGCCTGGGCGTGGTGCAGCATCAGCGCCTTCTCGCTCGGGCTCAACTCCAGCGGCGACAGGCTCTGCTGCTGGCGCACCGACCAGCCGTGGCGGCCGCGTTTCAGGGTCAGCTCCTGCAACGGCAGCTGGCTCAGGCCGTAGTAATAGCGTGCCAGCCCCGCCAGTTCGCTCTGCTCGCTCTGACCGAAGATGGCGCGGACCCGAATGCGATCTTCGCTCTGCTGGGCCAGCCAGCCCTGCAGCTTGCGCCACAGCTTGGCTGGCGGCTGCTGGGGTTGCAGCACGCTGATGGCCTGCAATCCCGGCAGACAGTGGTGGCCACGGGCCTGGGCCAGCAGGGAGCAGTAGTAGCCCGCGCTCAGGTGCTCCAGATTGCGGCAGAGGTTGATGATGCGGGGTCGGCCGCCGGTAGTCGGCACGCCGTGTTGCAGATAGGTGCGGGCGGTCAGCAGATAATCGGCATGGCAGGGCCAGTCGCCCGGCTCTTCGACGATGACGTAGGTACTCATATTTTCGGCTCCACAGAAAGGACTGCCTTGAATGGCAGGATCCCCAGTGGGCTTCGATGCACCGACAAGCACGACAATGGCGCGAGGGGAAACAAGAGGTTACAGTGCCTAATATGACGCTTTGGTAACTTGTGATACAAGTCGCATTTTTGGTGCTGAAGATAAATAACCGAACAAGGACTCCCCGTGTTGACCGTACGAGCGGCCCGAACCGATGATTTGGGCGCCATCGTTAAGCTGGAACGCTACTGTTTCCCCCCCGAAGTCGCCTTTGGCCGCAGCCGCTGGCACTATTTGCTTGCCCACGCCAAGGGACGCACCCTGCTGGTGCTGGATGAGCAGGATCAGCTGATGGGTTATCTCAGCCTGCTGGAGCACAAGGGTTGGGATCGACTGGTGATCCAGACTCTTGCCATCCGCTGGACCATTCGTCGCCAGGGCTGGGCCCGTCGTCTGCTGGAGCAGGTGATCCGGGAGGGGCGCGAGGCTGGCTGGGGGGCGATCCGCCTCGAGGTCGACGACGCCAACGAAGAGGCGCAGGCCCTCTATCAGAGGTTGGGATTCAGGCCCCAGCAAAGGTTGCCGGACTATTATGGCCGCGACCAGCATGCCCACCGGCTGGTGTTGCCGCTGGTGAGCGACGAGGTTCGAAACCTTAGGCGCCAGCGCCGCAGTGCCGTGCACAAGCCGCCCGGCGCCGTCAAATCCGCGCCTTGAGCGGCCATGAATCCGGAGGATCGGCATGAGCTGTGATGACTGTCTGGCTACCGCCATCAAGGCCAAGCTGGGGCGCTGCCCGGTCTGCGCTGGCCAGACCTTCGTCATCGGCCTGATTGGCTGGCTGGTCTGGTGGTGGTGCGGCGCCGACACCTCGGTCAATGCCCTCACTGGCCTGCTGTTTGCGCTGGGGGGCTCGGGACTGTTGCTGCTCCATCTGGTGGTATTTGTCTGGCGCAAGGCGACCGGACGTGAATTGAGCGATGAATGAATCTGAATAGATTCAGACAGATAAATAACAATATCGGTGTAGATATGGAGGTTCAGATGATTGCGATGGTAACGGGCGCCTCGTCCGGTTTTGGTGAAGCCATCAGCCGCCAGCTGGTGCAGGCGGGCTACAAGGTGATCGGCACCGGTCGCCGTGCCGAGCGGCTGGCCGCGCTGGCTGACGAGCTGGGCGAGCAGTTCCTGCCACTGGTGTTCGACGTGCAGGACAAGGCGGCCACCCGCGCCGCGATCGCCGGTTTGCCAGCCGCCTGGAGCGAAGTGGATCTGCTGGTCAACAACGCCGGTCTGGCGCTGGGGTTGGAGCCTGCCCACAAGGCGGATCTGGAAGATTGGGAGCAGATGATCGCCACCAACATCAGCGGTCTGACCCTGCTCACCCGCCTGCTGCTGCCGGGCATGGTGGCGCGCAATCGCGGCCACGTCATCAACATCGGCTCCATCGCCGGTACCTACCCCTATCCGGGCGGCAACGTCTACGGCGCCACCAAGGCGTTCGTGAAGCAGTTCAGCCTCAACCTGCGTGCCGATCTGGCGGGCACCGCCATCCGCGTCACCAACGTGGAGCCGGGCCTGTGCGGTGGCACCGAGTTTTCCAACGTGCGCTTCCACGGTGACGATGCCAAGGCGGCCTCCGTCTATCAGGGGGTGGAGGCGATCCAGCCGGACGATATCGCCAATACCGTGCTCTGGGTGAGCCAGCAGCCCGCCCACGTCAACATCAACAGCATCGAGATCATGCCGGTGGCCCAGACCTTCGGCCCGCTCAATATCAGCCGTCGCTGAGCTTCCCGTTTGACGAAATGAGAAGAGGCACCCAAGGGTGCCTCTTTGCTTTGAAGAGCCGGTCAGAGGCTCATGATCTTCTTGAACTCCTCCTCCGAGTACTTCTTCTCGGTGCGCTTGGTCAGATCCGTCATCAGCTTGTAGCGCAGATCTTTGGCCATCTGATAGGCCTGCTCCAACTGGCCGTAGGAGTAGTCGGCGGCCAGCCCGATGGCGGTGGCCTTGTCGTTGGCGTAGGTCTGCTTGAGGCTCTTGTCGAGCACGGCGACCTCCTTGTAGAGCTTGGCGCTCTCCTTGCTCCAGACGTTTCGCAGCAGCGGCAGGTATTTGTCCGGATTGGTATTGGCCAGCGCGGTCAGGCTGCGGAACTGCCAGTAGGCGGAATCGTCGGAGTAGCTATCGCTGCCGCTGCGATAGGGCTGGGGGTAGTTTTCCAGGGTGTTGTAGAGCGGCACCATTACAGATTCGGCCAGCACGCCATAGCTCTGCCAGATCAGCCCCTGCAGTTCTTTGGGCATCTCTTTGCGCAGCTGGATAACGTGGGATTCCAGCTGGCGATCGACGCGGATCGGCCGCTCCGCTTTGCCCGCCAGCGGCGTGCCGTCATAGGTGGCGCTCAGCACCCTAGCCACGTCCGGCACGGCGATGGAGGTATCCGGCTTCATAAACAGCGGATATTGCGCCTGCCGGGTCGGCTGCTTCTGGCTGGCGGTCAGCATTTTCTGGCCGAGCCATTCCCGATCCACGTTGTAGGGGTCGGCAATCACCCCAAACGCCTTGGCGAAGTTGAAATCCTTCGGATCGGCGTTATCCAGCAGTTTGTGCTCGCGTACAAACTCCAGCAGCTTGGGCGAGTGCAGCACATCGGCGCTGTCGAGAGCGACGCCGTGGATGCGCAGGCCGTTGGCCACCATGGCGTAGCTGTCGTCCGGTACCCGCACCGCGATCCAGTGGTGGCCGGAGCCAATCTCCATCAGCCAGGCCTCGTTCACATCCGCCAGATAGAGGCTGTTGCCCTCACCGGCGCCATATTGCTCCACATAGCGGCCGAGCAGCGCGACCCCCTCTTTGGCCGTCTTGACCTGCGGCAGGATTAGGGTCGGGATGATGGCCTCGATGACCCCCTTCTCGATCAGCGGATCGGCTTTCTGGGCCTTGTCGTTGACCTCGGCGCTGGTGGTGGCCGAGATGGCGACGTTGAACTCGTTGATGCCGCGCTCTTCATAATATTTGCCTGCCGGGTCGCTGGTGGTGGCATCCCAGTCATGGATGGCGGAGTAGGCGAAGAATGCCTTGGGCATCGGCACTTCCAGTCCGTTGCCCAGTTTCCAGCTTTTGCCCTCGTTCTGTTGCGCGGGTCGGAAGGTCAAATACTTGTTCCAGTTGTTGACGCCAAAATCCTCGTTTCTGGCGATCATCACGCTGCCATCGGCACTGGCGCCCTTGCCGACGATGAGGCCGGTACAGGCGTCGGCACTGGTGCCAAGCAGGGTGAGCAGGGTGGCGGAGAGAAGACTCAAGGTGTGTTTTTTCATGGGATTGCCCGAAGCGTAACGGTGAGTGAAAGCCAGGCGGTGGGATGGGATGCGCTCTGCCGCAGGCCGACGGCGGCATGTGAAGTATGCCGGTGGATTGGTCTGCCGATCATTGATGCCGCAAACATTTCATCCATAACACTGCTTGCTGGTTCTATCGTGCGCCAAAATTGTATGCTTCTGTAGTTGTTTATTTTGTGATCTGCACGCTAATCCTTGGCTTTCTCTGGCAGAGGCATCTGAGTGTAGAGAGATGTGCCGCAGCGTCATGAATGGGCAGCACAGGAGTCATGATTCTGACGCCTGGTTGCGGCGAGGAATGGGCGTGGCACCAGCCTGGATAAGGGATCCCGGCTCATCTGGCAAGTTGGCCTGTAACTTGCTGGTTTGATTGATAATGGTGGGGCCTGACGCCCCATGTGACCGGATCAGCCAGTGCGCGTTGCCGGGTATGCGTACCGAATTGGAGTCCCCATGGATATCAAACCTTACAGCCAGCAGCTTGCTCAGAGTGCTTCCAACAATCGCGCCCTGGCCACCCTCAACAGTGCCGGGGGGGGCCAGGGTGGTGGCTGGGAGGAGATGGTCAGCCTCTCCTCCCAGCGCATGACCAGTCAGGCCCAGCAGGTGCTCACCTACGAACACCTGGCCAAGAACAGCAAGCTGCCGCCGGCGCTGGACATCAGTTCAGACAAGGGCGGCATGATGCAGCAACTGGTGGACAAGGCGCTGGGGTTTGATCGCAAGAAGTTCAACGAGATAGAAGATAAGCTCAAGACGATCGCCGACAACAAGCAGCTGAGTGCCGAAGAGCGGGCAGAGCAGAGCAAACCACTGAACGAGCAGCGGGACGCCATGCTGCAGGATGCCATGGATCGCCTCACCGGCAAGAAGAGCGAGCCAAAGGAAGAGACCAAGAGCGCCTGAGTGATGGCCGGCGTGACTCGAACGGCAATCCGTGGTCGCTGGGGGCAAGCACTTGCCTCTGTCTGGGCGTCATGGCCGGGTGGCATATCCGGCACTGAATGGTCCGATCGGCACCACAAAAATCAAGCAGTAAAAAGGGAGGGCGGATGCCGCTCCCTTTTTTGATCTACCCGAGCCTGCTAGCGCGGCTCAGGTTGTGCTGGCAGGGGGATTTGCCACTTTTTATCGGGCACTATTTTTTCTCGGGTACTATTTTTTTTCGGGTACTATGCCGATGCCCACTGCCTGGGTCTGGACAGCCTTGATCTGGTCCCCTTTGGCGATCAGGTCAAACTGCGCCGGATTGTGCACCTTGAGCACTATGGTGTGATCCACGCCTTTGACGGTGACCGTCTGCTGCGCCTTGTCGACGGCAATGACGTCACCATACAGGGTCACCTTTCTGCCGATGCCGGCCCCCGGCTTCTGGCCAGCGGCGGCTTTGCCCGCATCCACCTCGACGACGCGCTGTCTGACGCCTGCCGTGCCCTTGAGCAGCTCCAGGTCCAGCATTTGCAGATATTTCAGTGCTACCGTGTCGCCGACCTTGAGGTTTTTCAGGTTGGTAACCTGTTCCCCTGCGACTATGTCAAATGCCTCACCGGCGGCATTTTTCAGGCTGACCTTGCGGCTTGCTATGTCGATGGCGGTCACCGTCGCCTGGGCGGTCATGGCTTCCACCAGGTTGGCCTTGCCCGGCGCGGTCGCGACTTCGGTGACCACCTCGGCGGCTTGTACCAGGCAGGTCGAGAGGGAGAGCAGACCGGCAATCCATGCATGCTTCAATTTCATGTTTCAGACCTTATGACGGGAAAATGAGGATGAGAGGGGGGTGGGCATGCTGGCCCTGATGGGGCATGGCACCGCCTTCCTGACAGACCATAGCAGAGCCACGTCAGGCCACCCGGCCGGACTCGATCGCAATGCGTGTTTTGATACCCAGCTCCCGTTTTTTGACCTCATGAGGCCACAGGCGCACAATTCCCCCCATGCATTCAACCGAGGGCTCTGCCGTGTACAACTTCCAATATGCCAATCCTACCCGCGTCTGTTTCGGTGAAGGCCAGATCGCCAGCCTGCCCGATCTCATCCCGGCAGGCAGCCGCCTGCTGGTGCTCTACGGCGGTGGCAGCATCAAGCAAAACGGCGTTTATGAGCAGCTGACCCAGGCGTTGGCGGGGAGGGATTGGCAGGAGTTCCCCGGTATCGGCGCCAATCCCCAGTACGATCAGCTGATGGAGGCGGTGGCCTTGGTCAAGCGCGAGCGTATCGACTTCCTGCTGGCGGTCGGTGGCGGATCCGTGGTGGATGGCACCAAGTTCGTGGCCGCCGCAGCCTGCTTCGAGGGGGATGATCCCTGGGAGATATTGCTGCACAAGGCCCCCATCAGGGCGGCGCTGCCCCTGGGCTGCGTGCTGACCCTGCCGGCCACCGGCTCGGAGAGCAATCCCGCCGCCGTGGTGAGCCGGGGGGAGGCCAAGCTCTCCTTCATGAATCCGTTGGTGCAGCCGGTGTTTGCGGTACTGGATCCCACCACCACTTACAGCCTGCCGCCGCGCCAGGTCGGCAATGGGGTGGTGGATGCCTTCGTCCACATCATCGAGCAGTACCTCACCTTCCCGGTAGGGGGCGAGGTGCAGGACAGGCTGGCGGAAGGACTGCTGCAGGTGTTGGTGGACAATGGCCCCAGGGCGCTGCGTGATCCTACCAACTACCAGGTGCGCGCCAACCTGATGTGGGCCGCCAGTCTGGCACTCAACGGTCTCATCGGTCGCGGTGTGCCGCAGGACTGGTCCACCCATGCCATCGGTCACCAGCTCACCGCCCTGCATGGGCTGGATCATGCCCAGAGCCTGGCAGTGGTGCTGCCCTCCCTGCTGCGCGAACAGGCTGCCCAAAAGCAGGATAAGCTGGCCCAGTTCGCCGAGCGGGTGTGGCACTCCAGCCGCGAGGACAAGGCCCTGCGCATCGAGGAGGCGATCATCCGCACCGAGCAGTTCTTCCAGCAGATGGGGGTCGGCACCCGTCTCGCCGATTACGGCCTGAGCGAGAACTGCATCCCTGGCATCTGTTCCAACCTCAAGCGCTTCGGCCTGACGGCGCTCGGGGAGCAGCAGGACATAGATCCGGACAAGGTAGCCAGGATCCTTTCCCACGCCCTTTAAGTCCGGGGTGCCAGCTCCGGGCGACAGAGAAAGCCGGGCAATAATAGTGGCGCGGATCCTCCCCCACGCACTCTGAGCATCTGGCTGACGAGCAGAAAAGAGAACGCCCCGATTGTCGGGGCGTTTTGCATTCCGGGGTGAGGCGCCGGGGAGAGAGGATCAGGCGCCCAGATCCAGCTCGCGCTCCAGTGTCGCCGCCTTCTGGCGGGCCGGATGGGTATTGAGTCGCTGCCAGTAGGCCTGCAGGTGCGGGAACTGGGCCAGCTGGCCGCCCTGGGCCAGCAGATCCACCAGGAAGGAGTTCATGATGTCGGCACCGGAGAGACGATCCCCCACCAGATAGTGGCGGGTCGCCAGCACCTCATTGAGGTAGCCCAGCACCTTGGCACACTCCGCCTTGGCGTAGTCCGGCAGGAAACGCATCGGGTTGCCGTCCTTGCGCACGAACATGTCGAGCAGCAGCGGCAATATGCCTGAGCTCTCGGCAAAGTGGAGCCACTGCAGGTACTCGGGGTACTCCGGGCTATCCTGGGCCGGTGCCAGCTTGTCGGCCGCGTATCGGGCAATCAGGTACTCGGTGATGGCACCCGATTCGGCCAGCACCCGGCCGTCGAACTCGATGACGGGCGACTTACCGAGCGGGTGGATGGCCTTGAGTTCTGGCGGCGCCAGGAAGGTGGTGGCGTCGCGCTGATACGCCTTGATCTGGTAAGGCAGCCCCAGCTCTTCAAGCAGCCAGATGATGCGCTGGGATCGGGACTTGTTCAGGTGGTGCAGGATTATCATTGAAACCTCGATTCGGTGGCAGGAGTCGGTATACGCGTTGGTGCGGCGGCTGGTTCACCGGCAGCTAAAAAAGAGCGGGCTGATGCCCGCTCTTCTGTTTGCTGACTCAGGCTTCCAGCGCCTGATCCAGGTCTGCCAGAATGTCCTCGATCGCTTCGATCCCCACCGACAAGCGGATCATTTCCGGCTTGACCCCGGCCCTGACTTGCTCGGCTTCGCTCAGCTGGCGATGGGTGGTGGAGGCGGGATGGCAGGCCAGCGACTTGGCGTCGCCGATGTTGACCAGCCGCTTGAAGATCTTGAGCGCATCGTAGAAGCGCACCCCCGCCTCGTAGCCGTCTTTCAGGCCAAACGAGAGGATGGCCGATGGGCGACCGGCCATGTACTTCTCCGCCAGCAGGTAGTGCGGGTGACCCGGCAGACCGGCGTAGCTGACCCAGGCCACCTTGGGGTGATGCTTGAGGTGGTGGGCGACCCGCAGGGCGTTGTCCACGTGGCGCTCCATGCGCAGGCTCAGGGTCTCTAGCCCCTGCAGCAGCAGGAAGGCGTTCATGGGGGCCAGCGCCGCACCTGTATTACGCAGCGGCACGGTACGCACCCGCCCGATAAAGGCTGCCGGGCCAAAGGCCTCGGTATAGACCACCCCGTGGTAGGAGGGCTCGGGTTGGGTGAGTTGGGGGAAGCGCTCGGCGTGATCCGCCCAGGGGAATTTGCCCGAATCGACGATAACGCCGCCCAGCGAGTTGCCGTGGCCGCCGACATATTTGGTCAGGCTGTGCACCACGATATCGGCGCCGTGCTCGATAGGCTTGCACAGCACAGGGGTGGCGACCGTGTTGTCGACGATGAGCGGCACGCCGCGGGCGTGGGCCACCTTGGCGAAGGCGGCCAGGTCGACGATGTTGCCTGCCGGGTTGCCAATGCTCTCGCAGTAGACCGCCTTGGTCTTGTCATCGATAAGGGCGGCGATGGCCTCGGCGCTGTCATCCTTGGCGAAGCGCACCTCGACCCCGAAGCTCGGCAGCATGTGGGCGAACAGGGTGTAGGTGCCGCCATAGAGCTGGGGGGTGGAGACGATGTTGTCACCGGCGGCGGTCAGCGCCTGAATGGCGTAGGTGATGGCGGCGGAACCCGCCGAGACCACCAGACCGGCGATGCCCCCTTCCAGCGCGGCCATCCGCTGCTCCAGCACATCGTTGGTGGGGTTCATGATGCGGGTGTAGATGTTGCCTGGCACCGCCAGATTGAACAGATCCGCCCCGTGCTGGGCGCTCTCGAACTCGTAGGCCACCGTCTGGTAGATGGGTACGGCAACGGCCTTGGTGGTGGGGTCGCTGGAAAAGCCGTGGTGCAGGGCCAGGGTCGCATCTTTCATCACACACTCCTTGTTGGATGTTGCTTGTGGCAGTTATAGATGGATAGACGTCCAATCTATCAGGCCCAGCGCCGATGTAAACCACCCAATCCGGCAAAGCAATTGCGGCCGCTGGTGATATGTATCTCCCTTGAGCGACCCGTGCGAGGGATGACACTCAGAGGCGGCGACGATACTCCCGATCGTCTATCTGGTGCATGTCCCACTGCATCAGGCGGTTGAGCTGGCTCATGGGATCCTCGATCAGGGTCAGCGGCCTGGGCAGGATGCGCTTGAAGTAACGACGCAGGGTCTGCTGGATCCGGTTCGGTTTGAGGGGGAGGGGTTGGCTCATGATGGTGCTCCTGTGCTGTGGTTCTCACGTTCGCCAGCAGTATTGAGCTAAAATACGGAAGTAAAAACTGATGACTTACAGCAACAGGATTTCCTCTTTTATGCCGACCGGTCGCCTCTACCAGCAGTTTCAACGACTCGCCCAGCAGCTTGGCTGCGATGAGCGGGAGGCAAGTCTCGCCGAGGTGGCGGATCTGCTCTGCTGCACCCCGCGCAACGCGCGCCTGCTGCTGCGGCGCATGCAGGATCAGGGCTGGCTCAGCTGGTCGGCCGAGGCAGGCAGGGGGCGGCGCTCCCGGTTGGTACTGCTCGACAGCCAGGAGAGCCTGACCCGGCGCCGGCTGCGGGATCTGCTGAGTCAGGGCCAGCTGGCCCAGGCGGTGCGGCTGGCGGAGGGACGGCTGGATCTGCTCACCCCGCTGCTGATCGAACAGCTCGGCCAGGCTACCCGGGAGGGGCGCCAGATCCTGCGTGTGCCTTACTACCGGCCGTTGCCCCAGCTGCTGCCCACCGGCCCGATGCGCCGCTCCGAAATTCACCTGAGCCGGCAGATCTTCAACGGTCTGACCCGGCGAAATGAGGAAAATGGGGAAATCGAGGGGGATCTGGCCCACCACTGGGAGTGTCTGGGCCCCTGTCACTGGCGCTTCTACCTGCGCCCGGCGGTGCGTTTTCACCACGGTCGCGAGCTGGTGGCAGAAGATGTGATGGAGAGCCTGCTGGCCCTGCGGGATCGCCCGCTGTTCGCCCATCTGACGCGGCTGGAGAGCCCCTGGCCGCGCACCCTGGATCTTCATCTCGACAGCCCGGATCCTCTGCTGCCCCAGCTGCTGGCAGAGCCGGTGGCCGCCATCTTGCCGCGCGAGCTCAAGGGGGAGGTGGGCTTTGCCCTGCAGCCGGTAGGAACCGGCCCTTACAAGGTGGTTGCCAACGATCCCCTGCAGCTTTGTCTGGCGGCGTTTGACGACTACTTCGGCCTGCGTGCCCTGCTCGACGAGATCGACATCTGGATGCTGCCTGAGCTGGCGGATCGGCTGGAGAGCCACCTGCAGCTGGGACGCGACAGCCCCGAACTCGGCACCATGCGTGGCGAGTCCGAGCTGGAGTCGGGCTGCTACTTCCTGCTGCAGGACGACAGATCCGGATCCTTGCAGGATCCCGCCCTGCGTCAGTGGCTGGCCCACCTGCTCAACCCCATTGCCCTGATGGCGAGGGTCGCCCCCGAGTTGCAGCGGGGCTGGACCAGCGCGCTGGGCCTCTTGCCCCACTGGCGCGAGGCCTTGCCCGCGCCGTTGCCAAAGCCGGCGCAGTTGCCGACGACACTGGTGCTCGCCTGTTTCAACCAGCATCTGGAGTTCAACGAGTGCGCCGGGGCCATGACCAGTCTGCTAGGGTCGCAGGGAATTGAGCTGGAGGTGCGCACTCTTGATTACGGTCGCTGGGTGAGCGGGGCGGATGAGGACGTGGATCTCTGGCTCGGCACCCTCAACCTGGAACACGAGCACGCCTTCGCCCCCTATGCCTGGCTGCTGGGCACGCCGCTGCTGCGCCAAGTGTGGGCAAGCCAGCGGTCCCTGTGGCAGGGTCTGACGCAGTGGCGCGCCAGCGGCGAGGAGCCGGGCCCGCGCGCCCTGCTGGCCCGAGTGCAGCAACAGGGCTGGTTCGTGCCCCTGTTCCACCACTGGTTGGAGCTGGAGAGCCGGGCCGGCGTACACGGGGTGCGCATGACGGCGCTCGGCTGGTTCGATTTTCGCAGTGCCTGGCTGAGGCCAGAGCTGGCCGGGAGCGAGGCGGGCAAAGCGGGCGGCAGCTCCCGCCCCGAGACAGGGGAGCTTGAGTCCTGACGCGGGCCGCGTTAGCCTGAGCGCGGTCCAACGACAAGGAGTCGATATCCATGCTGGAAATGCAGATCCAACCCCGTTTTCAAGAGACTGATGCCCTCGGCCACATCAACAATACGGTGCCGGCGGTCTGGTTCGAAGCGGCCCGGGATCCCCTGTTTCGCATCTTCTCCCCCGAGCTGGATGTGCACAACTGGCACCTGATCATCGCGGGCTACACGGTGCAGTTCAAACGGGAGCTGTTTTATGGCCAGCAGGTATCGATCAAAACCGGGGTCCGCCGCATCGGCTCCAGCTCCTTCACGCTTTGGCAGGAAGCCTGGCAAGGGGACGAGCTGGCGGTGACCGCCGAAACCACCCTGATCCATTTTGACTACCAGACCCGCCAGTCCATCCCTCTGAGCGATCGCCACCGGGAGGGGCTGCGGGCCTGGTTGATAGAAAGTTAACCTTGGCCTTGCGGCCAATCACAGGACACTTATGCGCAATACCGTGATCGCCTTGAGTCTGGGCTTGGGGCTGGGGCTCTGTTCCCTGCCTTCCATGGCTGCTTCCCTCGCAGAGCAGTTCACCCTGATGGAGCGGGGGGCCGAGAACGCCCTCGACACTCGTCTGTTCAGCCACGATGGCGTCGACATCAAGGCCTGGATCGATGGTTCTCCCGTCATCATAGCCGTGCCCATCATGAACGAGCAGGGCAAGCTCGAAGGAGAGAGTCGTTACTACTTCAAGGGCGGCAAGCTGTTCGGGGTAAAGGAGCCGGCGGCCCAGTTTGCCTTCGATGACAAGGGGACGCTCACCCAGTGGCTGGATGACAAGGGCCAGCCGGCCGAGTTCGTCAGCAAGATGAGCATGCAGCAGCGCGAAGCCTGGCTCACCAAGCGGGCCGCCGAGCTGGCCAAACTGTTTGCCCAGAGCCCGGCCGAGCAGAAGGCGGCCAAGGGGGGCGTCAAGCTGAAGGGGGTGGATCTCGCCCACTGGCTCTGCAATGGCAAGCTGATGGATCTCGCCAGAGGGGACAAGGTGATCTTCGAGCAGGCAAAGCTGAAGATTGCCGAACAGGGTGTAGAGGGGGAAGTGTCCCTGCGCCAGGACAAGGGGTGGCAGGATCTCTGCCTCAAGTGCGAGGTGCAGGGCACGCAAGTGACCCGCCTCACCTGGCAGCCACTGCCCGGGACAAACAAGCCGCAATAAGCGCGGTCAGCATGAAGCAAGGGGGCCGTCGGGGCCCCCTTGCTGTTTATGGTTATTCCCCGAATTGCAGCCGGGTCAGCGCCTCCACCCGCCGCCATTGCTCGGCGGGAAACCAGCGAGCCAGTATCTCCTGCTGCTGCTCGGCCCGATCAAGGGCGGGCAGGGGTTTTAGTTCGGCCAGATAGCCCGCCAGCTGCCGCTCGAACCCTTGCCGGCCCTGCTCCAGCTGATGCAGCCGGTCCGCCGCCTCGGGCCCCAGCTGCTCACGCAGTACGGCGTCGCGCTCGGTCGGGGGCAGCTGGTCCAGGCTCTGCAGATCACCGAGCAGGCGGCTGTTGGCCTCGGCGTCCCGAAACCACTGGGGTTGCTCCACCAACCAGAGTTCGATCTCGCTCGCCAGCAGCGGCTTGTCGGCATCGTCAGCCTCCGCCAGCGCCTTGCGGCGCAGGGTCCACTGCTCCATCAGCCGCTCCTCGGTAAACAGCTGATCCTGTTCGGCCGGGGTGAAGCTCTGCTGGCGCAACTGCTCACGCTCGTCGAACAGTACCTGCAGGCTGGCGAGGCCGGGATCCGCCGGCACCGTCAGGCTGCCCTCCGCCGCCAGAAAGCTCTGGTAGCGAGCCAGCAGCTCGTCCTCCGTGTTCGTCTCTCCCCGTTCCAGACGCTGGGCCAGCTGATGGCGCAGGGCCCCCTGTTCGGGGGCTGCCGTCAGATCTGGCGGTGGGTCGGGCCAGAACAGGACGGCCCCCAGCAGCAAAGCCGCCCCCAGGGGCACGGCGATCAGCAGGGATCTTTTCATAGTCCCAGCCCCTGCAAGCGATTGGCGTGCTGGCGATAGAGGGTTACAGGATCGGTTTCAAACAGGTGGTGGATACCAAACGACTGGTTCACCTCGTCCAGATGGTTCATCCGGTAGCCGGTGCCGATCACCTTGCCGAGGTGGCTGCTGCACACCCCGACCAGACCATCGTTGGGCTCGCTGAAGAAGGTGCCGGTGAGGGCCAGCGCGGGATCCACCGGATCCAGTATGTTGGTCATGTTGCCACGCCCGCTCCAGGAGAAGTAGTAGACACCGTTGGCGGCCTGCAGCGGCCCTTCACCGCAATACTGGGTGGGCAATCCCTCGGGGTAGCGCTGGTTGAAGCGCTGGGCCCCCGAACTGGTCAGGGCATCGAGGGCGGCGAGGGGATCCTGCGGCAGCTGGCTGCCGCCGGAGAGCAATGAGATGACGCCGGACAGCGCCGAGGCGGCGGCCACCGCCAGCTTCTCGGCTACCGAGCCCGGCACCACCCTGGCGCGCACCAGATCGGCGATCTCCGAGCCATAGTTGACCCCTCCCACGCTGGTGGCGGAGGCGACCAGCTCGGGGGCGACCGAGGCGACGTAGCGTATGGTGGGGCCGCCGTGGGAGTGGCCGATGAGGTTGACCTTGTCGGCACCCGTGATGGCGAGTACCTGCTGCACCTGCTTGAGCAGCTGTTCACCGCGTAGCTCCGAGCTCTCGGTGGCGGAGACCTGCGCCACGTAGACCCGGGCACCATCCCGGGTCAGCGCCTGGGGGATCCCGTAGAAGTAATCAACCCCGAGCAACCTGTCGAAGCCGAACAGCCCGTGCACCAGCACTATGGGGTAGCGGGTCTGGGTATAACCTGCCGCCTGGCCCAGCATGGGCAGGGCACACAGCAGCACCAATAGCCATCTTTTCATCTTGTCCATCCTTGTGAATAAGGTTGCCGCAGCGACAACCACCGGCCTCATGCCAGTACCGACCAGCATGACGGAGCGGGATGTTTGCATCTGTGCAAATGATCACCAAACAGACAGATTCAAAAAAGCCCTACCCATATGGGCAGGGCTGTTGGCGGTGCCGGCACAAGTATCCCTTGTGTTCGGCACTCACATAAGTTAAATAATAATTATTATCATTTGAGTGGTGGGGATCATGACGGGAACCTGGGTGAAGGGGTGGGTCGGTTCGAGCGACGCGGAGAGCAGCATGGTGCACTGGAAAGTGCAGACCCTGAGTGGCAATCGTCACTTCGATGCCGGCGAGCACGCCAAGGCGCTCTCCTATTACCAGCAGGCATTGTGGCTGGCGCGCCAGCAATTCGCCTGCTGGCACGATGCGGACGAGGCGGTGGCCGCGCTGGTGGTGGCTCACCACAATCTGGCGGATCTGCTGGTTGCCATGGCGCTGCCGGAGCGTGCCGCCGATCTGCTGTGCCATATCCACGACTGCCTGCTTGCCACCAGCCAGTCCCCCGCCAGCCCTGTCCCCTTGCGGGATGCCGCCCTGCGCCACAGCCGCAGCACCCGCACCGAGCTGCTCGCCTTCGTGCGCAAACACGGTACACAGGATGCCATTCAGCGCTGTCTCGGCCAGTGTCTGTGTCAGACCGAGCCCGCCCATCAACTGCATTAATCACAATCAAAAGAGGTGATCATGAGCCATACCCTGCCAGCCCTTGCCTACGGCTACGATGCGCTGGAACCCCACATAGACGGGCTGACCATGGAGATCCATCACAGCCGTCACCATCAGACCTACATCACCAACCTCAACGCTGCCCTGGCCGAGCTCCCCGAGCTGGCGGCCCTGCCGGTGGACGCGCTGCTTGCACGCTTCGACAACCTGCCGGCCAACGTGCAGGGGGCGGTACGAAACCACGGCGGCGGTCACGCCAACCACAGCCTGTTCTGGCAGGTGATGAGCCCGCAAGGCGGCGGTGAACCGGCCGGCGAGCTGGCCGAGGCGATCAATCGGGAGCTGGGTGGACTGGATGCCTTCAGGCAGGCCTTTACCCAGGCGGCGCTGAGCCGGTTTGGCAGCGGCTGGGCCTGGCTGGTGGTGGACAAGGAGGGAAGATTGCGGGTGGAGAGCAGCACCAACCAGGACAGCCCCCTGATGCAGGGCCATGTGCCCATCCTGGGGCTGGACGTGTGGGAACACGCCTATTACCTCAAGTACCAGAACAAGCGGCCCGACTACATCGCCGCCTTCTATCAGGTGATCGACTGGGACGAGGTGGCACGGCGTTATGCCGCGGCGCTGGCCTGATCGCCGGCAGATAACCAGCCCAATGAAAGAGACCCGCCTGTTGGCGGGTCTCTTTCATTGAGGGGTCAGCGCGCTGCCGGTTGGCGTCGCCGCACTGGCAGCAGCCGGTTTGTCCGGAGCGGTGGCCTCGCTCGGCACGGCTGCGCTGGTGGCAGGGACGTTGCTGGTTGGCATCGCTGCACTGGTGGCGGCCGGTTTATCCGGAGCGGTGGTCTCGCTCGGCACGGCTGCGCTGGTGGCCGGAGCACTGCTGGTTGCTGCCGCCGCACTGGTGGCGGTTGCTGCGCTCACGGCCACAGCCGGTTTGGCCTTCGGCTTATGGGGGGGCGGCGCAATGGGCAGGCAGGGCTGGCTTGCCCCTATGGTGCTTAGCGCCTGACAAGGGGTGGGACCACCGATGACGATGGGTTCGCCGAGGAACTTGGGCCCCTTGTCCAGCACATAGAGGTCGAGCAGCCCCATCAGGCGGGCGAACACCTCGCGCACCCGGGTCTTGATGCCCTGATAGGCGCTGGGATCCTTGGCGTTGAAGCCGACGGCCTCGATGCCGAAGTGGCGGGCGATGAAGATGGCGCGCTCGTTGTGAAAGGCCTGCGACACCACGGTGAAGTGGGCCTGACCGAACACCTCCTTGGCGCGCACTATGGAGTCCAGGGTGCGAAAGCCGGCGTAGTCGCTGTAGATGGCGTTGGCCGGGATGCCTGCCTGGATCAGGGCCCGTCGCATTTGGCGCGGCTCGTTGTATTGCACGGTGGCGTTGTCACCGGACACCAGGATGTAGTCCACCTTGCCGTTGTTGTAGAGCTCGGCGGCGGCCTTGATCCGGTACTTGAAGTAGTGGTTCGGACTGCCCCCGATCAGGTACTTGGAGGTGCCGAGCACTAACGCGACCCGGTTGTAGGGTACCGCGTCGACGTCGTCATAGGTGTAATGACGGGCGTCTGAGACGGTCCACTCGCTGTAGCCCAGCAGCGTGGCGGCAGATGCCAGCAACAGGCAAAAGCAGGCGAGGAGGATCTTGGCAAACTTCTTCATGCGCGGTGCGGTTCGGGTCTGAAGTAAGAGGTGACAGGGGGTCATTCTATTACAAGTTGCCGCTGCGCGTCAGGCTTGATAGCGGCCAATGGCGTCACTCGGGCAGAGGCTGTCGTATCCTGTGGTTGGCTAACTGTTTGATCCTGTGTCGGTTTAAATAGTCCATGAGAAAGGGCGGCCATGGCCGCCCCTTGTCATCATGCCTCATCCTCAGTGGGAGGAGTCGTTGCTCTTGCACTCGTCGGAGTCCTTGTTGGCCTCCCACCAGGGCAACAGATCGCGGCTCAGCCACTCCTGATAGGCGGCGCTGTCATTGGCGATCAATTGATCCAGTTCGGCTTCGAAGGCGCTCATCGCCTGCTGCTGGCTCGGGTTGCGCAGGGCCTGGGCCATGGCCAGCCAGCTGGCGCCGCGACCTGTCTCGTTCAGGAAGCGATGCACCGTATAGGACCAGGAGTAGACCATCTCGCCCCCCTTGTCGTAATCCAGATGCAGTATGTCGGCCAGGCTCGGTCGATCGGCCGCCGGACGACCCGATACGTTGTCCATGCCGCGGGCGAAACACTGACCGTGGGCGATGAACTCCGCCAGCCCTTCCGACCACCAGGTGGTGCGGTTGAGCGGGTAGTGGCCGAAGCTGCCGTACTGGTTGAAACGGCCATCCAGGTAGTGCACGTACTCGTGGCGCAGGTTCCACACCTGGAAGGCGGGGCGTTTCCACTCCGCCTCATAGGCGAAGAAGCGGGCCTGGTTGCCGGGACGAGCCGGATCCCCTTCAAGGTAGATACCGCCGTTGTCGGTGGAGACACCACCAAACAGGGCGCTGCCGTAGCGTGCCCAGTCGGCGGAGGAGTTGAAGATCACCAGCTCCAGAGCCTCGTTGTTGTCATCACTCACCGGCTGCCAGCCTGTTTCCATCTGCTGATGGAACTGCTGCTCCTCGGCGCCCAGCTCGCGGCAGATGCCGTCGGCCTGATCCTGGCTCAGATCCTGGGCCCGCAGGCGCAGGGTCGGCGAGCAGGTGTGCTCGAACGGCAATACGTCCTCCATCCGGATCGGGGTGCAGAGACCGGCAAAGTCACCGCTGATGCAGGCTTCGCTGGTGCGGTCCGTGTAGGTCAGATAGTAGGTGGAGAGGGTCAGCGAGACATCTTCCAGCAAGGCGGCAGGATGTTGACCTCCTGGCACCAGTCCGTGTTGTCTCATGATGGCGATGACATCCTGATCCAGCAACTGGCGATAGGCAGCCGCCTCGTCCGGGCTGTGATAGCGTTTCAGCTGATATAGGCGACTCTGGGCATCGAGGATGTTGTTGAAGATAAACAGGTCCCGATTGCCGTCATGCTGTTTCCACAGCGCCAGTTCGCTCATGCCGAGTTGGCGCAGATGCTGGCGCAGTGTTGCCTCCTGTTGCAACAGTGCCGAGGAAAAATCGGCCAGCTGACCATAGGATGCGCTTTGATCGACGAGATTGAGCAATTCGAACAGGCCATCAGCCCAGGGCTTGTGGCCATTTAGCTCGCTGGCATGCTGGACCGCATAGCCGAATGCCTGGCTGATCTGCGGCAGCATGGGCGCGGCACTCTGCCGGAAGGCGGTTTGGCCCAGTTGGCCCTGTGCAGCCACACTCCAGGCTTCCAGCACAGTGCCGGCTTGATCCTGGGGTTCGCTGCTCAGCAGTAGCGGGTGGTTGAGCAGATCTATCATTGCCTCGGCCAGTGCGCGGGCGG
Source organism: Aeromonas enterica (assembly GCF_054052465.1). Lineage (NCBI taxonomy): Bacteria > Pseudomonadati > Pseudomonadota > Gammaproteobacteria > Aeromonadales > Aeromonadaceae > Aeromonas > Aeromonas enterica. Next base: position 278,895 of record NZ_JBSTYL010000003.1, on the reverse strand, counting down.
CCGGATCACTCTCTTGGCGGATACCACCGTGGTAGTTGTGTGCACGGACGTAGTAGAGCAGCTTGTCCATGGCCGGATGGGTCGGCTGGTTGGCGGCAAGCAGGGAACGGATCCCGCGTACGACGGCCATCAACTTGGCATCGTCGTGACCATAGTTGGCCTGCCATGCCGGGCTGTTCTGGCCGCTGACATCCGCAACCAGTTTTGCCGCATCGGCATCCAGCAGTTCGGTGTCAGGCAGATCCGGTGCCGAGCAGGCGCGGCCATCGGCGCGGCGGCAGTCGAGCTGCTCCTCCTTGCTGGCCAGCACTATGGGGCGATTGAGCACCCGACTCTCTTGCCACTCGTCGGTCTCCGGCAGGGTCTGCCATTCGCTGCCACCGACCGGGTATTGATAGCCGGTGTCTTTCAGTACCACCTGTACCTCGCTGCCGGCGGGCAGGGTCTGGCGGCAAATCCGATAGCTGATGGTCTTGTCCCCCTCCTGGCGGATTTGGGGCTCGTCGCACTCTTGCTGGGTCTTGGCCTCGTCCAGTTGCCAGCTGTATTGACGCCAGACATGGATCTCGCTCACCTGGCTGGCAGCCTGACTGCCCGCCATGGGCTGCAGGCGGAAGAAGATATGCTCGAGGCGGCCGTCCCGCTCGTTGGGGGTCTCTTCCAGCACGCTCAGTTGTTGCCAGTTTTGCGGTTGATATTGCCAAACCGGCTCGGCGCAGCGGCCCTGTGCATTGAGCTCGCAGCGATCCAGCTCCTGCTCGTTGTGACTCAGGATGATGCGTTCGGCCAGCGGCAGGCGGTCCTGACGCGGGGCGGTCGGGGTGCCCGTCAGCGGTTCCCAGCGACCCTGTTTCAGACCGTAGCCAAAGTCATAGCTGCTGGCCGGGATGGCCTTGCCTACCGGCACCACCTGCTCGCAGCTGAGGTAACGGATCTGCCAGCCCTGCTCGATCCTGAGTTGCGGCTCGCCGCATTGCTGTTCTGCCAGCACGGTCAGATTGGCCTCGCTCCAGTCGAAACGGCGATAGACACGCAGTTGCTGATAGGGGGCATCGCCATTGCGTGCGCTGAGCTCATAGGTCACTTCGGTGACGCGATCAGCCAGCTGACGGCTCGACTCGCCGTTCAACCGGTATTGTTGCCAGTCTGTGGGGGTGTAATTGGCCAGCGCCGAAGTGGCAAGCATGCCCGGCACTGCCAAGAGCAGTAACCTGGTACCCAGATAGTTCATTTTTATCCCTTTGGTTTTATGTCTGCGTGGTTGTCGCGGGCAATGTACTAAGTTCCAAAGGGGTATCAACTCACCAGTCAGGCCATATAAATCATTTATTTAGCTTGGATGATAACAAAGTCAGCCTCATTGGGGGCTGCAGTGATAGCAAGGACTCATCCACCATTTGGGGGGGATATAAGCCTGGGTACATGAGTTTGATGGGTTTTTCACTTGAAGATTTATCCGTGCGTCGGAACTGCGGATGTGAGACACAGGTAGCAAGGAGAGGGCCAGCTGCGATACGGGCCGAAGATAGTAGAGGGATTGGGCCCTGTCACAGGGGGAATGATGGAGCCAAAAGCCAACGAGAAAGGGTGAGACTGGCAAGCACCCATCCGCCAAACAGGGGATCAGGTGCTTGGATTGCCCACCTCTCGTCTCTGGCTATTTGTCTGCTTGTTGCCGATATAGGGCGCAAGCCCCGTGGTTGCAGGCAACTCCGGGCGTGAGCGCAATCTGGATCGTGCTAGAGGTAGCTCACCGTCACGATAGCCGTGTTGCTGCTGCTCTCCGACAGCCTGTAACTCAAGGTGCTGCTGATGGCGTTGAGACTGCCAGCTTGCTGCAGGCTGGCCAAATCCATGATCTGGTGTTGAGTGCCGGAATAACAGGTCACGCTATGGTCAGAAAAATCACACGGTGATTCGTAGATGGTCCCGATAAAGGCCACGCTGCCATCTTGAGCTGATGCTGTCGCGGGCAGTAGCGCTACGCCAAGCAGCACAGCGGTGGCGGCAGAAGAAGCAAAGCGGATGGTACTGTGGTGGAGAAAGCCAGCGGGAGTATTGGAAGTGTTCATGTTTATGTCCTTTTCGTTACAGGTCGTTGTACGAAAAGGGCAACGCAATCAAAGAGAATGGCATACAGGTTATGACATCACTCTTCTCAGATGGCAGCTTCGCTGTCTTAGGTATTTAAACCCTTAGACCGGTGGCTTTGCGTCCCGACCTTTCGACCGGTTTGCCCTTTACTCTATGTTTAGATGATAACCTCCTGCATCGAGAAATCAATCGACAAAAAATTTGAGATATAGCTTACAAATAGCAGCAGTCATTCGTATTCGTATCGAGATACAGTCACGATGTTCTCTTTTAGTTTATTATTAATGATGTGGAATAAATCTTTGGATGGTGAAAATATGGTCAGCGTGGAGGTGCATTTCACATTAATAGATTTGTTATTTTCCCAGCGCATGGAATGGCTACACATTTTACTCATATATGTCATCCGTTATCTATAGACTCCATACGAGCTATAGGAACGGTAGCTGATGGGGAAATGATATCTCCTTCATATCTGATGGTGATTTATTGAAATTCACTCAGGTTGTGTTGGCTAGTGTTGTCATATAAGTGATATATATATTCAATAGTTGGCTACTATTGTTTGTTAATGTTTTTATTTGCGGTAAGTTATTGATTTTAGTGTGTTTATTTTGCAATCTTTAAAAATCAAAATGTATTTGATGTGCATCGTATATATCGCTAATTTATCGAAAAGCAAAAGCTGAACCAAGCTTTCTGTGCACATGAATATGTAGGCATGTCAATGAGCACAGATGCAGGAGATAGGGGGTAGCGGGAACTATCCCTTGGCAACTTTTGCTTTTAACATGCACAGATAAATCTATCTGTGGTCATTTCTCATCGAGTTGTTGGTGAGAGGTCGGCTTACTGGTAGTTGCTGTGTGATAATATTGCGGCATCATCGAAAACCATGACTCCAGCTTGGTTTAGATGATGCCGCATAACAACACGCGTTAATGTAGGTATACACAAATGAAAGTTAATAAAGTTCTGGTTGCCATGGGTGTTGGTTCTGTAATGCTGTGCGGCTCTGCTCTTGCTGCCGGCGGCGCTGGTTCAGGCAAAGTTACTTTTAATGGCGAGATCATCAATGCGCCTTGCTCCGTAGCCTCTGAGTCTGCTGATCAAGTCGTTGAAATGGGCCAGATCAGCACCAAAGAGCTGGTTAACGGTGGGGAGTCCAACTCCAAGCCGTTTAGCATCAAGCTGCTGAACTGCGAAATTACCCCTGAGGAAGATGCCGTCAAAGTGACCTTCAGTGGTTCCAAGGATCCTGTTGACCAGAGCCTGTTGGTTATCGGTGGTGGTCAAGCTGCTGGTGCCGGCATCAAGATGACTGCTCCGGGTGGCGATGCGATTGTATTGGGCGAACCTACAACTGCCTTCAATCTGGTAAATGGCGACAACGAACTGCCCTTCAGTGCCGTGTTGAAAGGCTATGCCGACCAGACTACTAACCCGCTGATTGCCGGTGCTTTCACTGCGGTTACCAACTTTACTCTCTCCTACGAGTAATCGTCTGCCTTAACGTGTGACAAGGGTTGTGGTGGTGAAAACCACTACAACCTCACACATCTTTTTCCTCTCACCGGACCTTGATCATGAAGATGTCAATGATGGTGCCAGTGGTGCTGCAGGTTGTGATGATGGCAAGCCCTGCTAATGCGAATGAACTGACGGATGGTTTGGCTGAATCAGCTTGCACACTCGGTGATCTGGATGAACTGCACAGCATTCCCTGGCAACAGCAACGCCATGGCACACTAAAAATCAGTGGCTGTCAGATTAAAGGACCAGTGAGTGAGTCACTGTCTCATATATCCATGTCCGTGCATGGTGCCATGACCGATGATTTGGGAATCATCAACAATGGACAATATTATAAGGTGTCAGGTGAGCGTTTTATTATTTCGAATGTTGTCAATGACGATATGGAACTTCATATCAGTCTGAAGAGTAGCAAGCCATTTTATTCAGACAATATGGCCTTGTTTGAACTTAGTTATATGTAGGCAAACAGCTTGCTTAGTGTAGACACCTCATTGTGTGAGACCGTTATGATATCCCTAGAGTCAAAATATGAGCGTTGCAACATCAAACTCTGTTAGAAAACATGTTTTTAAAAAAGCGTTTATGCTATGCATGCCTTGTTTACTGGTAATGAAAAATAATGCATGGGCAGAAACGGAGTTTAATATTGATGCGCTTGATCTGGATGAGCGGACCAAGATAGATCTTTCTCAGTTCGCGGACAAAGGCTATATCCTGCCTGGCGATTACTATCTTGAAATTGAGGTTAACAAAAATAAATTGCCACTCCAGAAAATCCCGTTTTATGAGCTGGAAGATGGCAAGGGAAAAGGTGGCGTTGCCTGCTTGCCTCCGGATCTCGTCCCCAAAATGGCACTGACTGATGAAGCCATTGCCAAAATCGATACCTGGCATCAGGGCCAGTGTGCCAATGTGCAGGCTCTGGATGGGGTCGTGGTCTCGAATGATATCGGCAATGGTCTGCTCAGGATTGCGGTGCCTCAAGCGTGGATGAAATACAGTGACCCCAACTGGATTCCGCCCGAGCAGTGGGATGAAGGTATCACTGGTCTGATGCTGGATTACAACATCAATGCCCAGATCAACGAAGGGAGTGACTATTCCAATCGCAATATCAGCAGCTACGGTACGCTTGGGGCTAACTATGGTGCTTGGCGCCTGCGCGGCGATTATCAGGCAAGTTCTTATTGGGGTGATGATGAGCGGAAGTCAGCTGAGCTGAATCGAATTTATGCGTATCGCCCGCTCTCGAGCATGGCTGCCAAATTGACAGTTGGCGAGCAACAGCTCAATTCGCAGCTGATCGATGGATTTAGCTATACCGGCATCAACCTGGCCAATGATGAACGCATGTTGCCACCCAGCTTGCAAGGATATGCACCCGAGGTGAGCGGCATTGCCAAAACCAATGCCAAGGTGATTATCTCCCAGTCTGGCCGCATCATTTATGAGACCAATGTGCCCGCCGGCCCATTTCGTATCCAGGGGTTGGACAGTTCGGTGCGTGGTCGGCTCGATGTGCGGGTTGAGGAGCAGGATGGAAGTGTCAGCTCTTTCCAGGTGGATACAGCAACCGTACCTTATCTGACTCGTCCCGGTTATGTCAGGTATAACCTCTCTGTCGGGGCACCCACCGAGCTGGGGAGTTCGGCTCATGATGTCAATGGGCCGGGTTTCGTGACGGGTGATTTTTCATGGGGCGTTGCCAACTCCTGGTCTCTGTATGGTGGCAGTCTGATTGCTGGTGAATATAACTCCATGGGGCTGGGGATTGGCCGTGACCTTTATGCATTCGGTGCTATTTCGGCCGATCTGACTCAATCCATTTCAAAATTACCGGGCTTGTCCACCAAGATTGGCCAATCATTCCGTTTAAATTATGCCAAGCAATTCGATGAATATAATAGCGCCATTACTTTTGCTGGTTATCGTTTCTCCCAGCAAGACTTCATGACCATGTCGCAGTTCCTGAATAACAAGGACCGGCTGGAGCATAATGAATCAACCATCAGTGAAGATTACAATACCTGGGGAGACAAAGAGCTATATACCATTACTGCCAACAAGACATTCTGGGCTGATGATGCTGCCAAGGCATTGACTATTTATCTGGATTACACCCGTAGAACCTATTGGGATCATGAGGCAGAAGATCGTTATGGTCTGTCAATTAACAAGAATGTAAATATTGGCACATTCAAGGACGTCTCACTCTATTTGTCGGCCTACAAGACCAAAACCGAGCAGTATGAAGATGACAAGAGCGTCATGCTGACCGTCAGTATGCCCATTGGGGACAGGAAGAGCGTGGGATACAGCGTGCAGTCTTCCAACGGCAAGGTTACCCACCTGGCGACCTATCAGGATTACAGCCGGCCTGATGACACCTATCAGCTGGGGGTGGGGGTGCAAAGCAACGGTAATGCCGTTGCTCGCGGCTACTACAACCACAACAGTGATATAGGCGCTGTCAGCCTCAATGCCTACAGCGTACAGAGCGAGTACACCTCGCTCGGGGCAAGCATGCGAGGTGGGCTGACGGCGACGGAGTATGGGGCTGCCTTGCACCAGGCCACCCGACGGGGGGGGACTCGCATGATGGTGGATACCGACAAGGTGCCTGGCGTCTCTTTCAACAATGGTCGTGCGGTGACCAACCGGTTTGGGGTCGCCGTGATCAGTGACATGACCGACTATCGCAAGAGCGATACCAGAATAGACGTGGATCAGCTGAGCGATGATATAGATGCCATGAATGCGATCAAGCAGGGCACCCTGACCGAAGGTGCGATTGGGTATAACGCATTTGAAATTGCTCAAGGTTTCAAGCTGTTGGCGAGTGTCAGATTGCCTGATGGTGCCAACCCTCCTTTTGGGGCAACCGTCGTCAAAAACTCCGGGCGAGTTCTTTCCGTGGTGGATGAGGATGGCCTTATCTACCTGACAGGGGTCAAACCAAATGAATCGTTTGATGTGTCCTGGGGCGGCAGTCGTCAGTGCAAGATAGTGGCACCGCCCAAAGTAACCGATCTGTCGATGAAGACTCTCACTTGCAAGTAATGGGATACCGATGAAAAAGCTGCTCTCTTTTACCTGTCTGGCCGTGCTGGGCATGACTGCAATCAATGCCAGTGCCGCCATCGTGCTGGATCGTACGCGTGCCGTGTATCCGGGTGGTGTCAAATCTATCAGTCTCAATATCAAGAACGAGAACCAGAAGCTGCCTTATCTGGCTCAGGCATGGATTGAAGACACTCAGGGGCAGAAGATCTCTTCGCCTTTCGTGGTGTTGCCGCCGGTACAGCGCGTCGATGCCAATCAGAAGTCGATCGTCAGGATAGCCAGCGTGCCCGCCATCGATGCTATGCCCAAAGATCGTGAATCCATCTATTACTTCAACCTGCGCGAGATCCCGCCCAAGAGCGAGAAAAGCAATGTGATGCAGATTGCCGTGCAGTCCAAGATCAAGCTCTTTTACCGCCCCGAGGCCATTATTCCGGAGCGTGGCGCCGTCTGGCAGGATCAGGTGACGATCACCAAGCAGGGGGCGACCCTGAAAGTCAACAACCCGACTCCTTATTACATCACCTATGTCGGCCTGGCTCATCCGAAGGGTAAAGAGAAAACCGCCATCAAGGGCTTCTCCGCCTTTATGGTGTCACCCAAGGCCGAGCTGGATGCCAAAATTCCAGAGGCACTGGGTAATGAATTTATTATCAGCTATGTCAATGACTACGGTGGATATATGGATATTAAATATCAGTGCGTCGGGAATGCCTGTAAAGCCATCAAGAGCGAGTAGCATTATGTATCGTTTCATTATCTGTGCAGTGATGATGGTTTTTACTGCGCCAGTATTGGCGGTTAATGGTGCCGTGGTTGCTGATACACAAACATACCCCATCGAGTTGGGTGATAGTGATATTCAAAATACGCAAAATTACACGACTCCCCCCTTTCTCTGGAATTTAAATGGAACGTATCGGGGAACGGCATATTGTCCAGATAAAGATATTCCGACATCACCATTTTTCTACAGGGCTGTGATGAGTGAAGGATTACCACCCATTGGCGATGGCTTTGTCAGGCTGAATGATTTTCTCGATATGAAGGTAGAAATATATATCGCTGGCAATCGTAACCAATATGTAGTTGCACCATTTGAAAATGAGAGCAATCGAGGCAATTTTGGACCATGTCGAAAAGGTGGGTCTGTTAGTTATGATTTTAAGAGTGGTAGTCAGGGAAAGGTAACGTTTAGAGTCAGAAAACCCATCATCAATGGTGTTCATATATCTGACCATGAAGTAGTTGAACTATTTGGTCGTTTAGGGACGACTGATTCTGGGTTTAGTAATGATGTGATGTCAAGAATTATAATTCAGTCATCAATATTACGTGTACCAGAGAAATGTACGATCAATGGCGGCCAAACAATCGAAATTGAATTTGGTGATCTGCCAGGTACTGGACTAGACGGAAACAATTTTGAAAAGACGCTTCCATTGAATTTTAGTTGTGAAGGTGGGGTCTTTGAAGGTAATGCTTTGAAGATTAATCTTGGTATTTCTGGGAAAGCAGCATCATTCAGTCAAGAGTATCTGAGAACGACAAAGGATGGTTATCAGGGGAGCTCAGTTATTCCTGACTTGGGAATCAAGTTCAAACAACTGGATGGCTCCCCGTTGAGGCTGAATGAATTTTACCCGGTCACTATGCAAGGAAATATTGGCGATTGGGGGTTTATTGCCGCGCCTATAATATCACCAGCCGCTGCAAATGTGGCTGCGGGAGATTTTTATGCGACCGCCACTGTCGTTGCTGAATTTCAGTGAGGAACCATTATATATGTTGCGGACACTGTTGATAGGTCTGATGTTTTTCCCGGGGTTGAATGCTATTGCTGCGTCTGGTGATGATCTGGAACTATTGGGTAACACGGTGAATCTTCATGGCCGGATCATCGATCAACCGTGCGTGATATCTCCCGAATCGGCCGATCAGTCGGTCGATATGGGGGTAGTTGACGTCAGGGATCTTTACTCCGCCGGTGGCGGAGCCCAAGTGCCATTTGTGATCCGCCTGACCAACTGCAAGCCCGATATTTTCCGTATGGCCAAGGTAACCTTCAGCGGCACTGAGGATCCACAGATGAGTGGTGCTCTGGCCTTCTCTGCCGGTTCTGCCAAGGGCGCGGGTATCAGATTATACGATGCCACCCAATCACCGCTGGATTTGGGTAGCCCTTCCAGCGGTTATGTCCTGAGTGGTTCAATAGATAATGAACTGCTGTTTTCTGCACGCGTGGAAGGGTACACGGACGCCATTGCAGCCAATAACATCAAACCTGGCGATTATACGGCGGTAGCCAGTTTTATTGTTTCCTATGAGTAACTTAACGGTCGTTATGCGGGATAACTTTCAAGTTGTCCCGGCTGGGCCAGAAAATGACCCCACCCATATAACTGGATAGGTATATTCCACCGGGCAGTTGAATAAAAATCAATTTCTGTTTCGGTGGAGTCATGGCAGCGACCAGGGGGGCAACCATGCCATTACTGATCAATGCCTTCTGGTCGACAAGATTAACTATGGTATTCGTTATTTCTAACGCAAAATCATCTTCATCCCGTTCAATATTCCCGACCGAATCCAGATTGAATAGGGAATTCCCCCGATGATCCGTTGCTATTACTGTCGACACCGCAATTTCCTTATTCATGGTGACGATCATTTTGCTCTTTCTTGTTATTTCTACCCAATTATCAGGTGCTTGGCAACTGCTATGATATCTGACAGTCGTGTTTGGGCTGTTGTAATAATTATTAGAAACATTTTCTCCCTGCAGGGACATTGTGGCGATGACACATTGCAACTCTTCTGTTACAGGGTGGCCAGTTCTCAGCAGGAAGACATTTTCTGATAATTTTTTATCTTTGTTGTCAATCGAAAAATAGCTAATAGCCTCCTTTCCGATGAGAATGGAAACATGTTCATCGTCATTGTTTGGAACTCTTTTAACGAGCGGTGTTAGTTTATCAATATTAAATTTCAATGCATTTTCGACCTCGTTGGTCGTATACAAAGAAATATGACTTATTTTAATCGCTCTAAGAGTATTCTCATTGCTGTAATGATAAAAAAACATTGCCAGTGAAGAAAAGACCACAATCAGAAATATAAGTTGCACGATACGCTTTGGGTGCAAATACCGATCGTACTTTCTACGAGTGTATTGTTGTCTGGCCTGTGGCAATGTCGCCATTGATTCTATCGTTTCACCCGTATTGTCGCCTTCTCCAGTAACCTCGACAGGCGCACAAAATATATAACCTACTCTGGGGATGGTATCGATGCCATCGAGCAAGCCAAATGATTCAAGTTTCCTCCTCAGTGAGAGGATCTGGCGATTAAGGTTAGTGTCAGTATTATCCTGATTTGGCCACAAAGCTTCCTGCATTATGTTTCTTGGAATGACACTGCCGGCCTCATCACACAGCATTTCGAGTAGCTCGGCTTCTTTGTTGCTGAGCTTGATATCCCTCTCTCCCTTTGAGAGCCTGAATATTGCAGCGGAGAAAAAGATATCCTCTGCAATTTTATAGGTTTTGTTACTCATGTGTGACTCGCCTTACTGCCAAGGAGTGCATTTTACCATCATGTTGCAGTTGTTCAAATAACGATAAAGTGATATTTTCCTTAACTATCAATTGTTTATATTTCAATTGAAATACTGGCCGAGGAATATGGTACTGCAAGTGATTAATTTGGTTCAAAAAACAACCAATAAAGGTGATCATTCATGTAATCGTTCTCACTCAGGATAAAAATGGGGGGGAATGCTAACTGTGAGCCGGTTTCTCTTGAATAAAGTGCATGCCGACAGCTCTTTTTGTGTCGAAAACTGTCGTATGACGCCTATTGCTTGAAAATTGATTGCTGATACAGCTTTCGCTGGGGCTTGAGAGCCCCGCCCATGTCTGGCCAGGGTTGCCAGAGGTCGGGTACCATGAAGCCGGGCAGGGCGGCGCGGATCCAGGCGGCCAGCTCCGGATAGGGTACAGGCTCGCCGTGCCAGTCGATGAAGGCGGCGGGGCGTTGCCCCCACTCGTCGCTCGGCATGGGTACCACCAGTGCCTGCGCCACGGCGGGATGATCCACCAGCCGCTGCTCTATGGTCTCGGGCTGTATGTTTTCGCCCCCCGAGATAAACAGATTGTCGATCCGACCCTCCACCACCAGTTCGCCGCCAGCGGTGACATGACCCTTGTCGCGGGTATGAAACCAGCCATCCTCGTCGAGCGGCCGCTCCAGTACACCCTCCTTGAAATAACCGGCAAACAGGGTGTCACCGCGCACGCAGATCTCATCTTGCAGGATGCAGACTTCCCGCCCCGGCAGCGGTTTGCCAACTACACCAGCGGCAGACGGCTGGCCGGTGCAGACCTGACTGGCCATCTCGGAGAGGCCATAACTCGACTTGGGGGTGAACCCCATGGCCGCGAGGCGAGTAACCAGCGGCTGCGGGATGGCGGCGCCGCCGAGCAACAGTTCGCGCAAGCGGGTGCAGGCGGGGTCAAAACCCTCTGCCAGCAGCCGCCAAAGCTGGGTCGGCACCAGCGAGAGGTGGGTGATGGGCTGTCGTTCGAGCCGATCCTTGAGCGGCTGGCTGCGATCGTCCAGTACCAGTGCGGCACCTGCCAGAAACACCCGAAACAGGATGGCGTAGCCGCCGACGTGAAACAGTGGCAGGGATAGCAGCCAGCCACACGTCTTATCCAGCGGGATCTGGGAGGCTGAGCCTCGCGCCGAGGCCAGGTGGTTGGCGAGGCGATGCACCACGGCTTTCGGTGTGCCGCTGGAGCCGGAGGTGAGGATCATGTTGTTGAGCCGGGATGGCTCCAGCATGCAGCCGTCCTCGTCTGCCGCCAGCTCATGAGCGAAGTCGAGTTGCAAGGCTTGCCAGTTGCCTGCCGGGATCTCGCCCGCCGACCAGAAGGCGGCCACGTCCAGCTGCACCGCCAGCTCGGCCTGTCTGGCCGCAGGAAAGGCGGGATTAAGCGGGCAGAAGACGATGCTGCTGCGCACGCAAGCCCAGGCCAGCAACACATCCGGCAGGGCGCCGCGTACCACGGCAGCCAGCCGGTCGCCGACTTTCAGGCCAGCCAGCGCCAACTGCCGGCACAGGCTGTTGAGCCGTGCATCCAGCTGCTGATAGCTGAGAGGGCTGTCTGTGTGGATGGCAATCCTATGGGGAGACATGTGTGCCCAGTGACGCACCGGGCAGGGTTCCAGAGGGGAGTGATGGTCAGATGTCGGCAGCATGAAGGCCCCTTCAATCACGGTGAAACAGGGGCTCCAGCAGGCCAGGATCGGGTTTGCCTTGTTTGTCCAGCAGGTCGCTTGCCAGCCAGCGCCTGGTATCCAGGCCCGGCGCCTGATCCGGCGCCCACTCACCTGCGAGACGGGCGAGCTGGCCGAGGCCGACTCCGGACTCGAAGCAGGAGGAGACGATCACTTTCAGGCGCAGTTCGCGGGCGCGGGCCACCAAGGCCTCGCTGTTGGCCAGCGAGCCGAGCAGCATGGGTTTGAGCACCAGGGCTCTCAGTTGCGGGATAGGCTCCCAGGGTTTGCCCTGTGCCAGCAGCTCGTCGATGGCCACCGGCATGCCGGTGCGGTTCGCCACGAAGGCGATGTCGTCAAAGTTGGCGCAGGGATCTTCCAGGTACTCGATCCGGTTCGGATCCAGGTGACCGCAGAAGGCCCAGGCCTCCTCGCGGGTCCAACCCTGGTTGGCGTCCAGCACCAGCTTGAGGGTGGGAATGCGATCGCACAGCAGGCGGATCAGCGCCAGCTCGTCGCGCATGGGATAACGGGCTACCTTCAGCTTGGCCTTGCTGGGCGTCTGGTGCAGCCAGTTCTTCCAGTGTTTGAGCAGCTCCTGGGGGGAGCCTTGAATGAGGGGATAGGGCTCGGGCAGCGGAGCCGTCTGCTCGGGCCAGACCCGCCGCGCACAGTCCAGGCCAAATTGCACCGAAGGCAGCAGGGGCGCGATGGACTGCCCCTGAGCCAGCTGCTCCAGACAGCCGAGGGCCTCGGCTTGCGCCTCGGCCAGCGTCTCTTTGGAGAAACCGGGCAGGGGGGCTATCTCCCCCCAGCCCTTGTCAATGCGAACCAGCAGGCCCTCTCGCGCCACCTCCACCTTGCCGTGAAAGGTCAGGGGCTGGGTAAAAGGCAGTTGGTAGCGATAGAGAGCGAGTTTCATCAGGGATTCCGCTTGTATTTGGAGAAGTCGGGACGACGTTTCTCGTTGAACGCGTTGCGCCCTTCCTGACCCTCTTCGGTCATGTAGAACAGCATGGTGGCATTCCCTGCCAGCTCCTGCAAGCCGGCCTGACCATCGCAGTCGGCGTTGAGGGCTGCTTTCAGGCAGCGCAGCGCCATCGGGCTGTTCTGCAACATCTCGCGGCACCAGCGCACGGTTTCGCGCTCCAGCTCGGCCAGCGGTACGACGGTATTGACCAGACCCATGTCGAGCGCTTGCTGGGCATCGTACATGCGGCACAGGAACCAGATCTCGCGGGCTTTCTTCTGGCCGACGATGCGGGCCATGTAGGAAGCGCCCCAACCGCCGTCGAAGGAGCCGACTTTCGGACCTGTCTGACCGAACTGGGCGTTGTCGGCGGCGATGGTGAGATCGCACATCATGTGCAGCACGTGGCCGCCACCGACGGCGTAACCGGCCACCATGGCGACCACGGGTTTCGGGCAGGTGCGGATGTCGCGCTGGAAGTCGAGCACGTTGAGGTGATGGGTGCCTTCGTCATCCTGGTATCCACCGTAGTCGCCCCGGATCTTCTGGTCGCCACCGGCGCAGAACGCCTTCTCGCCGAAGCCGGTGAGTATGATGGTGCCGATATGATCGTCATAGCGGGCATCGGCCAGCGCCTGCAGCATCTCTTTGACGGTGCGGGGACGGAAGGCGTTGCGCACCTGGGGACGATTGATGGTGATCTTGGCAATGCCATCGCCGGACTTGTGATAGAGGATGTCCTCGTAACCGGCGGAGCAATCGCGCCACTCGACAGGGGCGTACAGTTCCGCTTCCGTCATTGCCTCAATCATGTTTTTTTCCTTCTGGTCTGGTCGAACCCAGATTGAGCAATCGCGTCATCTGAACGGGGGCATACGGTTCAGCTTTCGTCATTGCGTCAATCATGTGCACGCTCTTTTTCTTGTTGGTGACAAGCCGGCAAGGCCGGCTCGGGTAAATGGTGTCATGCCGTTTATGGCGTACTCGCAATCCAGTTGCGCAGGCACGAGGCAAAGCGCTCGGGCTGGCTGGCGTGCAGATTGTGGCCGCCATCCAGGGTCAAGTGATTGATATTGCAGCCCTGCTTCACCAACTGGCAAGCCAGTTGATGGAATTTGTGATCCTGATTGCCGGAGATCCAGCTCACCGGCAAGCGGGTGCCAGCCAGCGGTTCCGCTCTTAGCCAGGCGGCCAGGTCTGGCTGTTTGCCAAGCGAGGTGGCGCGCAGCATGGCCGCGACGGCCTGGCCGTCATTGCCGAGGCGTCTGGCTGCCTGGCGGGAGCGGGCTGCTTCGTCGAGATCGGCGAAGACTCCTTGTTGATACCAGTCGGCCAGCACGGCGGCCAGCGGTTCGCGCTCGAAGCGCCGCGCCCAGCGCTCGTCGTGTTCGATGCGGGCCGCCCGTTCGGCCGGTGGCAGGCCGGGATGGCAATTCTCCAGCAGCAGGGCCTGCAATCCGGTTGGGGAACGACTGGCGTGATAGAGGGCGAGTCGCCCGCCCAGCGAATAGCCGGCCAGTCGGTAGCGCGCTATGTCGCGATCCTTGAGTTCATGACGGAGCCACTGATGAGCCTGATCGAAACCGGTCACACTCAGCCCCCGGTTGTTGCCGTGGCCCGGCAGATCCAGCGCGTGGCAATCTATGCCGGGCAATGCCTTGATCACCGGCTGCCAGTCGCGGCCATCGCCAAGCAGACCGTGCAGCAGCACCAGGGGTGGCTGGTCAGTGCTAGATGCCACGGATAACAGTGCCCAGTGCTTTCAGATCTTCGGCCACCTCGCTGCTCGGTACCTTGATTTCAATCAGCGTTACTTTCTTTTCCAACGCCGTGTTTGTCAGGGCTGCGCCGTAGGCCTGCTCAAATTCGCTCAGCGTGGTCGGCGCCCGATAGTGGAGGCCGAACATGGCGGCGGCATGTTCGAAGTGCAGGCCGTGGGGCAGGCAGTAGTAGGTCTCCAGCAGCCGATCGCCGGTGGGCACAGGCAACATGCGAAAGATGCTGCCGCCGTCGTTGTTGAGCAGGATCACCACCAGCGGCCGGCTCGCCTTGCCGAGCAGGGCCAGGCTGTTGAGATCGTGCAGGGCGCTGAGATCACCGATCAGCAGGGTCGTCGGCTGCTCGCTCGACTGGGCGAAGCCATAGGCACTGGCGATCAGGCCGTCGATGCCGGAGGCGCCGCGGTTGGTCATCACCCGGCAGGGTCCCTTGCCCGTTTCGCCGAACATGTCCATCAGCCGGGCCGGCATGCTGTTGCCGACAAACAGCTGGCCTTGAATGAGGGAGCCCAGCCGATGGCAGACACCGAGCTCGGAGAAGCGATCGCAAGCGCTGCGGATCTGGCGGGTGGCGCTCTGCTGGCGCTCCGCCAGCCGGTGCCAGGGCAGGTGACGAGTGCTCACCTTGTGGGTCGCGGCGAAGGCGGCGGGCTCGCACACCAGGCGGCGGCGCAACCGGTAATCGGGATCGAGCCGTGCCGGCTGTGGGTCCACCAGCCAGTAATCCTGCCAAGGGTGCTGCTTGATGAACTGGCCGAGTCGCTTGGAGATGAGGCGGGCACCGAATTGCAGCAGCACGTCGGCGCGGGCCAGCTCGGCCACGAAGCCGCTGTTTTGCAGGGCGAGATCCATGTGGATGAGATTGCGGGCATCGAAGCGGATCTGGCTCTGCAGATCCGCCAGCAACGGCCAGCCGAGGCGCTCGGCCAGTTCGGCCACCACCTGCGCCTGGGCGGGATCCTGAATGCGGCCCGCGACTATGACGCCGCGCTTGCCCTGCAAGGCTGTCCAGTCTGGCTGGCTGGGACAGATCTGCTCGTTCTGCTGCCAGGGGCTCCAGGGCTTGCTTGAATGGAGCCAGTCTCCGAGGGGAGCCAGGTAGTCGCTGAAGTCTTGATATGCGTCGCTGGGGTAGAGCGGCTCCGGGTACATGCAGTTGAAGTGTACCGGCCCCGGAGTCAGTGCCTGCTGGGCCAGCGCCTGATCCACCGAGCTCAGCACGAAGGCGGCCGGGATGGTGGCGGTGGGGCTCGGCAGGTTCTGCTGATAGACGGGGTAGCGGCCGAAGATCCCCTGCTGGTCGATGGCCTGGTTGGCCCCGTTGTCGATGAGTTCGGGCGGCCTGTCGGCAGAGAGGATGATGAGCGGCACGCCGGTGAGCTGGGCCTCGGCCACCGCCGGCCAGAGGTTGGCCACCGCGGTACCCGAGGTCATGATCACCGCGACCGGGCGGCAGCTGCCCTTGGCCAGTCCCAGCGCCATGAAGCCGAGGCCGCGCTCGTCAAAGTGCAGATGGCGGCGAAAGCCGGGGTGGGCGGCGGCTGCCATGGTGAGCGGCGCCGAGCGCGAGCCGGAGGCCAGCGCGATGTCGCGCACGCCGAGGCGAAAGAGCTCCTCCAGCAAGAGGGAAGACCAGACGTGGTTGAAGGTGGCATGGTGGCTGGCAAACTCTTGGCGCGCGGACATGAGGCTCTCGTAGTGAGGAAACGGTGAGAAAACGCTATCCCAGCAGGGAGAGCACGTTGGCGATCTTGTTGTCGAGTTCGGCCCACTCGGCGGCAGGCTCGGAACCCGCGACGATACCGGCGCCGGCAAACAGGGTGATGGCCTGCGCCGTGATGCGGGCGCTGCGGATGGCGACCGAGAACTCCGAGGTCTCCCGGCTCAGCATGCCGCAGGCGCCGGCATACCAGCCGCGATAATAGGGCTCGCGCTCGCGGATGAAGGCCAGCGCCGCCTCGCGCGGGGCGCCGCCCACTGCGGGGGTGGGGTGCAGCGCCTCCAGCAGTTGCCAGTCGCAGACGCCGGGCTTGAGCTCGGCTTCGATGTCGCACTTGAGGTGCTGCAGCAGCCGCAGTTTGAGAATGCGCGGCTCGGTCAGGGTGGCATCTGTGGTAAGCGGCGCCAGCCGGCTGAGGATGTCGGCGTGTACCAGCCGGTTTTCCAGCCGGTTCTTGCTGTCGGCCAGCAGCTCGGCGGCCAGTGCCGCATCGGTTGCCTCGTCGCCGGAGCGGCGGATGGTGCCCGCCAGCGCCTCGGTGAAGAGGTGCTGATGTTCACGGCGGTAGAGCCGCTCGGGGGAGCAGGCGATAAAGCTCTGCTCGGGCGAAAACTGGAAGCCGAAGTGAAAGCAGTCCTGGCCGTGCTGTGCCCAGCTGGCCAACAGCGACCAGGGGGCGACGGCCTGCGGGTCGGCCGTGAGCGTTGCACCGTCATGGGTGAGCCGGCTCTGGCGCGACAGCACCACCTTGGGGGTGTGGGCCTGGAAGTCGGGGGCGGTGACCTGCTCGACCAGGGTCTGCCACTGCGGCTGGCTCGGGCAATCTTCCCGCTGCCATGAATGACGGGTCAGCGGCGGCAGAGGGGCCTCCGGCCGAAGGGCGTCGAGGGCGGCGGCAGCAGCCTGCAGTTCGGCCTCGAAGGCGTCGCTGCCGGTCTGCTCCGGCAACCAGAGGTTGAGGCAGAGGGTGACGCACTCGCCACGGCGCACCAGCTCGATGCGGGGCAGCACGAAGCGGCAGGGGCCGAAGCCCTGCCAGCCGGGCTGAGTCGGGTCGAACGCCAGTCCGCCATAGTAGCGGGGGCTGTCATCATGGGGCTGGCTGGTCTGTTCGCAGACTTGGCGGATCGCCTGGGGCTCGGTCAGCTCGCGCAGGCAGCCCAGCGCCACGTATTCGGGCTTGTCGTGCCCTCTGGCATGCCAATAGATACGGGGATAGAGGGTCTGCGCCGCGAGCCAGCCCAGGAAGGAGCGGATCTCGATCCCTACGCGCAGCCGCACGAAGCCACTGGCGTTGCCGTGACGCAGGGCGTCCAGTTGTTGCTTGATATGGGTCTGAGCCAACATGGATTTCGTCTATGAGCCGATAGTGACGGTCAATCCTGCAGAAGGATGCCGTTGGTTTATGCCAAAGGAGCGATTATTCCTATATATTATCTGCCCATTCGTCCATGTAAATCGCCCGGGGAGCTGACTCCCGAGGGGCCAAGTATACCGAAATCCGGTTCGATAACCCTTAACACGATCAATATCTGATTGTTTGGCCATCACAATATGACAAATACCTTCTCTATCTGGTTGCTGGCGGCGCGTTTGCGAACACTGCCGCTCGCGTGTTCCTCCATCTTGCTAGGATCCGGGCTGGCGGCCAGCCGTGGCGCCTTCGATGGCACCATAATGGCACTCTCTCTGCTGACCGCCATCCTGCTGCAGATCCTCTCCAACCTGGCCAATGACTATGGGGATGCCGTCTCCGGTGCCGACAATGGTGAACGGATCGGTCCCCAGCGCGCCGTGGTTTCTGGCCTGATCACCCGCCACCAGATGTGCATGGCCATGGCGTTGACCGCCCTGGCCGCCGTGGTGAGCGGCCTCGCCCTGCTGGGCTGCGCTTTCGGTGATCAGTGGCTGCAGATCCTCACTTTCGTGGTGCTGGGTGGCGCGGCCATCGTCGCGGCCATCACCTACACGGTTGGCAAGACCCCTTACGGCTATCGCGGCTTCGGCGATATCTCCGTATTCCTGTTCTTCGGTCTGCTGGGGGTGCTCGGCTCTTACTATCTGTTCACCAAGACGCTGCAGTGGGATCTGCTGCTGCCGGCCACCGCCTGCGGCCTGCTGGCGACCGCCGTGCTCAACATCAATAACGTGCGGGACATAGAGACGGACGCGGTCAGCGGCAAGATCACCCTGGCGGTGCGGCTCGGTCGCAATCGCGCCATCGCCTATCACTGGCTGTTGCTGGGGGCGGCGCTGGTCAGCACCATCGCCTTCCTGCTGACCCAGCCCGCCAACGTCTGGCCCTGGATCTTCCTGCCCGCCATGAAGCCGCTCACGGACGCAGCCAAGACATTGCGCACGAGTTTCGATGGCGAGGTGCTGACCGGTGCGCTCAAGAAGACCGCCATCAGCGCCTTCCTGTTCAGCCTGCTGCTCTCCATCGGGCTGGCGCTCTCCTGATGCAATGACGGAGTGCCCCGAATGAAAAAGGGCTCCCGGACGGGAGCCCTTTTTCCTGGTCGAGCCTGGGCCGCTTTCACTCCTGCACCTGAGTCTGAGCAAATCCTGCCTGCCATGCGGCAAGGGGCAGGTAACGACCTATGATCACCAGCCGGGAGCAGGGGGGCGTTTCACCCCAGGGGGAGCCATAGTCGAATCCCACCACCTTGTGTACCCCCTGCACGATCAGTCGGCGCGGCTCACCGGCGATGGCCAGTACTCCCTTGTAGCGCAGCATGTCGTTGCCGTGATGCTCGATGCACTGCTCCATGAACGCGCCGATGCGCTTGAGATCCAGCGACCCCCCTTCCAGCAGGTGGGCCTGTATGGTGTCGTGCCAGGATCGGGGTTGTTCCGAAAGCGGGGAAAAGGCGTCAGCTCCGGCCCGTACGATACGCACGCCGCGAGTGAGCGACAGCTCATCGCTCAGGGTGAACGCATCAAGATCGAGCCAGAGTGAAGGGGGGCACTCACCCTGTCGTACATCCAGGATCTCCGCCTTGCGGTTGATGAGGTGGATGCGTGCGATGACCGCCTCGCGGGTTGCCTCGTCGACGCAGTCGCACTTGCTCAGCAAGATGCGGTCGGCAAAGCCGAGCTGGGCGGCGGCCACCGGGTGTTCGTCAAGCTGTTGAGCGATGTGCTTGCAGTCGGCGAGCGTGATGACGGCGTCGAGGCGCAGGGTATCGCGCAATGCCTCCTCAACGAAGAAGGTCTGGATGATGGGGCCCGGATCGGCGAGGCCTGTGGTCTCGACGATGAGTCGCTCAAAGGTCAGCTCGCCACTGGCACGGCGTGCCAGCAAATCGGTGAGGGCTGCGGTGAACTCGCCACGCACGCTGCAGCAGACGCAGCCATTGCTGAGCTCGACCACGCTCACTCCGTCACCTCTCTCAAGCAGGGAGCCATCTATATTGGCTGCGCCGAACTCGTTTTCGAGGATCGCCACCGACACTCCTTCATGGTGGCGCAGGAAGTAGTTGAGCAACGTGGTCTTGCCGGCGCCAAGAAAACCGGTCAGCAGGGTGACGGCAATTGCCTGGTTCATGATGATCCCTGTCTAGCAGCAGCGTCCGCCATTCTTGCCACCGTAGCGGGCATCCTGGCGCTCGCGAAAGAACTCTTCGTAGTTCATCGGGGTCTGTTCCGGGTGAGTCAGCCGAATGTGCTGCACATAGTTGTCGTAATCGGGCACGCCGACCATCAACTTGGCTGCTTGCCCCAGGTATTTTCCGGCCTTGGCCAAGGTATCGAACATGGTGCCTCCGAGCATGGGCCCCGGCATGCAGGGGCCCGGTGTCACATCACGCTCAGTGAGCGTTGCTGGTTTTGATTGCCTCGCCTTCCGAACCCGGCATCGGTTGATACGGGGTCTCGTTGGCGGTCGGTTTATCCTGTTGCAGTGCCTTGAGCGCCGTCTTCAGCGAGAAGAGGGCAAGCACCACCACCACCACCATGAAAAAGAGGGTGAGGCCGGCATCAAGACGGTTGTTGAATACCAGCTGGCTCAGCTGCGACTCGGTGTACTGGGGCGGAATGGCGCCGCTGTCGATCATCGCCTGGAACTTGTTGGCAATGGCGAGAAAGCCCAGTTTCGGGTTGTCACTGAACACTTTTTGCCAGCCGGCGGTCATGGTGCAGATGAGCAACCAGCTGGTCGGCAGCAGGGCCACCCAGGCATAGGCGTGACGCTTCATTTTGAATAGCACCACGGCACACAGCAGCAGCGCCATGCCAGCCAGCATCTGGTTGGCGATGCCAAATAACGGCCACAGGGTGTTGATGCCCCCGAGCGGATCGACCACTCCTTGATGCAGGAAGTAACCCCAGGCCAGCACGCACAGGGCGGTCGAGATCAGGTTGGCAGGCAGGGATTCGGTGCGCTTGAGGGAGGGGGAGATGACCCCTAGCAGATCTTGCAGCATAAAACGGGCGGCGCGGGTGCCAGCATCCACGGCGGTGAGAATGAACAAGGCTTCAAACAGGATCGCGAAGTGATACCAGAAGGCGACGTTCATCAGACCACCGAGGGCTCCGTGCAGTATGTAGGCCATACCCACCGCCAGGGTCGGGGCCCCGCCAGCACGGGCGATGATGCTCTGTTCCCCCACCTCGTTGGCGATGCGCAGCAGGGTGTCAGGGGTGATCTGGAAGCCCCAGCTACTCACCACGGCAGCCGCGGAGGCAACCACGTCTGTGGTGCCTGCCGGCGCCAGCACGGCCAGCGGACTGTTCATGGCGAAGTAGACACCCGGGTCGATCACACAGGCAGACAGCAGCGCCATGATGGCGACGAAGGATTCCATCAGCATGCCGCCGTAACCAATGAGACAGGCTTGGTTCTCATTGGCCAGCATCTTGGGCGTGGTGCCAGAGGAGATGAGTGCGTGAAAGCCCGACACGGCGCCACAGGCGATGGTGATGAAGAGGAAGGGGAAGAGATTCCCTGCCCACACAGGTCCTGTGCCGTCGATGAACTGGGTCAGTGCCGGCATCTGCAAGGTCGGACGCATGATCAGGATGCCGATGGCGAGCCCGATGATGGTGCCTATCTTGAGGAAGGTGGAGAGATAGTCACGAGGTGCCAGCAGCAGCCAGACCGGCAGCACAGAGGCGATGAAGCCGTAGCCGACCAGCATCCAGGTGAGCTGTACCCCGTCGAAGTCGAAATAGGGGGCCCAGGTTGCGCTCTCTGCCACCCAGCCGCCGGAAACGATGGCAAATATCAGACAGACCATGCCAATCAATGACACCTCGCCGATGCGCCCAGGGCGCAGGTAGCGGGTGTAGATCCCCATGAACAGGGCGAGAGGAATGGTGAAGGCAACCGTGTAGGTACCCCACGGGCTATGGGTGAGGGCCTTGACCACTATCATCGCCAGCACTGCCAGGATGATCACCATGATCATGAAGGTGGCAACCAGGGCGATGACGCCGACCGTGTTGCCCATCTCGGCCTTGACCAGCTCGCCAAGGGAGCGGCCGTCACGGCGGGTTGAGACGAACAGCACCATGAAGTCCTGCACCGCCCCCGCCAGCACAGCCCCGGCCAGCAGCCAGAGCATGCCGGGCAGGTAACCCATCTGGGCGGCCAGCACGGGACCAACCAGGGGGCCGGCGCCAGCGATGGCGGCGAAGTGGTGGCCAAACAGCACCTTTTTGTCGGTCGGTACATAGTCCAGACCGTCGTTGTGACGCACTGCCGGAGTCATGCGGGTGCCGTCTACCCCCAGCACCTTGTGAGCAATGTAGAGACCGTAGTAGCGATAGGCGATGAGGTAGACGCACACCGCTGCCACCACGATCCAGAGGGCGTTTATCTGTTCACCCCGAACGAGTGCGATATAACCGAGGGAGAAGGCACCGATCAAGGCCACTCCCAGCCATCCCAGGTGTTTATTGAGCTTTTCCATCTGCATTCTTCCGTTATAGGTGTTTACACACGAAAGCCAATATGATTTCACTCCTATAACAATCGTCCGGTCATCACAATAGTAATAATGTGCAACTGAGGTCTATCTCCCGTTATTTCCATCATAAATGCCAGCGGGATCACGAGGGGGCACACGCCTGCCGCGGCCTTCGGCTGCGCCGGGTTGGTGAGAGGGAGGCTGTCCTGTGCCAGGATGAAACGATATCCCCGATATCCCCGATATCCCCGATATCCTTTATATCCACCGATGAACGACGACCGACAAGAAGATTCAGATTGGAAACAGGGCGCCGGTGAGGGCGCCCTGTTTGTTGAGTCCATGGTGATGGCGCCGAGCTAGCGGGCCGGCGCCAGCCAAGCGGCGCGGCGGGAGAAGAGCAGACTGTCCAGCAGCCAGATGACGACCATGGAGGCGCCCACCAGCGGGAAGCAGAGCCCGAGCAGCACCAGCACGGCGATGGCGCCGCGCATGGGGGGCAGTTTGGCCGGCAGCGGCGGAGCAGCGAGACGGCCCTGCGGACGGCGACTCCACCAGATCCAGAGGCCACTCACGGCGCTTAGCAATACCATCAGGCAGATGAGCAGCATGGCGAGCTGATGGGGCCAGCCGTAGAGTTTGCCGGTGTGCAGCATGACGCCGGTCTCCACCGTCTTGGCGACCAGGCCGTAATCCTGCCAGCGCACGTCGGCCAGCACCTTGCCGCTGTATTGATCGATGTGCAGGGTGGCGTCATTGCGCGGATCATCGGCGAACAGGGCTATGGTGTAGACGCCGCTCTTGCCAGCTGGCGGCGTGATGCTGTAGCCCGGGGTGACCTGGCGTTCGTAGGCGATATCCACCACCTGTTGCAGCGGGATGCGGTGTTCGGCCATCACCATCCCCTCGTGTTCGCCGCCCTGGTTCATGGCGCTGTGATCGTGGCCTTCCGGATTCTGCGGCATGGCCGTGTCTGCCATCGCCATGGAGGCCATCTCATCGGGCGTGACCGAGCTCGGCATGGGGGTGTTCTCCATCGCCCAGGGCACAGTTTGGTCGTGGGCCTGGTTCAGGCTGCGGGCAAGCGGCGTGGATGTGGGCACCTGGTTCCACATGGCGGCGGGGAAGCGGTTCCAGACGTTGGCGAACTGATCCCCCCAGAAACCGGTCCAGGTCATGCCGCTCAGCAGCAGCAACAGCAGAAAACCCGCGCCCCAGAAGCCGACCACGGCGTGCAGATCGCGCCACCAGAGGCGTCCGCGCTGGTTCATTCTGGGCCAGAGGATACCTCCCACACCGGGCCCCTTGCGTGGCCACCACAGATAGAGGCCGCTGATGAGCAGCACAATTCCCCAGCCGGCGGCCAGCTCGATCAACCTATCTCCGGTGGTGCCGAGCAGCAGTTCGGCGTGCAGGGCGCGGGCCACCGCCTGCAGATTCCATTGGTTGTCCAGAGTGCCGAGCAGGGCGCCGCTGGCGGGATCGAGGAACAGGGTCAGCTCGCGGCCCCCCTGGCGGACGATGAACTGGGCGCTGGCATCCGGGCTGGCCGGTGGCAGGTACTTGCTCAGGCTGGCGTCCGGCATGGCGGTCCGTGCCTCGGTCCACAGCGCATCGGCGCTTAGGGCCTTGACCAGCAACTGATCTGCGCTCAGGGTCTGGCTGGCAGGCGTCACCTTCATCAGCTCGGGATACATGAGATTGTCGAGTTGGGGCTTGAACAGGTACACCATGCCGGTGAGGGAGAGCAGGATCAGGAAGGGAGCGACGAAAAGGCCGGCGTAGAAGTGCCAGCGCCAGATCCGCTGGTAGTGACTCGAGTCCCGATTTTTCATCTCTGATCCTTGCGTTGATGACCAACGTTTCAGTCGGTGGAATGTTCATGGCGGCGCGGATGATAGCAGCAACGTTTTATTAACTGCAACAGAACATGACGGGAGGGTCGGCCGATCCATATTGCCTGGATATCCGTGCCGGTCAGGGGCTGGCCGGCGGCGGGGCCAGGGCTTAGCCACGCGTGGTGGCATGGACTTTTGGTAGATAAATCCTTACCTTGTTGCAACATGTCACCGTTTTGGTGCAATGGGAAAGGATCCAAGGAAGGAGACTGGTGTGAAGTTGCAACCACACGGCCATTTTGAGATGCAGCGGCGCGGACAGGTGCTGATCTGTCAGCCGAGCGGTCCCTTCAATCTGGCGGGGGCCATGGCCTATGAGGCCGCCTTCAGCCGGCAGATAGCCGAATTGTGCGATGCGCCCTGGGGAATCGTCGAGGTGGCGACCGAGTTTGAGGCGGCTGGGCCCGAGGTGCTTGCCCATTTTCGTCGCCAGTTCGGCTGGTGCGCCGCCAATGGCTGTGCCTTTCTGGCAGTGGTGCTGGCGGGGAGTTTCAAGCAATACCTGGCCGATCAGGTCTTCAACGAGCTGCCATTTCAGGCTATCTGCTACTTCGAGCAGACCGACGAAGCGCTGTGCTGGCTGGAGCAGCGGTTGGCCGCCGATCCGGCTCCGCTCACCCCTGCTTGATAAACCATGTGTCCCGCTCGTCGACGCTGTCGGGCTCACCCATCTCGAACTCGCGGCAGATCAGCGGTCGCACCTCATAGACGCGGCACGTCGTTGACAGGGCGGTCCAGCGCCGCTCGCTATCCCTTGGTCAACTCAGGTTGATAAACCATTTGTCCCGCTCGTCGACGCAGTCGGGCTCACCCATCTCGAATTCGCGGCAGATGAGGGGGCGAACCTCATAGATGCGGCACATCATGGTGTTGCGGTCCAGCGCCGCACACCAGCCATCTTCCAGCCGGTGCATCACGGGCACCTGTCCCTCTATCTCGTCCACGTAGCGATCCGGCACGCCGGTATCGGTAAACAGCATGACTTCGAGGCGGCAGCAGCAGGCTTCGCAGTTCTGGCAGCTGACGTCGGCTTGGGGTTCTCTGTTCATCTGTGTTGTCCATGCCATGTGAATGGCACATGTGCGATAAAAAACAGGCGCCTGCAAAGGCGCCCGTGCTGTGGTCAGTGACGAATCGGGCAGCTGTGCTGCCCGGCTGCATCGTTAACCCAGTTTGCGGGCGCGGTAGGTGCGCCCCTTGATCTTGCCTTCCTGCAACCGCTTGAGGGCGGCGCTTGCCACGCTGCGCTTCACCGCCACGTAGGAGTACTGCTCGGAGATCTGGATCTTGCCTACATCGGCACCGGCGATGCCGCCTTCACCGGTCAGGGCGCCCAGGATGTCACCGGCGCGCACCTTAGTCTTGCGGCCCGCATCGATGGAGAGGGTGGCCATCAGCGGCGCGATCGGTTTGATCTCGCGGCCAATCTCGGCCAGATCCCCTTGCGGGATGGGAGCCTGCTGGTACTCCTCGATAAAGTTGACGCGCTGGGCCTCGTTCGGCTGATACAGGCTCAGGGCCAGACCCTGCTGGCCGGCGCGACCGGTACGACCGATGCGATGCACATGCACCTCGGGGTCATAGGTCAGCTCGAAGTTGATGACGGCGCCCAGCTCCTTGATGTCCAGACCACGGGCGGCCACGTCGGTGGCGACCAGTATGGTGGCGCTGCCGTTGGCGAAGCGCACCAGCACCTGATCCCGCTCGCGCTGTTCCAGATCGCCGTTCAGCGCCAGTGCCGAGAAGCCCTTGGCGGCCAGATGATCGGCCACGTCGTTGCAGGCCCGCTTGGTGTTGCAGAACACCACGCAGGAGCTCGGCTGGTAGTGGCTCAGCAGCCAGGTCAGGGCGTCGAGGCGCTGGCCGGCCGGCACTTCATACAGCTTCTGTTCGATGGCGCTGCCTTCGTGCAGGGATTCCACGCTCACCTCGACCGGGTTGCGTTGCACGCCGCGGCTCATCTGGGCTATGCCCTCCGGATAGGTGGCGGAGAACAGCAGAGTCTGGCGGCGCTCGGGCGCATGGCTGATGACTTTATTGATGTCTTCGCCAAAGCCCATGTCCAGCATGCGGTCCGCTTCGTCCAGCACCAGCGTCTCCAGGCTGGACAGCTCCAGGGTGCCCTGTTCCAGGTGCTTGAGAATACGGCCCGGGGTACCGACGGCTATGTGGGCACCGAAGCCCAGAGTGGCGGACTGAGGTGCGGTCGGGGTACCGCCACACAGAGTCACCAGCTTGACGTTCGGCAGGGAGCGGGCCAGACGACGGATCTCCTGAGCGACCTGATCCGCCAGTTCGCGGGTCGGGCAGAGCACCAGCGCCTGCACGTCGACACGGTTGACGTTGAGCCGGGAGAGCAGACCCAGGGCGAAGGCGGCGGTCTTGCCGCTGCCAGTTTTTGCCTTGGCGATCAGATCTTTGCCATCGAGCACCAGGGGCAGGCTCTGGGCCTGGATCGGGGTCATCTGCAGATAACCCAGACTGGCGAGGTTCTCGAGCAGGGCGGGGGAGAGGTTGAGGCTGCTAAATTCGCTGTTGTTCACAAAAGGACTCTATTTCGGAGAAAACGGGGATGCGCTAACGCTAAGGCCGCGCATTGTACCAGAATGCGGCCTCGGGTGTGGCGGATTTTTGAACGCCTGAGCAAAGGATCGTGGTGAAGAACGTGAAGAAAAAAGCGGGGCCTTTCTGGTTTGTGTGTGCTGAACAAAATGCAAAACCGCGTCAAAAATAGCGTGATGAAGCCAGACTCGTTAATCGCAAATAAGATAAACGTTTGTCACTCTGGTTTGATTAAATATTTTTGTCTCAAATTTAACCTGACCGCTACGACGGGGCGGTCAGCGTTTTAAGCAGATGTTGATATTGTGTTGTAGCGGCTGTTTCTGATTGAGGTGTTTATTTGTAACTGGCTGTTTATTATCTGTTTTTATATTTATTGAACAATGATTAGATACCGCAGTGAGTGTTTAATTAATTTAAAAACGTTTGTATTATCCAACATGCATATTTTTACCGCAGATTGTGATGGCTATCTGATTTTTAAATATGCAAATGTCTATGATGGCGCCGGTCAAAAATAACAATTCACTCAGGTGCTACTGGTATGGAATACGTTCACTTCGTGCTCGGACTCGTGATGGTCCTCGCTCTCGCTTTGCTGGCCAACCGCCACAACTGGAAACAGATCAAACTACGCTATATCGGCCAACTGCTGGTGGTTGAACTGGCGCTGGCCTGGTTCATGCTGAACTCCGAAGTGGGTCTGGCGGTGGTGGGTGGCTTCGCGGCCGGCTTCACCAAGTTGATGGAGTTTGCCAAACAGGGTACCGACTTCGTGTTCGGTGGCCTGGTCAACGAAGGGGCCTTCTCCTTCTTCCTGATGGTGTTGATGCCCATTGTCTTCATCTCTGTGCTGATCGGCATTCTGCAGTACATCCGTCTGCTGCCCATCGTCATTCGTGGCATAGGTACAGTGCTGGCCAAGATCAACGGCATGGGCAAGCTGGAGTCCTTCAACGCCATCAGCTCCATGATCGTCGGCCAGTCCGAGAACTTCATCGCGCTTAAGAACACACTGCCGCACCTGAACGAGAAGCAGATGTACACCCTGGCGGCGACAGCCATGTCCACCGTCTCCATGTCCATCGTCGGTGCCTACATGCAGCTGATCGAGCCGCGTTACGTGGTGGCCGCGCTGGTGCTCAACATGTTCAGCACCTTTATCGTGCTGTCCCTGATCAACCCGTATGAGCCGGACAACTCGGTCACCGACTTGAAAGCCATCGCCGAGGGCGACGAGCACCACACCCCGAAGAAAGAGAACTTCTTCGAGATGCTGGGCGAGTACATCATGGCCGGTTTCTCCGTGGCCGTTATCGTGGCTGCCATGCTGGTGGGTTTCATCGCCCTGATCGCCCTGGTCAACTACCTGTTCGAGCTGGCGTTTGGCGTCAACTTCCAGTACGTCATGGGCTACCTCTTCTATCCGATCGCCTGGATCCTGGGTATCCCGAGTGGTGAAGCGCTGCAAGCCGGCTCCATCATGGCGACCAAGCTGGTGACCAACGAGTTCGTGGCCATGATGGATCTGGGCAAAATTGCTGCCGAGCTCTCTCCGCGCACCGTCGGCATCCTCTCCATCTTCATGGTGTCGTTCGCCAACTTCAGCTCCATCGGCATCATTGCCGGTGCTGTGAAGGCGCTGAACGAAGAGAAGGGCAACATGGTTTCCCGCTTCGGCCTGAAGCTGGTGTACGGTTCTACTCTGGTGAGCCTGCTCTCCGCCGTGATTGCCGGTGTGATGATCTAACCGCACCTCGCCATCACCACGACAAACCCCTGCCTCGGCAGGGGTTTGTTTTTTTCAGGGGGGAGCAAAGGTGCTTCCTGCGACTCCGTTGCGGTGCCGGGTCCGGGCCCGTTCAACCGGCCCAGTGGTTCCAGTAACCGGCGGCCAGCAGGGTGAGGGTGCAAAAGCCGGTCTCGACGGCGCCGCCGCTCTTGAGCGGCCAGCCCGGCAGCCGGTAGCGGCGCTTGAGGGGCCAGAACAGCGGTATGCCGGCGGGGGTGAGCCAGTCTCCCAGCAGGTGGCTGAGGTAGCCGATGATAAGCGCATCCTTGACCCCTGCGGGCAGCAGTTCGGGCACCAGGCTCTGATCCAGCCCCCACACGGCCACCGCCACCGCCAGCAGACTGTGGGTGAAGCCACGATGACCGAACAGCCGTGACAAGGGTTTGGAGATCCAGGGCAATCGCTGACCCAGCACGGATTTGGGGTGATCGAGATCCGGTAGCAGGGCGCTGGCCAGTGCGGCGGGTATGGTCTGCCACAGGCTGGCATCGGCCAGGGCCGGCGTGAGCTGGAGCTTGTGGGCGAGCAGGGTGCAGGTGACGGAAAACAGCAGGTGCCCTTGGGCTGTCATGGTGGCTACGGCATGGAGAAATGGCGGCGCATCTTACCAGTGTCGCGGGCCATTGCAGCAAAAAACCGGGGCCGGCGGGCCGGCCCGGTCATTAACTGCGCGGATCTTCCACCTTGGCATCGGCGGGCACCCGTTTTTTGCCCAGCACCATGGCGCGCAGCAGATCGCTGCGGGTGAGGCGGTCGGTCAGGATCACCACGGCGGCATGGACACCGACGGCGGCCATCAGGGTGTTGGCGATGACACCGTGCAGCTCCTCCAGCCAGTCTTCACCCCAGAAGGCATCCCAGGTAGTGAGCCAGCCGGTAGTGATGGTGCCGACCAGTGACAGCAGCAACAGCCAGATCATCAGGGCACCGAGCGGGTTGTGACCCAGATAATAAAGATGGCGTCCCTGTGCCAGTTGGCGCAGGTAGTAACGAATGCGGGCCGGCGTTGGCCACCACTGGCCGAAACGGGCGTAATGGGGACCGACCAGACCCCACAGCAGCCGGACCAGCAGCAGGGCCGCCAGGGTATAGCCAACGTATCTGTGAGGCTTGCTGCCCTCTTCCAGAACGAAGAAATTGAGCAGGCAGAGGACCACGGTTGCCCAGTGGAATACCCGGATGAGGGGGTCCCAGACCTTCACTTCAGATGAGGTTGTCATGACAAGGCTCCATCAAAGGGGCCGGCGACAGACCGGCCCAGCAGCGTTATTCGTCTATCTCTTCCTTCACTTTTTTCAGATCGGTCGGGTCGAAGTAGATCTCGACTTTGCGCTTCTCCTTGTCCCAACCGTAGATCTCGTAGCAGTGGGTCTTGGTGACCTTGAACTTCTTGATGTCGTAGCCCATCGCCTTGATCTGCTGCTGGGCATCCGCCTCGCTCAACCACTTGGTCTTGTCGGTCTGGGTACACTGGGGATCGGCCAGAACGGCGCCGCTGAACAGGGGGATAAGTAACAACAGGGGGGTCAGTTTCATGTGTGCTCCTTGCTGGTGGTTTGGTCAACAGCCACAAGGTTAGCCCACAAGACTTAAGAAAGAATTAAGTGCAGACGGAATTGATTGGGTCTCCCCGGCGGGGTGCCGGGGAGGCTGCAATCAGCTGAGCCTGCCCTTGAGCAGCCACTTGTCGAGGGCGTTGGCGAAGCGCTGCTTGTCAGCGGCGTTGAAGGGGGCCGGGCCGCCTGTCTGTACTCCGGCCGAGCGCAGCTCCTCCATGAAGTTGCGCATGCCGAGCCGTGCCTGAATGGTCTCGCGGGTGTAGATCTCGCCACGGGGGTTGAGCGCCTCGCCACCGGCATCGATCACCCAGGAGGCGAGCGGTATGTCGCCCGTGATCACCAGATCTCCCGGTGTGACCTGCTGGGCGATGACATGATCCGCCACATCGAACCCCTTCTCCACCTGCTGGGTCTTGATGAAGGGGGAAGGGGGGACCCGCAGCCCCTGATTGGCCACCAGGGTGGTGACGATCTGGGCGCGGTGGGCGGCGCGGTAGAGGATCTCCTTGACCGGGAGAGGGCAGGCATCGGCATCGACCCAGATGGGCATGGCATGGCTTCCTGTGTCTGAAATGAGGCCGCATCTTAACATGGCTGGCGCGGGTCGGCTGCCCCGGGGCTGAGTCAGGCCGGGCTTTAGTGTAAGCTGGGCCGATAAATCGGAACGAGAAGGACGAGCAGATGGATCGGGTGCCCAGTGACGTGATTTATGCCCTGACCCTGGATGGCAGGGGTGGCATGCAGCCGCTGGCGGCGGGGAGCGAGATACCGGGGGAGAAACCCGGCTGGTTGCATCTGGATTATGGCAATCCGGAAGCGGCGCGCTGGCTGCTGCAGACCCCGCTGCTCAATGACGCGGCGCGCGAGTCCCTGCTCGGCCAGAGCAACAGGCCCAAGCTGGTGCGGATGGGGGAAACCGTGCTGCTGATCCTGCGCGGCATCAACCACAACAAGGATCACAGGCCCGAAGAGATGGTGGCGCTGCGCATCTTCATCACCCCGGACCTCATCATCAGCAGCCGTCGTCGCGCCTTGCTGTCGGAGCAGGATGTGTATGGCCAGCTCAAGCTGGGGGGCGGTGCCGATACCCCGGCCGACTGGCTGGTGGAGATCTGTGACGCCCTGACCGACAGGGCGGGGGAGTTTGTCGAGGAGCTGCACGATCAGATCCTGGATCTGGAGGAGATGGTGTTGATGCGCGACTTGCCCGCCAACGGCAGGTTGGCGCTGATCCGCAAGCAGCTCATCATGATCCGTCGCTACCTCTCCCCCCAGCGGGATCTGGTGGCGCGCCTCGCCAACGAGAAGATCAGCTGGCTGGACGAGGATGACAGGCGGCGCCTGCTCGACATCGCCGACCGGTTGCGGCGCTGGCTGGACGATCTGGATGCCGGGGTGGCGCGCACCGCCGTGCTGGCGGACGAGATCAATAACCTGATGGCGGAGGCGACCAATCGCCGGGCCTACCAGATGTCGGTGATGGCGCTGCTGTTTCTGCCGGCCAGCTTCCTGACCGGTCTGTTCGGCATCAACCTGGGAGGCATTCCGGGGGCCGAGAGCCCGACCG
The DNA here is from genome assembly GCF_054052465.1 of Aeromonas enterica. Classification (NCBI taxonomy): domain Bacteria; kingdom Pseudomonadati; phylum Pseudomonadota; class Gammaproteobacteria; order Aeromonadales; family Aeromonadaceae; genus Aeromonas; species Aeromonas enterica. Next base: position 247,167 of record NZ_JBSTYL010000003.1, on the reverse strand, counting down.
CTTTCTGGGTCTTCTGCGGCTCTCTGGTGGCGCTGGCGACCGGGCTGGCGGTCTGGCTCAAACACAGGCGCTGGTGGTAAGGAACACATATGACGACATGGGAATCTTTTGGCGTGACCCTGCTGTTGCTGCTGGGCCACACCCTGATCCGCAGCCTCATTCACAAGAGCCTGCTGGCGCTGGCCCAGAGCCGGCAGGTGAGCGAGAACCGGGTGCTCTACGTGGAACACGTGTTCCACTTCCTGCTCGGCTGCGCCACCCTGTTGATCCTGGCCGGGGTGTGGGGGCTCGACTTCTCCCGGCTGGTGGTGCTCGCTTCCTCTTTCTTCGCCGTGCTTGGCGTCGCCATGGTGGCGCAGTGGTCGATCCTCTCCAACATCACCGCCAGCATCACCATCTTCTTCGCCTTCCCCTACAAGATTGGCGACCGGATCCGGATCCTCGACAAGGATGATTCGGTCACCGGCGTCATCACCGAGATAGGCCTGTTCTACCTGCGGGTGCGTGATGACAACGGCGATCTGGTTACCTACCCGGCCAACCTGATCCTGCAAAAGCCGGTCAGGCGACTGGAAGGAAAAGGGGTGGAACCGCTGCAACCGGAATGAAAAAGGCTCCCTCGGGAGTTTTAAAAAAAGAAGCTAACGTAATGAAACAAAAGGATTTGTTTCAGTCAATGTCCACACGTTGACCACATCGAGAGAAAAAACTAAAGCCCCGCATCGTCGGGGCTTTGTCTACCAGAGGATTAGGCGTTTTTAGATAAAAAGGATTGCCATACAAGATATGGTAAAAATGACGCTGACCAGTGTTGAGAAAATAACCCACACCTTTAATGGTGCAGGGCATTCAGGATAACTATGGGGACTTCGTATTAACTCTACCCCATACTTATGGAATCGAGTGAATCTATGAACGAGCCATTGACTTTCATGTTTAGGTTGTAGAGACATATATTTATCTAGTTTCGGCGTGATAAATATCATAGATAAGAAAATGACTGGCGTAGAGAACCAAATGGTAATAACCACCAATCTAATCACTAACCACACTATATCTATCATTTAAATGAATTCTCAAGTTTATAAAGAATCTCTGCCATATCCGCGCTAGTAGAATCGACAACATCTGCAAACTTATCCCCGAGCACCACACCAGCCTCACTAAATTGGCTTCCTGCATAATACCCTCCGAATGCAGCACCCCCGAGACCAATAATAGCAATGACTGGTGCCGACAGTACGATGCCAAAGGCAACAGCTACAGTCCCTGCCGTACCAACGGCTAGAGTCCCGCCAACTTCAGCACCCCACATCCCGCCAAGATAAGCCCCTCCGAACCTGCCGACCTCGCGACTAACGGCTCTCCCGCAGGTGCCATCACCAACTGAACAAGCTTGATGTACTGTCACACCGCCAGACACTAAATCTAGCCCGATGCTCACATAGGCGAATTTATTAGCACCTTCTACATATCGACTGATATATTTAATTCTGTTTCCTAGCGCAGAAACTTCCCCTTTACTGGATACAGTTCGCCAGTTGTGTATAACTGATTTTGTCGATAGGCCAAGCCGATGTTTTATCTTGTCGTACTCTGGGATTTTAATACTTGATAGCGTGATTTTAGTTAGCGCCCCATCTAACTTATCAAATATTATTTTCCTTTGAACAAAAAATTCTGGAGAAAAACTTTTGGCCCCCTTTCCACTGCCTGTATGTGCAACATAAAGCGTATTCAGTTCTTCTAATATGTTACTTATATTTTTGAGTTTTCCGGCAACAACGGTACTGATTGCACCAAAAGTTGCTGATGGGGTGCCAAGGTCTTGAGCGGCCAGGAGATCAAACACGTCAAAGTGTCGATATAATGTCGATGCTTCTTCTGGGGTTAATTTTTGGATTCCTTCACTAGCATCTTTAGCCTGGGCTTTGAGCAAAAGTAGCCTGTCTTTCTCTGCTAGGGTCTTGGGGCTATTAGCCAGGATCACAAGCTCGCCTGGTAAAACCATGTCTTGGAGGTGTTCGTTGTTACGCTCAAACATCGACCGCTGTTGAAAGTTAGCGCCTGTGCCGTAGAGCTTCTGGTAGATGGCCTCTTTGCTCTGGTGGAACTCATTCCAGTAGTACCCCACATCAAAGACTTCAATCTCTGGCCTCTGAGTCGCTGGCATTAGTTTACTCAAGGTTGGCTCAGGTTCTGGCTTGGGTGATGGAGTAGGAGAGTGACCAAAGCCACTTGATGGGGTCTGCTTGGCTTCGTAGGCTTCCTCAACTGTGCGACGAAATTCGTCATCACCCGTAACCTGCAGTTTGCCGTCAGCCAGTTTCACGCAGCTATCGCGATCCCCTGCTCGCCCTACCGTGACTCGGCTGCCGTCTCTGGCGCTGCCCTTGTCCGGGCCTTGTATCCTGACGAAGTCGTCGAGATTCAGTTCGCTGATGTTTTTGGCCGCCATGGTATCCCCCGGCTAGTCTCTGCTCTTTTTGTGAGCGGGCAGTCTGCCATAGGTTCGGATGAGAACAAAACTCAAGGCGGTGGAATTCCCATCATCAGAACGCCACGGAAAATAGCTGCTCTTGAATTTTCCGTGACAGCGTTCTGCTCGCAAAGAGATTCATTCGAAATCCTTGCTGAGTTGTTTAAAATGTCACTCGTGACATTTTAAGTTTTTACCCTAAATGTTAATAACCATCTGATTTATAGGCATATTTACAGACATCCCTGACTAAAAATCGGATCCTCCCAAGCTGAATAGATCTTTCCCACTCTCACGAAAAGTAGGATTTTCACATATAAATTCAATGACTTAACAAAAATCACTCCGCGCTCACCTGTGATCTTTTCGGCCTAAAAATGTCACAGAACGACATTCTGTGACATTTTGCTTTTGTGCCAAACCGCCAGTAATCACGGGGTCTGGCGGGGTGGTTGTCACACATTTATTTTGTCAAAAAATGCCACATTTTTAGTGCGAAGGTGGGGGGGGAGTAGTGCGGATTCCGTGGGATTGAGATTTCCGTGGCTATTGGGCTGCGCGGGTACCCCCTGGCCACAAAAAAACGGCGCAAGCGCCGTTGGGTTCACATCTGTTGAATAAAGGTTGATTGGAATAGGCCTTCTCTAGATTTAAATATAGAGTTCTATGCTGCGAGTTTGCTCTGGGAGCTATAAAAATATTCCCTCATCAAAGCCCATCATTCTCACATTCAGTTATCTTCTTCCGGTATCCTTTCCTGAAATCATGTAAACGGATTCCAGAATGCTGTTTAAGCATTCCTGGAATACGCAGATTTTTGAGTAAATGGATGTTTAAATAAATTGCACAGTCAGTTGTCATCTGGATGATTTACAACCCGAACTGAAAACTTTGGATTCATTTCACTTTGGTGTGATTTTCCATACAAAACAATAAACAGGATGAATACTGCTGCCATGATGATAGGTATATATAACATAATATTGCAGGTGCTTGTTGTATTTTTATTTAGAAAAACAGAACCAATAAAAAACAACCATAAAATCATCGTGAACACAGCAATAATTTGGTTTATCTTGGATACTGAATATGGCTGAGGACCTATAATTAACTTTTCTAGACCGGAATCATCTTGGGGTCTCTCTAGTTTCGTCTTATAAAGAGGGCCAGTAATTTTATCCTCTAATAAATCTAAGTGATTTTCCCAATTTTCTTGCCAATACTTACTCCCTTTGTTAACAGAAAACCATGCAAACGTGAAAATAAATCCAGCAGATGAAATAGCTGATAAATATAAATTTTTATCTTGCGGGGACAAATGCTCTGCACTTGAGACTGCAAAGAATGCGGCAAAGGCAACGGCTATTAACGCCCAAAAATAAGTTGCTCGCTTCCAATACATATCTATTTCAAACTTTCGTATATCAGCAGCCTGATAATATGCAGCTATCAAAATCTCAGAACGTTCATCCTCTGTTTCAAATAGCTTTCTGTATTTAATTTTTTTCATTGATAACTCTCGCTGTATTTACTCTGATGCTCTAGCCAAGATTGATGATATTTCTACTCTAGCAAGTAAAAAACTAATTGCCGATGATAATTGAACAGCTAGAGCCGTAGCTAAAAGCAGTATGCTTTGGGGGGTAGATCCACCACCGAACAACCATATCAGAAGGCATGTCATAGTAGATATGCCAGAGTATAAAAGACCTACATATATATGAGCCTTTAACTTCCAAAGGCTATTCCATTTGTGCAAGAATGAGTTTACTTTCTCATTTGGAAATAAAATTGGAGTGACCTCATTAATCATCCATATAAATATACCTACGGGGATAACTATAAAATAGTTATACGCATCATTGTTTATCTGGAAGTGAGTAATGAAACCGCTTATGAAACTTAATAAGTACCCATTAAAAGAAAAGCTAGCCATTATAGCCAAAAACTCTACACTTATAATAAAGATACGTATTATGTAATTTATTTTTTTCAATGTTTCATATCTCTCTCTATACTAGTGTTTGCAAAAACCTCCTTTACCTTTTTAGCTAAGTTATACGGGTTTGGATCCTTTGAAAAAAGGAAGCTTTTTTGTGTGTCTGAAGTTTTTATCTCCACCTCTTCACCATCTTCAGATATTCCACGAACCTTTCCTCTACCATACCCATCAGCAGCCATTAAAATAACTGCATCACCAATATCAGCGGGATTGTCAGGGATGTAATCATTTGATTTCATAATTCCATCCATGAGGTCTATTAATTTTGACTTAATCCCTGATAATTTAGAGCTACTTTCTTTTACTGTAACTTCTGAAGCATTTCTTTTTGATATATAGTCGTTTAGCTCTCCCCATAGTCGGCCAAATAATGGATTTGGGGGGGATACAGTTGCAGTTATTTCTGTAAGGATACTGATGCTCCTTAGTTTCTGTGTGAACTCAGTATAGTCGGCCAATGGGTCGACCTCACATGAGACCATGAATCCGTCGAAAACATCTTCAATGATAGACTTGAATCTCCGTGGAAATACATCTTCATGTATACCATTCCAGACATGTAGGAATGCGATACCCGAAAATTCAGGCAGATATATAAAGGGTGAGGATGCTTCAACTAAATTTGGAACATTTGCCTTTATCTGAGAGCGACTGCGTTCATCTACAACATTTGCATGGCCATCTTTGGCATACTTGGAAAGTTTGCCAAATACAAATGGAATGTCGTTACTTCTAGCATCAATGCAGTCAGTAATCGTCCAGTCAAACTTTCCTTTTGTAATAATTGGGGATGAGACTATCGCATCCATCAAATCTTTTTGTGATAAATTTATCTTCAGTACTCGCCCGAGATAATATCGCCCTCTACTCTCCATTTGAAGCTATCTCTAATGTGATTTTATTAATATCAATGACATATAGTGCATCAAATGAGTATCTTGTTCAACGCAATATCTAGCTGTGGGTGAGCTTGCTCACAATTATGTTCAAGCTTAAGCATCATCGAATTCAAAGAGCTAATGGGAGGTAGCGCTTACTGGTTCTTGCTCTCTTTTATATGCAGAGTACAGTTACTGTCAGAGCTCCAAGGAGCGCAGCTGGCGCCGCTTAAGGGCTCCTCGCTACGCTCGTCAAACCCTGCTTCGCTTCGCTCGCTCAACACCTCCTCGGCGCTCTCTGCGGGCTTGTCTGTCGCCTTGCGGCGCAGCACCCAGCCATCAAGCCGGGTTCGCTTAACGGCGCTACCAGCGGCCACACCCACGAGCCGGATCACGTCTTCCCCGTACTTGTTCTTGGCAGGGTCTATCAGGTGATGCAGCCGTACCGGTCGCGCATCCCGTGGACACACTGGGCCGCCCATGGAATAGGTAAACTCCTTCCAGTTCGCCGTGTCCGCATAGCGGCGGCACTCTTCCATGATCTCACTCGCCAGCGGGGCCACCGTCCGGCCTTCCTTCTCTTGCACTCGCCCAGGTAATCGCCGCAGCTCTCGCCACACGCTCACAGACGGCCCGCCCAGTTGCTGAAACTGGCGCAGGCCCCACAGGGACGCCCACGCCCTGACCCGCCTCGCCCCTTCACTGGCGGCGGTTTGGGCCTCAAGGTCGCCTTCGTCCCCTATCTGGTGGCCGTCTATGTTCTTGGCGATGTATTTCACGATGTAGCCCACGGCCCCGCCTTTGGCTGGAACCATGGCCTTCCAGTCAAAGCGCGGGGTGATGTCGCTATAGGGTCGCTTGCTCACGGGATGGCGTTTGCGCTCAAGGTCGCTCTGGTCATGGCTCAGGGCGTAGCGCTGCATGGTGCTTATCAGCTCATGCTGCTGGGCAGGGGTCACGAACAACAGCAGATGCCAATGAGGGGTGCCGTCGTGATGGGGTTCAACCACCCGAAAGCCGAAATACTCGATACCACGGCGGGCGAGTGCGGCGCGGCAGCGCTTCCAGAGGGTGCCGAGATAGGTGTTGGTGTCGCGGGGCGTGTGGCCCTGATACTTGGGGTTTTCCGTGGTGCGGGCCGGTTGGCCATGTCCTTGGGGGGTTGTCTTCCACGGGTGATATTGGCTCGGGGCTGTCCAGGTGAAGAACAGGCCCACATAACCCATTTCGTCCGCTGCATCGGAGAAGCCCCGCGCCCTGACCACCAGTTCATCACGGCGGTTTGACGGGTTGGCCATTGAGCTGGCCACGGCATCGGCCAGGGAAATGGTAATGTCGTGCGCTTCGTTGTGCGCCTCCATGCTCTTGAGCCACTGCTCGGCAGCCAGCTGGCGCTCGTTGAAGGCCCGCAGGGCGTAGCTAGACACATAAGGCGAGACGCCGCGCCGTACCTTGCCAAGCAGGATGGCGCAGTGCTCCCGATATTGCTCCCAGAGCTTGCGCAGTTTGCGCGTCCACCATTGAGGGTCAAGCCAGCGGATAAGCTGGGCCGCAATGAAGGTATCGCGGGCCTCGGTGCTCTTGAAGCGTGGCAGGGTGGGCAGGAAGCCCCAAGGTTTGAGGGGTTGACCACAGACCCGCCATAGATAGGTGGCGGGCATGGTGCCGGTCTGGCCATTGGTAGTGGCATCCAGCAGGCGCCAGACCCGCTCGGCATAATCCACCGCCAGCTTGTCGCGGCGGTCTTTGTGCTGCAATTGTTCCAGCGGTTCGGGCAGGTCGGCTTGCACTTGCCGCAGCACCTTTACCCGGTCGCATAGCCAGAGGTTGGCCTCCTTGCAGCTGATGCCCTTGAGGATGGCCGGCACCCGCCGCACGCAGTAGCCAACGAACAGCTCGCCGACCAGTTCATCGGCCAGTTGCACCGACCCGCCCTGTCCCCGTTTGACCGAGAACATCAGCAGGTCGAGCGCCCAATCAAGGTCATAGACCCCCAGCCTGTCCTTGAAATAGGAGCGAATGGTCTCCTCTGAGGCGGGGGCGTTGCGGTTGCGCTGGCGGGCGGGTTTGCGGGACTCTTCGAGCGGGCACAGTGGCCGCAGTTGCAGCTGTAAAATGTGGGTCATCTTCTTGACCCGTGCCCGCAAAATGGCGGCGGACTGGTTACGGCGGGGGTGGCCTTTGTCGCTGAGGGTGCTGAGGGGGTTATTCATGCGCGGCCCCCTACACAGTCCCGCAGCGCCCTGGCGTGGGCGGCGGCCTTAGCGTGGGCTTGGCGCAAGGTGGCGCGGGTCAGCCTGCACATGTGTAGCAGCGTCCGCACTTGGCCTCTGTCACGTAGGCCCCGGACCCGCCGCCGAATGCGCAACACGGCAAGGCGCGATTGCAGGATGTAGAGGCGGCGATGGTCTTGACGCTGGGACTCGCCCCAGAATGCGGACAAAGCGAGCCCCTCCGCTTGCTGGGCGGCATTGAATTTGATACTGTTCATTGGCTATCTCTTGTCGTGCTTGATATGGGTTAGCTAAGGGGAGCCCTGCAATGGCTCCCTTTGTCTTTTCTGGCGTTCTGCCTCTCTTGCTCTCCTCTTCCTTGTTTCCCTTTCCCATCCAGCCATTTGTCCGGCGTGGTCGGCTTTGCTACTCTGCGCCCGCTCGCGCTGTTGTGATAAGCGTGTGAGCACTGGGGGAGCCGTTATCGGCTCCCCTTTTTCGTGTCGTCATTACTCTTTCAGCTCATGGCGCAGTGCCTGCCGCTTGCCCTGACTGTCACACAGCGCCAGCAAGTCACTTGCCCGTGGCCGGGTGAGGATGCCCAGTGCGGCGCGGGCAGTGGGATTGTCCCCTTCCAGCAGGACAGAGGTGTAACTCATGGCCTGCTTGAGGGCGTGGGCCAGTTCGTTCACCGCCCACTTTTGCGCCCCCTCCGGCCCCATGATGGCGGCCTTGGCATGGGTCAGGGCGGCCAGCTCGGTCAGATGTTGTTTGAGGGGCTTGAGGGTGACGGGCACCACCTTGTGGTCAAGGTAGCTTTCGTAGCACCCGGCCACGATGCTCTGGGCGTTGTTTACGGCCAGCAACGCCTGATAGAGCGGCAGCGCCAGCCGTCTCTCTTGGCGCTGGGACAAGGTGAGCGCTTCTTTGGCATCTTCGACCAGCTCGCCCAGTTCGCGGTATTCCCGCGCCGAGTCGAGCGAGGTCGCGCCGCCTAGCAGCTGGTTAATCCGCCCTTGCCGCAGCTCTTCGAGGCGGGCCTTGGCCGCCGGGACGCGCTCTTGCAACTGCTTGCGCTGCTGGCGCAAGGTCATCACCTCGTCATCCAGTGCCATCAGCTTGGCGCGCTCCTCCTCAAACCGGGCGATGTGGTCATCCAGTCGGCTGGCGGGCAGTGGCACGGCGGCAGGCGGGGTCGGCAGGGTGTGCAAAGTCGGTTGCGGCATCTGGGTTACTCCTCAGTGGCAAGGGTGATGGCATCAAAGGCGGTATAGGCGGTCGGCTCGCCCAGCCCATAGGCTTGGCCCCGGATATAGCGGATACCCCAGGAGGCGAGGTCGTCGATGCTATCGGCACTCAGGCGGTGGGAATGGTTGACGGTCAACACCTGCAAGTTTTCAGTGAAGGTCAGCGCCAGAAAGGTGCCGGGCATCCGCTGGTTGGACAGCGTGGGCATGTCGGCAACCTTCATCCGCTGCTGCTTGTCCCGCACAATGCCGGGCTTGAGATAGGCTTTCTTGTGAGCGCGCAGCAGGTCATGACCGACCAGCACCCGCAAGCGCGGGTCGTTGCGGTACGCCTCGGGCATCTTTTCAATCAGGGCATACACCATGCTGTCGAGGTCGGCATAGTCCCCCGCGCCGCTGGTATCAAACACCACCGCATCACGCAGCACCCGCGCCCCGTCCGGGTCAGCCTCTTTGGCCAGCGTAGGCCAGCCCTTCATCACATCTTCCCCGTTCGGGTTGGCCACCGGGTCAGTGTTGATTGCGGCCGACTGCCCCCAGAACCCGACCCGCAAAATGTCATCGCCAAAGGCGGCCAGCGCCAGCGCTTCGAGCGCCTTGTTGGCCTGCTGCTGGTTCATGCCGCCCAACATTTGCCCCAGCTGTTGCCATGTCCAGATAACGCTGCTGTCCATCGGCTGATAGACGTGGCTCTGCTTGGTGGGGTCTGCCGGGACAAGGAACCGCGCCTGCGCTTTGCGCCCGGAGCGCAGCGTCTCTTTGATGGGGTCATACAGCGGGGCGCTTTGGTCATCCACGATCAAGTGGGTTAGCAGGTTCAAAAATGGGGACGCTTGCACAATGGCAGCACTCAGGGCGCTGCTGACGGTGGGGTTCAGGGTGCCAAAGCTGGCTTGGGTAATGGGGACAAAGCTCATGCGCATGTCGCGCAGCAGGTCAGATAACGTCATGGGGCAAACTCCTAATAAGCACGAAGCGGGGGTGTGTCATTGCGCGAGGTGAGGCGGTCGAGGGTCTGTTGCATCCGGTCAAGGTCCTGACTCAGTGCCTTGGCCCTGTCGTGCAGGGTGCTGAACTGCTGGGTATTGGCCGCTGTCCAGCGGTGGGATTGGCCAATCAGCGGGCGGGCCTGACTGAACTTGAGACGGGTCAAGCCGGTGCTGGCGGGTTCGTCCGTGACGCCCAGCGCCCCCAGATACCACTTGCCCGTGCCAGCAAAATTGGGCTTGGGCTCGATAGAGCAAAATTGCAGGTGGCCAAGGGCGTTAAGGTCCATCAATTCCAGCGTGGGGCAGAGCACGGCAAACAGCTTGAGTACGCCTTGCACAGTGTCCGCCTTGAGCGCTTCCACATGCCCGACCGGGCGACTACGGCCATGCTCGGGCCACAGGCAGGCGGTATAGAAATCGGGGTCGTAACTCTCCGCCATCTGGTGCAGCCACTCGGGGGCGATGTGCTGGTCGTCCACGGTCGGCCCCGCCGAGGCGATACAGACCCAGCCTGTTTTAACCGGGGTAGTCATAGCATTCTCCTTAGTGTCACAACCGGCTTTTGCCGCTCTATTTCGGCTTCGGCATCGAGCACTTTTTGCCGCTCAATCACTGTTTCATGCAGCTTGCGGTGTTCATCCGGGGAGAGGCCACGCGATAGCGCCAGCGCCATTTCCCCGGATTTTTTGGCGGACGGGGTCAAGGTGTGGCTAAAGGACAGGGTGGACACCCAGGTGTGCCCGCACATCGGGTCCATGCACTGGCAATAGAGGTTGGCCACGCCCTGGCTCATACGATAGGTTTTCTTGATGCAGCCCTTTCCGCCGCACTCGATACACATCACTCGCATAACGCGCATACGCTCCCCTGCAATGAATTGACAGGCCGTGGCAGGCGCTGCCAAAGGGCATCCCATGCCAAGGCATTGGGACGCTCAACGGCGGCGATGTAGTCGGGCAGATGAATGAAACGCTGGCAGGCAGTCCCCGCCAGCTTGCGGCGTTGGAGCCGCAGGTTGCGCAATGCGCAGGGGATAGATAAGATGCTCATCAAATCATGCCCTCTAAAGCTGATTTGGAAACCCCGTTTGGTGTTAGCGCACCGTTAAGCGGGGTTTTTCTTTGCCCGTCATTCAGGCCCCGCAGCACCGCCAGCTTGTGGCACAGGCAGCGAGCCCCCTTGTCATGGCTGGCCCGCTGCTGGCGCTCCCTCACCTGCTCGACGGTCTCGCGCAGCAACTGCGCCCCCGCCATGTTCATGGCCTGTTGTTCATCCCATGTCTGGCTCATACCGGACACCCCAGCCCCAGCCAGGACAACCAGCCGTCACGAATTTCACGGGGGCGGCTCTCAAAGGCCAGCTTCATGCCCTCGTTCCATGCCGGGAGGTAAATCCAGTATTCGGCGGGAGCGGTTGGGTTGAGGGGGTTGCGCATCGGCACCACCGGCACCTTGCCCTTTTCAATCATCCCCCGCACTGCGCCCTTGGTTTTGCCAATCATCTTGGCGAACACCTCAACGGGCACCGCATCAGAGGCGTTAATCATCGGTTCGAGCACCAGTGCGACACGGGGGTCGGCTTCGGTCGGCGGTTGGTTATGGGTTGCTGCTGTCATCTGATATTCTCCTCTGCTGGCCCCAATGGGCCTCAGTGCATCATAATGGTTGATTGACCACAACTAGATAGTCAATTATTTACATCTTGATACTATGCTATGGAGATCAAATCACTATGTCAACGAGCATAAGTGAAAAACTTGTATTGATTCGAAAGTCTGAATTCATGACGAGAAAGCAGTTTTCAGAAGTTACAGGGGTTCCTGTTGGAACTCTAAATTATTATGAAACAGGGCGTTCTACGCCACCAACAGACGTTTCAATGAGGATTTTAAACATCCCACTATTCACGAAATACACGCTCTGGTTTATGACCGATAAGGTCGCTCCAGAAGCCGGGCAGATAGCACCGGTTCTCGCACACTTTGGGCAAGACGAAACAGGCTGTTCAGCCTCAGGCAAGAAAACTGGCTAACCCTGCATGAGGCGTTTCTCGACGCCATAGAGTCATCAGGTTTGAGTTACATCGGAGGGCTTCCTTATGTCGATTAAGAAGCTCGATGATGGTCGTTATGAAGTGGACATGAGACCGACGGGACGCAACGGAAAGCGAATCCGGCGGAAGTTTGCCAAGAAGCATGAAGCAACCGCCTTTGAGCGGTATGTGCTGGCAAACCAGCATGACAAGGCGTGGATAGAGAAACCGAAGGATGCCCGGCCATTGTCCGAGCTCATCCAGCTTTGGTGGATCTACCACGGGCAAAATACGAAATGGGGTGCACATACACGCAGAACGTTAGAACTGGTGGATCGTCTTATGAACCACCCTTGTGTATTCCAGATTGATAACAATGCAATCGCCTGCTTCCGGTCACGTTTACTGACCCAGGGGTTGAAAGCTTCAAGTGTTAATCGCCGTTTGATAGCACTTGGAGGGATGTTTAGTTTTCTGATTGATGCGGGGATGTATCACGCTCCTCATCCATTGAAAGGAACAAAGAAACTCAAGGAGCCGCCCACTGCGATGAGTTATCTGTCCAAACATGAGATCGAGGCTCTACTGACTTCACTTGATGGTGATAATCGAGATGTTGTCCTGCTGTGCTTGAGTACCGGAGCAAGATGGAGCGAGGCGGCAGAGCTTAGCGCGGAGCATGTCATCAATCAGCGAGTGATGTTTGTGGCCACTAAAAATGGCAAAACACGTGTGGTGCCAATCTCGGCTGATGTATCGGCACGAATGATCGATGGGAAGTCAGGGCGGTTATTTCCAAACGTGGATTACCTGACGGTGCGGAAGGTATTGAGAGAAGTGAAACCGGACTTGCCACATGGGCAAGCTTCTCATGTGTTGCGCCATACCTTTGCCACCCACTTTATTGCTCATGGCGGGAACATCATTACCCTACAACGGATCTTGGGGCATGCAACCATCCAGCAGACAATGTCCTACGCACACTTTGCGCCGGACTATCTACAGGATGCTATTACCTTCAATCCACTAAGAGGAGGTGTCGAAATTGGGTGACCACATGATGTCCACGTTTAGGTCGATTTCGGCCCGTAAAATCAGGCCGTAGTGGTGGCCAAGTAACTGATTCGCTGTGTATACCTTGCGGTATAGGCACGAGAAAGGCTCCCTCGGGAGCCTTCTTCATTCTGAATGCCACTCAGCGTTCGAAGAAGCGGTAGAGATGCTCGACCTGAATGGGGCAGTCTGCCACCAGATGCACGTGCTGGCGGGCCTCTTCGACCGAGCCGAAGTAGCGGGGGCAACCCAGGGTGTCGGTCATTTCGTACAGCCTGCCATCCTGACCCCTGAACTCCACTATCCAGCCCGGCAGTATGGCATCTTGCAAGATTTCGGCTTCCTTGAAGGCCTGTTGCTGGAAGAGCAGGCGAAGTTCACTGACTGTCATGACGTCCTCCTGTGGCTTTTGGCGCCTCTTCAAGTCTAGTGGTTGCGGTCGGCAGCAGCTGGCTCATTTGGCCGATTTCAGGTGTTCCCAGGCCCAGCGCAGGCGGATGAAGGTCTCGGCATCACCACCGCGATCCGGGTGATGTTGCAGCGCCAGCTCACGCCAGCGACGGCGGACTGTTTCCGGACTGGCCTCGGCGGTCAGCGCGAACAGGGCCAGCGCCTCCATCCTGTGTCCCGCGCCGTCATAAGCGAGCCAGAAGCGGGTGAGCAGGGCTTCTACCTCCTCCCTGTCGGTCTGCCAGAACACCCGCCAGTCCAGGTAATAACTGCGCAGAGGCTGACCAAGGGCCAGCTTCTGGCGAGTATCTGTTGCCCCGGCAAGGGGCTCTAGCCGGATATCCAGGGTGCTGATCACCAGCCACCACCCCGCGTCATGGAGTTCGGCCTGCAACTGGTAGAGGGCGTTCATGATGAGGAAGTTGACCCGAAACAGCTGCAGCTGTTCATCCTCCGCCAACGTGGGAACCACCCCCTGCCTTCGCAGGGCCGCCAGCAGCTCGTGCACCTTGTAGCCACCCCTGGCCTGTTGCAGCAGGGCCAGCAGCGGGGCGAGCAGTGGATTGGGGTGGCGTGACGTCTCGCTCATGCGCTGGCTGTCTCCTTTGGCGGTTGCAGGGCGATCAGCAGCTCCCCGGCCAGCGGCGTGACAGGGCCCGTGACGATGCGGGGTCTGGCCTTGCCATCCAGCACGAACAGCGGAATGGCGCCCGGATTGGCCACCTGATATTGCGCCCAGTCAAACGCCTCGCTCAGACGGGTCGCCTTTATCTGGCCGCCCCGGCTCAGCAGGCCACTCAGGCGGGCATAGTTGATGTCGGGGCCAAACAGGTTCTGGCGGGCGCGGAAGGTGGCGCTCTCCCGGTTCGCCTTGCCGTGCTGCTCGCTGGAGCGCAGTGAGTAGACCTTTTCCTCCCCGTACAGATGGGCGAAGTGCAGCACGCCGAGGGCGTTGTTGTGGCGGTTTGGGGAGAGCGCCAGTACGGTACTGATACTGGTGAGCGGCAGGTGCAGCTCGGCATGTTCGGACTGCGGGTTGCCGAAGTAGCAGGGCAGGTTGCTCATGCGCGCCTGCCTGCAAAACTCCCAGGCCGGGTCGCAGAGCTGTACCGGCACCCCCTGCTCCGCCAGTGCCCGGCCTATGGCGCGAGCCACCGAATTGGCGCCGATGATGAGCCAGGTGTTGGGGGCGCTCTGACGCATCTTGAGCAGGCCCGCCAGCGGCGCCGAGGTGAGGCTCTGCAGCACCACGGTGGAGATAATCACCGCAAACACCAGCGGCACCAGCTTGTCCGCATCGGGAATATCGGCTTGATGCAGGCTGATGGCGAAGGAGGCGCTGACCGCCGCCGCCACTATGCCCCGCGGGGCTATCCAGCTGAGCAGGGCACGGGCCCGCCAGGAGAGATCCGAGCCCCAGGTCGAGACCAGGATGCAGAGCGGGCGCGCCACGAACTGCACCACGCACAGCAGCGCCAGCACCATGGGACCGAGTTGCCAGAGCTGGACCAGATCGAGGCGGGCAGCCAGCAGGATGAACAGGCTGGAGATGAGGATGACGGCGAGATCTTCCTTGAAGGCCAGCACCTCCTCCAGATCCAGCCCCTCCTGATTGGCGAGCCAGATGCCGAATACGGTCACTGCCAGCAGGCCGGATTCGTGGCTGATCCAGTTGGAAAGGCTGAAGGTGACCAGTACCAGCGCCAGTACCCCGAACTTGTGCAGGCTGACCGGCAGCCAGTCCTTGCGGATTAGCAGTGTGGTGAGCCAGCCTGCGGCCACCCCGATCAGGGAACCGACCCCCACCGTTTTTGCCAGTGCCAGCAGGGTGTGGCCGATGAGATCTCCCTGACTGCCGAGGCGCACCGCCTCGAACACCAGCACCGCAAACAGGGCCCCGATGGGGTCGATGACGATCCCCTCCCAGCGCAGGATGCGATCAACCTCCCGGGTGGGACGGATCACGTTGAGCATGGGGGCGACCACGGTCGGCCCCGTTACCACCAGCACTGCGCCGAGCACCATGGCGACCCGCCAGTCCAGCCCCAGCAGGAAGTAGCTGGCGCTGCCGATGACGGCGAAGCTGACCAGCATGCCCACCGAGCAGAGGTTGCGCACCACCTTGCCTATCCCCTTTAGCTCGGCCAGATGCAGGGTCAGTGCCCCTTCGAACAGGATGATGGCCACCGACAGGGAGACCAGCGGAAACAGCAGGTCGCCGAGCAGGGCATCGGGGTCGAGCAGACCGCTGACCGGGCCCAGGGTCAGGCCCGTGAGCAGTAGAAACAGGATGGCGGGTACTCGCAGCGACCAGGCGAGCCACTGGGCCAGCACTGAGACCAGGGCGATCCCGGCCAGGGAGAGAGCAATCATGCAGACCTCGATTCAGCTAATGGACTAGGGGGAAGTGTAGCGGGGAAGATGGTCAGATTGACACCCGGCGAAGGCAGGATCAAGGGCTGCGGGATAAGTGCGACAGCCGGCGTGATAACCGCCGGGAAGAGGGTGTTGGCAAGGGAAGGCCAAGGCTGCTGACCTGAAGCCACCAGCCGGATTAGATGGGACTCTCTTTGTGGAGCTCGGTGACGCAGTCGGCCACCGCCAGCACCAGCGCCGAGCGCACCACCTGATCGAGCCGGTTGATCTGCATCTGGTAGAAGGGCCAATCCTCCTCGTTGGCGGGGGGATCCTGCGGCATCATGCCGCTCTGGTTGAGACCGTGCAGTCGATCCAGCAGATCGCGGACCGGCTTGTCGCTGAAGCGGTAATCCTTGGGGTCGCGCACCAGAAAATCGCGGATCTTCAGGTAAGCTTCCAGATCCTGATAACGCTCGAGAGAGATGAGGCCGAGGGCGAAGATGAGCTTGAGGCGCACCTCCAGCTGTCCGAGGGGGCCGCTTTGGTTGAGCAGGGGTTCGATGGCGTATTTGACGGCATACTCCTCCTGGCGGAACGCGCGCCGCATCAGGGAGTCGACCGCCTCTTCCAGGATGGTCACGACTTCGAGAAAGAAGCCGCGGGGGCCATCCTGCTCGTTCAGTCGTTCCAGTACTTCATCTTCCTGGTGTGTGGTCATAGGTGTTTAGGGTCCAGCTGACTGGGAGAGAGAGTGCCTCTCTCCCGGTTTTTATCATATGGGGCGAATTCTCATGCCATTCAACCGGTTGAGGCGGCTGCCCGGCGGTGAATGCGCCCCATCGGGGTCACTTCAAGGTGTTGTAACGGGCGACGATGGCGCTGACGATGTCGCTGTCGGCGGCCAGGCCGGTGATGCGCGCCAGGGCCTGGGTCGGGCCCAGCTCCGCCAGCAGCTGTTGCAGCTCCACAGCCTGGGGATCATCGGCATTGCGGTAGTGCAGCGCGGCGGCAATCCCTTCCTGCAGGTGATCGCTCGGCAGGCCGTACTCCAGGGTGCCGAGCAGCGGCTTCACCAGGCGGTCTCCCGCCGCCAGTTTGCGCAGCGGCTGACGGCCGACCCGGTCAATCTCGTCCACCAGATAAGGGTTGGCGAAACGGGCCAGGATCTTCTCGATGTAGGCGGCGTGCAGACGCGGGTCGAAACCGTAGCGTTTCACCAGCACGGCCCCGCTCTCCTCCATGGCGCGGCGCACCTTGCTGCGGATCAGCGGATCCTCGATCGCCTCGCGGATGGTGCGGTAGCCCCGCAACTTGCCGAGGTAGGCGGTGACTATGTGGCCGGTGTTGAGGGTGAACAGCTTGCGCTCGACGAAAGCCATCAGGTTGTCGGTGGGCTCCATGCCCGCCACCTGTGGCAGCTCCCCCTTGAACTGGGTCTGGTCGACGATCCACTCGCTGAAGCTCTCCACCGTCACTTCCAGCGGATCGTCGTTGGCTGCGGCCGTGGGCGGTACGATGCGATCCACCGCCGAGTCGACGAAGCCGACGCAGGATTCGAGCGTGGCATGATACGCGACCGGCAGGTACTTGAGTACCTCCTGCTTGAGATGGCTGGTGCCGCGCACCATGTTTTCGCAGGCGATGACGTTGAGCGGGGTCAGGTTGCCGGCATCGAAGCGGGCCTGCAGCCCCTTGGCCAGGGTGCTGGCAATCTTGTCCAGGATATTGGGGCCGACCGCAGTGGTGACCAGATCGGCGGTGATGATGCGGGCGATCACCTCGTGGCCGGCAGAGCTGACCGCCGCCACGTTGCGCACCACGTCCAGCTTCTGATCCGCTCCCACCACATGCACCTTGTACTCCTGGCGGTGGTTGAGCTGATCGATCAGGGTCTCGTTGACGTCGGCGAAGGTGACCTGGTGGCTGGCATCCGCCAGCAGTTTTCCAATGAAGCCACGACCTATGTTGCCGGCACCAAAATGCAATGTTTTCATGATATTAACCTCTACAACCAAAGACGATGAAGGACGATTACGCAGCCTGTTCGGCACCCAGCAGATCCAGAAACTCCTGGGGATCCTGGGTGCTGGCCAGCCGGTCGATGAGACCGGGTTCATCCAGTGCATTGGTCAGGCGGGTTATCACCTGCATGTGTTCGTCGTTGCGGGCGGCGATGCCGATCACCAGTCGTGCCACTTCATCGGCCGCCTCGCCGAAGGCGACCCCGGCCGGATACTGGCAGATGACGATGCCGGTGCGCTTCACGAACTCCTTGGCGGCTATGGTGCCGTGGGGCACTGCGATGGATTCGCCGAGGTAGGTGGAGACCAGCTGTTCACGCTCCAGCATGGCGTTGACGTAGTCGGGCGCCACGTAGCCACGCTCCGCCAGCAGCTTGCCGGCAGCCCGAATGGCGGCCTCCTTGTTGTCGGCCTTGAGCCCCAGGTGCACGTCCTGACGGCTCAGGGTGAACACCTCGCTGGCCTGCGGCTCGTAGTGGTCGTCGTTGGCCGCCACCAGCAGTTGCGGGTTGGCGACATCATCGTTGGCGGCGCGGGTCAGGCTTTGTACCAGCTCCTGATAGAGACCGTTGTCGAGGAAGTTGGTGAGCGAGATGTGATGGGCGTTCGGTGCGTGGCGACGAGCCCGCTCGGTCAGATCCTTGTGGGTGATGACCCAGTCCACCTGATCGTCGAGCTGATCGATGGCGCGGTTGGTGACGCTGATGTCGAGTCCGGCGGCCTGCACCCGCTTGCGCAGCATGCCGGCACCCATGGCGCTGGAACCCATGCCCGCATCGCAGGCAACCACGATATTGCGTACCGCCATCAGTTCGCCGCCCGGCTTCTTGGCCGCCGCGGTTTCGGGTTTGGCACCCTTCATGGCTTTCATCTTGCGAGTTGCCTCACCCAGGGCATCGGCTTCGTCTGCTTCCGGCTGCTGGGCGCGCACGAACACGGCGGCGACCAGGAAGGAGACCAGAGTGGCGCTGACGATGGAGAGAGCGACCCCGATCAGGGAGGCTTTCGGCGTCATCAACAGCACGGCGAAGATGGAGCCCGGTGAAGCGGGGGAGACCAGCCCGGCGTTGAACAGGGTCAGGGTAAAGACCCCGGTCATGCCACCGGCGATCACCGCCAGGATGAGACGCGGGTTCATCAGCACGTAGGGGAAGTAGATCTCGTGGATGCCACCGAAGAAGTGAATGATGGAGGCACCAGCAGCGGACTGCTTGGCTGCGCCACGACCGAACACCATGTAGGCCAGCAGCACGCCCATGCCCGGGCCCGGGTTCGCTTCAATCAGGAAGAAGATGGACTGACCATGCTCGGTCGCCTGCTGGATCCCCAGCGGCGAGAAGATGCCGTGGTTGATGGCGTTGTTGAGGAACAGGATCTTGGCGGGCTCAACGAAAATGGAGGTGAGCGGCAGCAGATTGTTGTCCACCAGGAAGCCGACGCCACCGGCCAGTACGCCGGAGAGCACCTTGACGAAGGGGCCGATCACGAAGAAGGCAAGAATGGCCAGCAGCATGCCGATGATACCGGCGGAGAAGTTGTTGACCAGCATCTCGAAGCCGCTCTTGACTCGGCCTTCCATCACTTTGTCGAAGCGCTTGATGGTCCAGCCACCGAGCGGGCCGACCATCATGGCACCCATGAACATGGGAATGTCGGTACCCACGATGACACCCATGGTGGTGATGGCACCGACCACGCCGCCACGCTCACCGCCCATCAGCTTGCCGCCTGTGTAGCCAATCAGCAGCGGCAGCAGGTAGGTGATCATGGGGCCGACCAGCTTGGCCAAGGTTTCGCTTGGCAGCCAGCCGGTGGGGATGAAGAGGGCGGTAATAAAGCCCCAGGCGATGAAGGCGCCTATGTTGGGCATGACCATATTGGACAGGAAGCGTCCAAAATTCTGTATCTTGACTTTGGTATCCGGTGATAACATGTCGGGACCCCGTTTTAAGCCTGTTTGATTAAAAGTGGTTGTCGGGATGACGGGTTTTGCCGAACCCCCATCCCAGTCGTCTAAGCAACTTCAATCTACCAGCTTGTGATCAAATTAGGCTGAAAACGGGGTGTCTTGTGACGCACCTCTCAAATACCCAGGCCACCCCCCTCCCTTTGCAGTGATGCTGATCACATTCATGCGCTGTAGTTTGGCTACATTTCGATCTTTCCTGCTGAACACATAGATTTAATGTGATGTATGTCACCCTTTATGGTTTGCGCAAACCGGTTGTCAATGTGACGTGAATCACAAATACATCATTTGTATTCAAATGGGGCGATCGCGGTGACCTTCAATCAGCGAGCCAGGACGATGAATCCTTCTTTTTCGTCATTAATCACCAATGAATCAATAATTTTGTAACCTACTTTCAGTTTTCCGCTCAGCGTCTTCCGCCGCGCAGCCGGCGTATCACTCCCTCCCACAGCCCCGATCGAAGCGTTGACTCCACCGATTGACAAGCCGCAGCATCGCCAAGGGGCGGTCAGCCCCCACCTCGGGCAGGCTCTGCCCGCTCAGCCAGCCAAGTGCCTCCAACACGCCCATACCGAGCCGCTCTGCACGTATAAAAAAGCCCGCAAGGTTGCGGGCTTTTGCATCGGGCTGTAGAGGCTTGGCTTATTCGGCCTTGGGAGCCGCCTCGGCAGGGGCCTCACTGCTCTCGGTCACTGTGCTGTCGGCCACCGGGGCTTCCGGTGCCGGACCCGGCACCAGATCTACCGCCGGTTTGGCGATGAGGGAGCGGGTATCTTCCACCGCCTCGGTCAGCTTGACCTCGATGATCTGGCCCAGTTCATAGACCACTTCGGTCTTGTCCAGGTAGACGCGGCCGTTGTCCCAGTTGCACTCCAGCCGCTCCTTGTTGTCCAGAATATGGCGGGCGGGCATGAAGACCACGGCCCCGTTTTCCTGCAGGCGCAGCTTGAGACCGGCGCGCATCACGTCGATGATCTCGGCGTTGAACACCTTGTCGGTGCCGGCATCGGCCTTGAGGTAACGGACATAGAGCCAGTCGCCGATGTCGCGCTCCACCCTGCGGTGCAGGCGGCGGCACTCGGTCAGGTGCTCGGTCAGCTCCTGGCTTGGGCGCTCACCCGGGGTCTTGCCGGCGATAACGGCCTTGAGCAGGCGATGGTTGACCATGTCGCCGTACTTGCGGATGGGGGAGGTCCAGGTGGCGTAGGCATCCAGGCCCAGGCCGTAGTGGGCACCCGGCTCTGCGGACATCAGTGCATAGCTCTGGAAGCGGCGGATCTTGCCGTCCAGCCAGCGGGTATCCAGGCTGTCGATCCAGCGGCGCAGGGCGCAGAAACCGGTCAGGCTGGCGATCTCTTCCTTCTCGAACGGGGCCTCGGCGCTTTTCAGCAGATCGATGGCGCCGTCGAGGGACTCTTCATCGAACCCTGTGTGGACGTTGAAGATGCCGTAGCCGACGCTCTTGCCCAGCACGCGACCGGCACAGATGTTGGCGGCGATCATCGACTCTTCGATCATGCGGTTGGCGATGCGGCGCGGCTCCACGTGGATGGCCAGCACGGCGCCGTTTTCACCCAGCTCGAAGTCGTAGTCGGGTCTGTCCGGGAACACCAGCGCATGCTCGGTGCGCCATGCAATGCGCGCCTCGGTCATGGCCTTCATCAGCGGCAGCTGGGCCATGACGCCTGCGTCTATGCCCAGTTCCTTGCCGTGCTCGGCCCAGTCGGAGACCTCGTCATAGTTGAGGCGGGCGTGGGAGCAGATGCGGGCGGCGAAGAATTCGGTCTCTTCCAACAGCAGGCCATCTTCGGCGATCAGCAGGCGGGCGCACAGGGTGTTGCGCTCCTCGCCCTCTTTCAGGGAGCAGAGCTCGTCCGAGAGGGTGCGCGGGATCATGGGCACGTTGCGGCCCGGCATGTAGACGGTGAAGGCGCGCTGGGCGGCTTCCTTGTCCAGCTCGCTGCCTTCGGCCACATAGGCGGTCGGATCGGCGATGGCGACCAGCAGTTCCCAGCCGTTGTCCAGCTTGCGGATGGAGAGGGCGTCATCCATGTCCTTGGTTTTGGCGCCATCTATGGTGAAGAAGGGGACGGCGGTCAGGTCGGTGCGCGGCAACTCTTCTTCTTCGATGACGTTCCACTCGGGCAGGTCGGCCGGTTCAATCTGGGCCAGGTTGTGGCGCGCCAGCACCACCCACCAGGGCACGTTGTGGTCTTCCTGATCGGCGATCTTGTGGCTGATCTCGGCGGAGAAGTTGCCATCACTCAGGGCGTGGCGCTTGAGGGTCGCAACCACCCAGTCCCCTTCCTTGAAGGACTTCTCATCCAGACCCTTCTTGGCGCGGGCCTTGATGGCGTCCTTGATCAGCGGATGGTCCGGCACCACGTTGAGGCGATCGCGGAACATCTTCACGCGACCGACGAAGCGGGTCACGGCCTGCTCCAGCAGGGCATCCGGCTCGGCCACTTCCTTCTCTTTTTCGGTACGGATCAGGGCGCTTACCCGGTCACCGTGCATCACCTTCTTCATGTAGGGAGGCGGCACGAAATAGCTGGTCTTCTCATCGACTTCCAGAAAGCCGAAGCCCCGGTCCGAGGCGCGGATCACACCCTCTTTCTTGGGGATGTTTTCGCGGATTTGTTGCTTGAGCTGGGCCAGCAGCGGATTGTCTTGGAACATAAGTGAGGAACCTGAAGTGGAAAACCTGGGTGGAGACCTGATGAAGGATCGCCCAGCACTATACGTTTTTACCCCTCCAAAGCCAAGGTGAATGGCCCCGTCAACCCCTGTGCAGTGCGTGGCGCCCCTGATCGATCAGGCGCTGGGAGATCTGTTTGTGCAGCCCGCGCTCCAGCACCCAGCGATGCCAGTAGAGGCGCTCGACGAGGTGATGCTGCGGGTTGAGATCGAGCAGGCTTCCCTGGGCCAGTTGCTGGCGGATCTGCAGTTCGGGGATGAGGCAGTAGGCGAGCCCCTGCTCGGCCATGGCGACGAAGGCCTCCGACGAGCGCACCGTGTGACAGGGGTAGCCGCCGGGCTCCAGCTCGAAGTGGCGCGCCATGAAGCTGACGTGCATGTCATCGCGCTGATCGAAGGCCACCGCCGGCGCCTTGGCCAGCGCGGCCCGGGTCATGCCATTTGGAAAATGGCGGGCGACGAAGGCGGGACTGGCGGTGAGCAGGTAGTGCATCTCACCGAGCTCGTCGACGCAGCAGCCCGCCAGTGGCTGGCCGTGCAGACTGACGGCGCCGAAGGCCTGCCCCTCGCGCACCCGGTCCAGGGTGCGGCACTCGTCATCCACCAGCAGGTTCAGCTCGATGGGGTGTTGCTCCAGCAGCGGCGCCAGGGCGGGCAGGAACCAGGTGGCCAGGCTGTCGGCGTTGACCGCTATGCTGACCCGGATCGGGGCCTGGGGCTCACTGGGGGAGAGTTCCCCCGCCAGCTCCAGCTCCAGCTGACGCACCTGGCGGTAGTGGGCCAGCAGCTTCTGCCCGAGAGCCGTGGCCTGCAGGGGCTGGCTGCGGATGATCAGCGGCTCGGCAAACTGCTGCTCCAGCTGCTTGATGCGCTGGGAGATGGCGGACTGGGTGATGTGCAGGCGCTGGGCTGCCCGCTCGAAGTTCTGCTCCTGCATCACGGCATCCAGCGCCAGCAGCAGCTTGTAGTCCAACGCCTTCATCAGCATTCCTTATCCGTACAGGTATTGAGAAGGGATGCTACTGGAGTGACGACCGCAGGACAATGCTGCACTGGCCGGATCGGCGACAGGCCCGGCTCGCGTGGTGTGCGGGGGGAAAGTGGGTTTGTCACTGTGAGATGTGACAGTGGTGGTCAAAAGATATTCAGGAGATACTCTTTTGCGTCCGTTTTTGCATGGGGTGGAAACGGGCCATAGCGAGAACTTTTAATCCCGGGTCTTATCCCGGGATTTTTTTATGATGACTCTCACTCCGTGACCAGCTCGCGGGCATCGGCATAATACTCGCCCTGCATGGGCTGGCCGACGGCACGGGCGAAGCGCTCATCCAGATGGAAGCGGATACCGACCCCGCGCACGGCGCCCAGATCCACCGCCTGACGGTGACCGAGTCGCTCGATGGGCAGGCCGAGACGGCGGAAGATGCGCTCTACCGGCAGGCTGACCACGGCGACCAGCTCCCGGATCCCCTTAGCCCTGGCGAAGGCATAGACCTCGCGGAAGATGATGCAGGTCAGCTCGCTCACCCCGTTGCCCATGCGCGGCGCCCGGTTGGCGTCAATGGCGAGGCGAGTCAGCTCCCACACGTCGTTGCTGCGCGGTGGTGCCTCACCGGCGAGGGCGGTGGGGAAGATGCTGGGCAGCATGTAATCCTGGGCGCAACTGAGCAGCCGGATGCAGCCGCACAGCCCCTCTTCATCCTCGATCAGCACCCAATGGGTGTCCGGGGTATCGAAGCTGTCCTGCTCCAGACCGCGGTGGGACTCCACATCCCAGCCGAGGCGATCGGAGAAGACGCGATTACGGAAGCGATAAAGCTCGTTTTCTACCTCCCATCTGGGGTGTTCCTTTAATTTTCCTTTGAAAACAAGCATTCAGATGTCTCCATTTCAGTGTTCGGCGCTATAATCGAGGCCCTGGCCAGGGGGGCTAGCATATGAAACAAGACCAACTGCTTGAGTACCTCGAACATTTCACTTCGGTAACGGACGGGGATCGTTTGGCCGAGTTGATCGGTCGGTTCACGCTCGGTATGGGCTATGACTACTACCGGTTCGCGCTGATCATTCCCATGTCGATGCAAAGGCCCAAGGTGGTGCTGTTCAATCAGTGCCCCGACTCCTGGGTGCAGGCCTATACGGCCAACCATATGCTGGCCTGTGATCCCATCATTCAGCTGGCCCGCAAGCAGACCTTGCCCATTTACTGGAACCGGCTGGAAGGACGGGCGCGTTTTCTGCAAGAGGGCAGTCTGGATGTGATGGGACTGGCGGCGGAGTTCGGGCTGCGCAACGGCATCTCGTTTCCGCTGCACGGTGCGGCGGGAGAAAACGGCATACTGTCGTTCATCACCGCCGAGCGGGCGTCGAGCGATCTGCTGCTGGAGTCCTCGCCTATCCTCTCCTGGATGTCCAACTACATCTTCGAGGCGGCGATCCGGATTGTGCGGGTCAGTCTGCGGGAAGATGACCCTCAGGAGGCCCTGACTGACCGGGAGACCGAATGCCTGTTCTGGGCCAGTGAAGGGAAAACGTCGGGTGAAATTGCCTGCATCCTGGGGATCACGGAGCGGACCGTGAACTACCACCTCAATCAGGTCACCCGTAAAACGGGGTCGATGAATCGCTACCAGGCCATCGCCAAGGGGGTGAGCAGTGGCATCTTGCTGCCCAATCTGGAGCAGGTCGTGGTCACCAACTTCCCCAAGCTGATGCAATAAAACCCAATGATTCTCGGGGCAGAGCGACAGGCTCACAATTGTCAGATCATGCAATTGACAGTTGGTGCCGGATGGAATTCATCCCTGCCCTCAGAATCCCGGTTTATTAGGAAAATGAATTCATCAGCAGATTTATGAATTTCTCTGAACACCCTGTGCCCTCTATAGTGCCGTCCAATCCCTCTTCTGGACGTTCAATCCATGTTCGCAACTACCCTGCAAGGCTTCACCCTCGGTCTTGCCATGATCATTCCCATCGGTGCCCAGAACGCCTTCGTGCTGAGTCGGGGCATACACCGCAACCACCATCTGCTGGCGGCGACGCTCTGCTGTCTGTGCGATCTCATCCTGATCGGGATCGGAGTCTTCGGCGGGGCCAATCTGCTGGCGGCCAGTCCCCTGGGTCTGGCACTGCTGACCTGGGGTGGCGTGTTGTTCCTCGGCTGGTTCGGCATTCGTTCCCTGCGCAGTGCCTGGCGCGGGCAGGGGGCCAAGCTGGCGGACTCGCCCCGGTTGATGGGGCTCAAGAGCGTGCTGGCCATGACCCTTGGGGTGACGCTGCTCAATCCACACGTCTATCTGGATACCCTGATGCTGCTCGGCTCCTTCGGCAGTCAGTTTGCCGAGGAGTTGCGACCAGCTTTTGCGGCCGGGGCCATGCTGGCCTCTCTGGTCTGGTTCTACAGCCTGGCGTTTGGCGCAGCGGCGCTTTCCCCCTGGCTTGCCCGCGGCCGGGTTCAGCAAGCTATTGATACTATTGTTGGTTTCATCATGCTGGGATTGGCATTGCAACTGGCGTTCGGGGCTCTGCTGGCCTCATAAGGCTATTTTTGTGCCGCACCTCATAAAAATTAATCGCAGCTTCATGCACTGACATATTCGTCTGTTAAATTCCCGTTGCTGGTAAAGCAACACTCATAATAAAAGGGACAAGACAGTGAATAAAACCATGAAGCTGGGTGCTATTGCAGCCATAGTGCTGTTGTCTGCCTGTAGCAACGAAAATGACAGCAAGGCGCAACCGGGAGCGGTTGCCCTGCGTCTGATCCAAACCTCCGATATCCATTCCAACGTGCTGGGATACGACTACTACCAGAACAAGGAGGATCGCAAGTTTGGCCTCTCCCGCACCGCGCTGCTGATCCGCGCGGCCCGCGCCGAAAACCCCAACAACCTGCTGCTCGACAACGGTGACCTGATCCAGGGCACGCCGCTGGCGGATTATATCTTCGAGCAATCTGGTGCCGGCTACCTCGACAAGCAGGCCCACCCGGTGTTCAAGGCCATGAACGAGCTTGGCTATGACGCCGGCAACCTGGGCAACCACGAGTTCAACTACGGGCTGGATTACCTCACCAAGACACTGCAGGGTGCCAAGTTCCCCTATGTGAACGCCAACGTGTTCGAGGCGGGCGCCTTCAAGCGCGACGCCAAGGGGCAAATAGACTGGAGCGGCAACAAGTTCACGCCCTACCTGTTGCTTGAGCGCCAGGTCAAGGATGACAAGGGTCAGCTGCAAACCGTCAAGGTGGGCATACTGGGGCTGACTCCACCGCAAGTGCTGCAGTGGGACAAGCGTCATCTGGAAGGCAAGGTGGTGGTGGCCGACATGGTCGAGACCGCCAATCACTATGTGCCCGAGCTGCGCGCCAAGGGCGCCGACATAGTGGTGGTGGTGGCCCACACCGGTATCAATGCCAGCAGCTACGAGGCCATGATGGAGAACTCCGCCTGGCATCTGGCCAAGGTGAAGGGAGTGGACGCCCTGATGCTGGGTCATGCCCACAAGAACTTCCCGGGCGACTTCCCGGATCTGCCGGAGGTGGACAACCAGGCCGGTACCCTGAGCGGTGTGCCGACCGTGATGCCCGGCTACTGGGGCAACCACCTCGGCATCATCGATCTCAAGCTGGAACAGGTGGACGGCAAGTGGCAGGTGAAACAGAGCCAGGCCAGCCTGCGCAAGATCGACTCCAGCGAGGGCAGCGCGGTGGATCAGCGGGTGGTGGACCTGGTACAGGCGGATCACGATGCGACCAACCAGTGGCTGGATGAGCCGCTTGGCAAGATCACCTCACCCATTCACAGCTTCTTCGCCCTGGTGCAGGACGATCCTTCCGTTCAACTGGTGAGCGATGCCCAGCGCCGCTACGCCGAGCAACTGCAACAAGATGGTCTGCTCAAGGAGTCCTACCCGATCCTGTCGGTGGCGGCCCCCTTCCGTGGTGGTCGCAACGGCATCAATGACTTCACCTATGTGGCCGCAGGCGACATCTCCCTGCGCAACGTCTCCGACCTTTATATCTATCCGAACACTTTGCAGGTGGTCGAGGTGAACGGTGCCACCGTCAAGGAGTGGCTGGAGATGAGCGCCGGTCAGTTCAATCAGATCGACACCAGCAAGACAGAGGTGCAGTGGCTGGTGAACGAGACCTTCCCCACTTACAACTTCGACGTGATCGACGGGGTGAACTACGAGGTGGATATCACCCAGCCGGCCCGTTACAACAAGGATGGTGCCAAGGTCAGCGATGGCCAGCGGATCAGCGGCCTCACCTTCAACGGTCAGCCCATGGATCCGGCCCAGAAGTTCTACGTGGTGACCAACAACTACCGCGCCAGCGGTGGCGGCCATTTCCCGGGCATCGACGGCAGCAACATAGTGCATGAAGATCCCTCCGAGACGCGGGAGATCATCGCCCAGTACTTGAAGACCCAGTCTGCCGACAACCCGGCCGGCTTCAGCCCGGCGGCCAACAACAACTGGCACATGAAGGCCTTGCCGGCCAACGTGGACGTACGCCTCTACTCCTCTCCTCGCGAAGAGGCCAAACAACTGGCCGGTGCGGACCTGGAGTACAAGTCCACTTTGCCGATGGACGATCCCAAGCACCCCGGCTACGCCATCTTCCGCCTGATCCGTCAGTAATGCCTGACTGAAACCGGTGATAAAAAAAGCCCTCGCACTGCGAGGGCTTTTTCGTGGGAGGCCTGGTTGCGTGTGCTTAGTTCACCACGGCCACGTTGATGGTGCCGTTGCCCTGGGTCATGCGCACTCGGGCGCCCGGCACGAAGGTAGGGCTGGCTTTTTGCACCACCACGATGGATTCGCCGCTCTCTTTCTTGATCTCGAGCTCGACGCCATCGACCTGATTGAACTTGTCTCCGGCGGCTTTGCCGGCGGCGGCCCCAGCGATGGCGCCACCCGCGGCGGCGATATCGCTGCCGCGACCACCCCCTATGGTGCTGCCGAGCAGGCCACCGACCACCGCGCCGCCTATGGTGCCGACCAGAGAGTTCTCATCGGCCTGGATCTTGACCGGACGGGTGGAGAGTATGGTGCCGTAGCTGACGGTCTGCACCTGCTTGGCGCGATCCTTGGTATAGACATCGCCGGAGTAGACGTCGCTATTGGCACAACCGCTGAGGGTGGTGGCTGTGGTAGCGGCCAACAAGGCGATAAGGGTGATACGTTTCAACATGATGGGCCTCCTGGGCTGGCATCTGATCTGGTTAATTCGGTCAGTGAGTTCAACTTTACGCCAACCGGATTGAGCATGAAACCAGCAAAGTGTAACCAATTATGAGACTCAGGGGTGAGGGCGCCGTCAGCGACGCTGTCAGCCAAGCCGCTTTTCCAGCAGCAGGCGATCTTCACCCGGGCCAAAATAGTCGCGCTCTTCGGCCAATTGCTGATAACCGAGTCGAAAGTAGAGGCGCTGGGCAGGATTGGCGGGATCCACCGTCAGTCTGACCCGATCTGTCCCCAGTTTGACCAGTGTCCGCTCAACTTGCAGCATCATGCGCTCGGCCAGGCCGAAGCCACGCGCCTCGGGCAACACCGCCAGGGAGAGCAGCCAACCTTGCGACCGCTCCTGTCCCAGTCCGCCGAGGGCATAGCCCAGCAGCCGGCCATCCAGCTCGGCCACCAGCAGCAGCTCGGGCCAGAGATCCATGGCCTGACGGAAGAAGAAGGCGGGGTAGACATCCTCCCCGAAGACATCGACGTCTATCTGCCAGATGGCATGCATGTCGGCGTGGCGGGCCACTCTCAAAACGGGGGGCTGATGCATCCGGGCTCCTGTTATTGCGTACGTGCTGCCGTGCGGCAGTCAAAAAAGGAGTCACAGGTTAGTGGGCCATCCGGGCTGATGCAAGCGGGTCTGGTGATGGGCCGGGTGTTGCCGCTTGCCCGATTCAGCGCGGCAGAGGCCGGTTGCTGGGCAATCTGGGGGCCTTGCGATGGCTGTCCAACAGGTGGCACAGGGCGAGCCAGGGGTGATGCCACAGCATGCGCGGGCCGCTCCACTTCATGATCAGCTGTATCTGTTTGCGCATGGCCGGTGCATAGCAGTGGATATTGCAGTTGGCACAGGTGGGTTTGTGGCCGTGACCATAGCGGCAGCGCCGCAGGCGCTGGTGGGCGAAGGCTTGCAGCTGCTGGCAGTGGTGGCAGGCGGGATCCTGATGATGGTGGTTGCAGTAGAGGCGGATCATGGCGCTGACCGTCTGCTGCTCCCGCTTGAGCCTGGGGTGCTCGGGTGCCTTGTGGGCACGGGCCTGGCGCACGGGATCGGGGTGATGGGTTTTCATGGGGGTCATTGTCCTGACCTGCCCCGGCGGGGTCTTGATACAGGTCAAGCCGGGGGGCAAAAAAACAGGGCCCAAGGGCCCTGTCTCATCAGACAACCTCGATTGTCTGCGATTAGATGAGGCTGGTTGCCTGTTCCAGCCAAGCGAGATCCTCGCCCTCGAGCAGCGGGCTCAGGCGGCGGAACACCTCGACATGGTATTCGTTGATCCAGCGGAACTCGGCCGGGCTCAGCAGGCTGCGATCGATGAGGCGTGTATCGAACGGCACATAGGTCAACCGTTCGAAGCCCAGCATGGGCAGCTCGCCGATCTGCTCCTGTTCGGTCACCACCACCAGATTCTCGCAGCGGATACCGAACGCATCTTCCCGGTAGTAACCAGGCTCGTTGGAGAGCACCATGCCCGGCTGCAGGGCCACCAGGCTGCCCTTGGGGGCGATGCGCTGCGGGCCTTCGTGCACGCTGAGGAAGTGGCCGACCCCGTGACTGGTGCCGTGGTCATAGTTGTAACCGGCCTGCCACAGCGGCATGCGGGCCAGCACGTCGAGCTGGATGCCGGCGGTGCCGCGCGGGAAGCGGGCCTGATCCAGCGCGATGTGACCTTGCAGCACCCGGGTGAACATCGCCTTGTGCTCGTCGGTGACCTCTCCCACCTTGATGGTGCGGGTGATGTCGGTAGTGCCGTCCAGATACTGGGCGCCGGAGTCCACCAGATAGATGCTGTCCTGACCGAAGGTGCGTGGTATGCCATTGGTGTGATGGTAGTGGCACATGGCGGCGTTGGGGCCCAATGCCGAGATGGTATCGAAGCTCGGCTCGACGTAGTGCTCCTGCTCGTGGCGGAAGGCTTCCAGCTGGTCTGCCAGTGTGCCCTCGTCCACCCCTTGATACTCGCCGGCGGCGATCAGCCGATCCAGCCAGGCCAGAAAGCGGGTGACGGCGACGCCGTCGCGCAGATGGGCGGCACGCATGCCGGCCAGCTCAACGGCGTTTTTGCACGCCTTCGGCAGCATGGTCGGATCCTGGCCAGCCACCAGGGTGGCGCCAGCCTCTTCCATGATGAGCTGGGTCCAGGCGTTGGCCGTGTTGGGATCGGCCAGCACTTTTTGCTGGTCTTCACCGATGCGTTGCAGCACGTCACCCAGCTTGTCGACGGGGTAGACGGAGACATCCTGCCCCACGTGGCGGGAGAAGGCGATGCAGTCGATCTTGTCGGTGTCGACGAAGAAATCCATGCTGGTGTTGGCGTAGAGCACGGCAAAGCCCAATACCACGGGCAGCCGCTCCACGTCGCGACCACGCAGGTTGAGCAGCCAGTTGATGGGCTCGGCCTGGGTCAGCAGTACAGCATCCAGCCCGCGTTTACGCAGATCCGCCGCCAGCAGTTCACGCTTGGCCTGGCTCGACTGGCCTGCCAGTTCCTCGCTGTAGAGGATGGCGGGGGTCTTGGTCGGGGCGGGGCGATCGCTCCAGTGCAGGTCTATGGGGTTCTGCGCCACGCGCACCAGCTCGATGCCGCGCTCGGTCAGCACCGCCTTGGCATTTTGATACCAGGCCAGGCTGTGCAGGCGGGCGTCGAAACCGACCCGGGAGCCGGACGGCAGCTGATCTGCCAGCCACTGGACGTGGGGATCTTCGTTCAGATGGAGAAACTCAAACAGCTCGGCCGGTGCCTGCATACGGGCCTGCACCGTGTAACGACCGTCGATGAACAGGGCCGCCCGCTGCGCCATGATGATGGCGAGCCCGGCGGAGCCGTTGAAACCCGTGATCCAGTCCAGATGCTCG
This sequence comes from Aeromonas enterica, assembly GCF_054052465.1. Taxonomy (NCBI): domain Bacteria; kingdom Pseudomonadati; phylum Pseudomonadota; class Gammaproteobacteria; order Aeromonadales; family Aeromonadaceae; genus Aeromonas; species Aeromonas enterica. Next base: position 215,677 of record NZ_JBSTYL010000003.1, on the reverse strand, counting down.
GCGTAGGCGGGAATGTACTCGCCCAGGTGCTCGTCATCGTGGGGGACTATGAAGGCGTCCAGCTCTTGTGTGGCCAGTGTGGCCCTGACCTGGGCGACGCGGGTTTCAATAATCTCGAAATGATTCATGTCGTTAATGCCAGATTGTTGTGATGTGAGTGTTCAGCTGTGGTGGCCGCTGTCCAGGATCCGCTTGATCGACTGGCCAGCCGCCTCGATATGTTGCTTGAGCAGCACCACGGCCTCGTGTTTGCGACGGGCGCGGCACAGTTCCAGCAATTGGGCGTGTTCACGCTCGGCCTTGTCCACGCCGTCGCTGGCAAACAGCAGCTCGAAGCGCACATAGCGGTCACAGCTCAGATTGATCTGGGCGATCAGCTCCAGCGCCTGGGGGCGGCCGGCAGCCTGATAAAGGGTGGCGTGAAAACTGTGGTTCAATTCGGCCCAGTGTTCGATCTGGGTGCCTGACTCGAGCGCCTGATCAAACTGGGCGAGGATGGCTTGTGCCTTGACGAAGGTTTCCTCCGTCATCAGGTCGACGGCGTGAAACAGGGTATCGGCTTCCAGCAGGGCTCGCAAATAAAAGAGCTCCTCGATGGCCGAGGCGTCCAGCATGGTGACCACGGCGCCGCGGTGCGCCTCGAACTTCACCAGTCCCTGGGCCTCCAGCTGCATCAGGGCTTCCCGCACCGGAATGCGGCTCACCGCCAGCTCTTTGGCGATGGCATCCTGCCGCAGGGGGGCGCCGGCGGGGAATTCGCCGCGCAGGATCCGGCCACGGAGATTTTCCATCACCATCTGGGTGCGGGTCTTGTAGGGTAGGCTCATGGTCGGGTCACAGGGGAATCGTTACAAAATTGTATATTGTATAAAGTTGGGCTGAATCTAACGCGCAACCGGCCACAAGGCAAGGTTTGGCGGGGATCAAACGCCGCCCTCTGGTTAAAAAAATACCGGTCAGCAGGGCTGACCGGTATGGATGTCGGCAAGAGAAGGGCGCTGGTGTTACAGCTGCGGACCAGCAGCAACCAGGCGCTTGCCCTCTTCCTTGTCGGTAAAGCGCTCGAAGTTCTTGATGAAGCGCTGAGCCAGATCCTGAGCCTTGGCATCCCACTCGGCCTTATTGGCATAAGTGTCACGCGGGTCGAGGATCGCCGGGTTCACGTCGTGCAACGCGGTCGGTACTTCCAGATTGAAGATCGGCAGCACCTTGGTTTCGGCCTTCTCGATGGAACCGTCCAGAATGGCGTCGATGATGGCGCGGGTATCCTTGATGGAGATACGCTTGCCGGTGCCGTTCCAGCCGGTGTTGACCAGATAGGCTTCTGCGCCGGCCGCTTCCATCCGTTTCACCAGTTCCTGACCGTACTTGGTCGGGTGCAGGCTGAGGAAGGCCGCACCGAAGCAGGAGGAGAAGGTCGGGGTCGGTTCTGTGATGCCACGCTCGGTACCGGCCAGTTTGGCGGTGAAGCCGGACAGGAAGTGGTACTTGGTCTGCTCCTTGGTCAGCTTGGAGACTGGAGGCAGCACGCCGAAGGCATCGGCGGTCAGGAAGATCACCTTGTTGGCATGACCCGCCTTGGAGACCGGCTTGACGATGTTCTCGATGTGATAGATGGGGTAGGAGACCCGGGTGTTCTCGGTCTTGGAGCCATCATCGAAGTCGATGGTGCCATCGGTGGCAACGGTTACGTTCTCCAGCAGCGCATCGCGACGGATAGCGTTGAAGATGTCCGGCTCGGCTTCCTTGGACAGCTTGATGGTCTTGGCGTAGCAACCCCCCTCGAAGTTGAACACGCCGTCGTCGTCCCAGCCGTGCTCGTCATCGCCGATAAGCGCACGCTTGGGATCGGTGGAGAGGGTGGTTTTGCCGGTGCCGGAGAGACCGAAGAAGATGGCCACGTCGCCATCCTGACCCACGTTGGCGGAGCAGTGCATGGAAGCAATGCCGCGCAGGGGCAGGAAGTAGTTCATCATGGAGAACATGCCTTTCTTCATCTCGCCACCGTACCAGGTGCCGCCGATGAGTTGGATCTTCTCGGTCAGGTTGAAGGCAACGAAGTTCTCGGAGTTGAGACCCTGTTCCTTCCAGTTCGGGTTGGTGCACTTGGCACCGTTCATCACCACAAAGTCAGGTTTGAAGGTTTTCAGCTCTTCATCGCTTGGGCGAATGAACATGTTCTTGACGAAGTGAGCCTGCCAGGCCACCTCTGTGATGACGCGCACGGCCAGACGGGTATCCGGGTTGGCACCGCAGAAGCCATCGACCACAAACAGGCGCTTGCCGGAGAGCTGTTTGGTCACCAGGGATTTCAGATGTGACCACACTTCCGGGGTAATAGCTTTGTTATCGTTTTTACCCTGGTCAGACCACCACACAGTATTCTGGGTAGTCGCGTCTTTGACGATATATTTATCTTTTGGGGAGCGGCCGGTGAAGATACCGGTGTTTACGTTGACGGCGCCCAGTTCGGTCACCACACCGCGCTCGAACCCTTCCAGGTCAGAACGTGTCTCTTCCGCGAAAAGCTGATCGTAAGAGGGGTTGCGAACGATTTCTTGGCTGTTTTTGATACCGTACTGGTCCAGTCCTAATTGTTGGGCCAGGGTGGGTTCTGCCACGATTGTCATTGTATTCTCCTGGGTTCAGAGGTTTGTAGGGTTCTATCTGGCGTTCATCCTATCACTTAGGTGGTAGAGTTTAGCGATCGCCATCAAACTTTATAAAATAGGGTATTTTTTTGTTATTTAAGTTAAAGGCGGGTTTTGCCCGCCTTCAATTAGTGTAACTTGTTTGCATCATTATCGGGAGCCCTGCTGAACAGGGTTTCGACGTCGATCTCGTCGAATTGGTACTGGGCGCCGCAATAATCACAATGCATGTCGATCTTGCCGAGCTCCTGCACCATCTCCATGACTTCTTCCTTTTCTATCTGCAGCAGCGCCCCTTCGCAGCGGGCGCGGGAGCAGGTGCAGCGGAACTCGACCGCCTGCGGATCGAACACCCGCACCTTGTCCTGGTGGTAGAGACGGTAGAGGATCTCTTCCGCTTCCAGGCCGAACAGTTCTTCATCCTTGATGGTGCTGGTGAGCTGAGTCAGGTGATCGAAATCGTCGCTGTGATCCTCGCTCTGGGCGGGCAGCGCCTGCAACAGGATGCCGGCGGCACGGGGTTCACCCTGGTGGTAGCCGGTACGGATCCACAGCTTGGTGGCCAGCTGTTCGGACTGGGCGAAGTAGTGCTCCAGGCAGCCCGCCAGGGTGTCGGCGTCCAGCGCTATGATGCCCTGGTAGCGCTCGCCCTGTTCCGGGGTGATGGTGATGATCAGTTGGCCGTTGCCGATCAGGCTCTGCAGATTGCCATCGCTCGGCAGTTCGCCCTCAAAGCGAGCCACACCGCGCAACTGCTGGTTGTTGTCACCATTGATGACGGCCAGACGCACCGGGCCATCACCCTGCAGCTGCACCGTGATGGAGCCTTCGAACTTGAGGGTGGCGGTCAGCAGGCTGGTGGCGACCAGCAGCTCACCCAAGAGTTTTTGTACCTGCACCGGGTAGTTCTGGGCTTCCACCACGTGGCGGTAGGTATGGTCCAGCTGGACCAGCTCACCCCGGACTTCGTACTCTTCAAACAGATAGCGATACAAGAGATCTTGGTTACTCATCATGCATTCCTGGGTTCTTAGGTGAGATAAATAGATAAAGGTATTATTTAACAACTGGTTAGGAACTTATTCCTCCCCCTGTCGTCATAAAAAGGCCATCTTGGCGAGTTAGTATTGCTTGACCTTGATCAGCTGGCGTCGCTCCTGTTTGTCGGGGCGACGCTCGGGGCTCGGGGCGAACTGGCTGTTGAAGCGGCGTGCTTCGCTGTTCTCGGCCCGTTTTTTCAGGCTGGCTTCTGTCTCTTCATAGAGCAGCTGGGCCAGCGGGGCGGACTTGCGTTGTTCGCTCACTTGCAGCACCCGCACCTCCCGCTCGTCCTGGCCTTGCCAGACACGGATGAGGGCACCGGTTTCGACGGCCTTGCCCGGTTTGCTGCGCTGGCCGTTGTAGTGCACCTTGCCCCCTTCAATCTGGTCGCGAGCCAGACTGCGGGTCTTGTAGAAACGCGCCGCCCACAACCATTTGTCGAGACGGACCTGAGTTGTGGTTTCTGCGGGATTCGGCATGAATCGACTCCGGGATGGCTGAAAGGGGAGCCTGATTATACCAGAGGCAGGCCTCGGGATAGAAACAGGGGGGCTTATGGTGTGACGGAATGTCAATTTTCGCAGCTTCATCCCATCCGGTCGGTTGTCTCTGGGTCCATTGCCGTACACAATAGCCAACCGATTTGGATGCCAGAATATATTGATAAACATGACGCTACCGTTCAGGGATGACTTGTTGAGCTCCCTTCTGGCCCGTTGCAAAACCGTGCCGCTCTCCCGTTTCAGCCAGCCCCTGTTCTGGCTCCTGCTGCTGTTGCTGGCTCACCAGTGTGCAGGTCTTACCTGGCGTCTGCTGGATCTCGGCAGCCAGCGGGCCAGTCAACCCTGGCAACCTGCCATGGTCGCCAGTCAGGGACAGGGCGCATCCCAGCTCGATCTCAGTGGTGTTAGTCGGCTGGCGCTGTTTGGCAAGGCAAAGCAACAGGCCCAGGCGGCCAATGCTGTCGCAGCCGATGCCCCCAAGACCCAACTCAATGCTCAGCTCAATGGTGTGTTGGCCAGTACGGACCCTGCCAAATCCATTGCCATCATCGCCCACAACGGTGTGCAGAATTCCTATGGTATCGGTGATTTCATTGATGGCACCCAGGCCAAGATCCGCCAGGTGTTTGCCGATCGCGTCATCATCGAGCGGGACGGGCGGGACGAGACTCTGATGCTGGACGGAGAAGAGTATGGCAAGCCGTTGCCCAAGCCGGGCAATCAGGATGACAAACTCTCCTCGGTGCGCAGCGAACTGCTGGGCAACCCCGGCAAGATCACCGATTACCTCAATATTTCCCCGGTCCGGGTGGATGGTCGCATGGTCGGCTATCGCCTCAATCCGGGCAGCAATCCAGAACTGTTCAATCAACTCGGTCTGGTCGCCAACGACATGGCGGTCAGCATCAATGGTCTGGATCTGCGGGATAACGCTCAGGCCATGCAGGCGATGCAGCAGGTGGCTGGCGCCACGGAAATGACCGTCACCGTCGAGCGGCAAGGACAGCTCTACGACGTTTATGTCGGCTTGTCAGAATAATGATTTGGAGTAGCACCAAGAATGATAAATAAAGGGAAGGGCTGGCGTCTGGCCACGGTTGCGGCGGCACTGATGATGGCAGGGTCTGCCTGGGCCACCGAGTATTCCGCCAGCTTCAAGAATGCCGACATCGAAGAGTTCATCAACACGGTCGGCAAGAACCTGAGCAAGACCATCATCATAGAGCCTTCGGTGCGCGGCAAGATCAACGTCCGCAGTTACGACCTGCTCAACGAGGAGCAGTACTACCAGTTCTTCCTGAGCGTGCTCGACGTCTATGGCTTCGCCGTGGTGCCCATGGACAACGGCGTGCTCAAGGTGGTGCGCTCCAAGGATGCCAAGACCTCGGCCATCCCGGTGGTGGATGAGACCAACCCTGGCATAGGCGACGAGATGGTGACCCGGGTGGTGCCAGTGCGCAACGTCTCGGTGCGCGAATTGGCGCCCCTGCTGCGTCAGCTCAATGACAACGCCGGTGGCGGCAACGTGGTCCATTATGATCCCTCCAACGTGCTGCTCATCACGGGCCGTGCTGCCGTGGTCAACCGGCTGGTGGAAGTGGTTCGCCGGGTCGACAAGGCGGGCGATCAGGAGGTGGACATCATCAAGCTGAAATATGCCTCCGCCGGCGAGATGGTGCGACTGGTCACCAACCTCAACAAGGATGGCAACAGTCAGGGCGGCAACACCTCTCTGCTGCTGGCGCCCAAGGTGGTGGCCGACGAGCGCACCAACTCTGTGGTGGTCAGTGGTGAACCCAAGGCACGGGCCCGCATCATACAGATGGTGCGTCAGCTCGATCGGGATCTGCAGAGCCAGGGCAACACTCGGGTCTTCTACCTCAAATACGGCAAGGCCAAGGACATGGTTGAGGTGCTCAAGGGCGTCAGCTCCAGCATAGAAGCGGACAAGAAGGGCGGCGGTACCACCACGACTGGTGGCGGTGCCAGTATCGGTGGTGGCAAGCTGGCCATCTCCGCTGACGAAACCACCAATGCCCTGGTCATTACTGCCCAGCCCGATGTGATGGCCGAACTGGAGCAGGTGGTCGCCAAGTTGGACATCCGCCGCGCCCAGGTGCTGGTGGAGGCGATCATCGTCGAGATCGATGATGGCGACGGCCTCAACCTCGGGGTTCAGTGGGCCAATACCAATGGCGGTGGCACCCAGTTTAACAGTACCGGTCTGCCCATCGGTTCAGTGGCCATCGCCGCCAAGGATTACAAGGACAACGGCAACACGGACTCGCTTTCCACGCTGGCCAGTGGTTTCAATGGCATGGCTGCCGGTTTCTACAAGGGCAACTGGGCCATGTTGGTGACGGCGCTCTCCACCAATACCAAGAGCGATATTCTCTCCACTCCGAGTATCGTTACCATGGACAACAAGGAAGCCTCCTTCAACGTCGGCCAGGAAGTGCCGGTGCAAAGCGGCTCCCAGAGCTCGACCACCAGCGATCAGGTGTTCAATACCATTGAGCGCAAGACGGTGGGTACCAAGCTGGTGGTGACGCCGCAGATCAATGAAGGGGACTCGGTGCTGCTCACTATCGAGCAGGAAGTCTCCAGTGTGGCGAGCAAGGCTGCGGAGGGCACTGCAACACTGGGTCCGACCTTTGATACCCGCACCATCAAGAACGCCGTGCTGGTGAAAAGCGGCGAAACCGTGGTGCTGGGTGGCTTGATGGATGAAAAAACCAGTGAAACAGTCTCCAAGGTGCCGTTGCTAGGCGATATCCCCGTACTGGGTTACCTGTTCCGTTCTACCAACAACAGTACCTCCAAGCGCAACCTGATGGTCTTCATCCGGCCGACCATATTGCGGGATGCCAACGTCTACTCCGGCATCTCCAGCAACAAGTACACCCTGTTCCGGGCCGAGCAGCTCGAGGCATCTGCCCAGGAAGGCTACCTCACCTCGCCCAAACGCCAGGTGCTGCCCGAGTATGGCCAGGATGTCACAGTGTCTCCCGAGGCGCAGAAGCAGATCGAACAAATGAAGGCGCGCCAGCAGGCGACGGCTGACGGAGTGCAGCCATTCGTACAGGGTAGCAAGTGATGGCGGCGTACCAGCTTGACGGAACGGATTTGCCGGCAGCCCTGCCCGAGTTGCCGTTCGCCTTTGCCCGCAACTTCGGTGTCATCCTGACCGAGCGGCAGGGGACTCCCCTGCTGCTCTGCCGTCAGGGTGTGACGCCACAAGCCCTGCTGGAAGTGCGGCGGGTGGCGGGCTGCGCCTTCACGGTGGAGCAGATGGACGGCGAGGCGTTTGAAGAGCTGCTGATGGCCCACTATCAGCGCGACTCTTCCGAGGCGCGCCAGCTGATGGAGGATCTCGGCAACGAGATGGACTTCTTTGCGCTGGCCGAAGAGCTGCCCCAGAGCGAGGACCTGCTGGACGCTGACGACGACGCTCCCATCATCCGCCTCATCAACGCCATGTTGAGCGAGGCGATAAAAGAGGAGGCGTCCGACATCCATATCGAGACCTTTGAACGGGCGCTGGTCATTCGCTTCCGCATCGATGGCGTGCTGCGGGAGATCCTGCGCCCCCATCGAAAGCTGGCCTCCCTGCTGGTGTCGCGCATCAAGGTCATGTCGCGGATGGACATCGCCGAGAAGCGGGTGCCGCAGGATGGCCGAATCTCCCTGCGCATCGGTGGCAGGGCGGTGGACGTGCGGGTCTCCACCATGCCGTCCAGCTACGGTGAGCGGGTGGTATTGCGTTTGCTCGACAAGAACAACGTGAGGCTCGAACTCAAGCAGCTTGGCATGACGCTGGCCAACCGCAACATCATCAGCGAACTCATTCGCAAGCCCCACGGCATCATTCTGGTGACGGGGCCGACCGGTTCGGGCAAGTCGACCACTCTGTATGCGGCACTCTCCGAGATCAACTCGCGGGATCGCAATATTCTCACGGTGGAAGATCCCATCGAATATGACCTCGAAGGGGTGGGCCAGACCCAGGTCAACAGCAAGGTGGACATGACCTTTGCCCGCGGCCTGCGCGCCATCTTGCGTCAGGATCCTGACGTGGTGATGGTGGGGGAAATTCGAGACCTCGAGACTGCCCAGATAGCGGTGCAGGCGTCGCTCACCGGTCACCTGGTAATGTCGACCCTGCACACCAACACCGCCATCGGTGCCATCACCCGGATGCGGGACATGGGGATAGAGCCTTTCCTGCTCTCCTCATCGCTGTTGGCGGTACTGGCCCAGCGGCTGGTGCGTACTCTCTGTCCGGATTGCCGTACCCCGCGCCCCATCACCGAGCAGGAGCGCCTTGCCATGGGCATCGAGCTCGCGCCGGATCAGCAGGTGTGGCGCCCGGTGGGTTGCGAGCAGTGCAACCACACAGGCTATCGTGGCCGGACTGGCATTCACGAGCTGGTGGTGATCGACGAGGCGGTGCGCGAGGCGATCCACAGCGCCAGCGGCGAACTGGCCATCGAGCGGCTGATCCGGGGTCATACCCCCAGCATCCGTCGCGACGGCATCGACAAGGTGCTCAAGGGGCAGACCAGCCTCGAAGAGGTGCTGCGTGTGACTCGGGAAGATTGAGATGGCAGCATTCGAATACAAGGCTCTCGACAGCAAGGGACGGAACAAGAGCGGCGTACTGGAAGGGGATTCTGCCCGCCAGGTGCGCCAGCAATTGCGTGAGCAGGGGCTGACCCCGCTCGAGGTGAACGAGACCACGGAGAAGGCAAAGCGGGAAGCAAATCGCTTCGTGCTGTTTCGCCGTGGCGCCTCCACTTCCGAACTGGCCCTCATCACGCGTCAGCTGGCAACCCTGGTGGGTGCAGGGCTGACCATCGAAGAGGCGTTGCGGGCAGTGGCCGAGCAGTGCGAGAAGGCCCACCTGCGCAGCCTGGTGGCGACGGTGCGCAGCAAGGTAGTGGAGGGTTACTCGCTGGCCGATTCGCTGGGGGCTTTTCCCCACGTGTTCGATCAGCTGTTTCGCTCCATGGTGGCGGCGGGGGAGAAGTCCGGTCATCTGGAGAAGGTGCTCAACCGGCTCGCCGACTACACGGAGCAGCGCCAGCATATGCGCACCAAGCTGCTGCAGGCGATGATCTACCCCATAGTGCTCACTCTGGTGGCGGTCGGGGTCATCTCGATCCTGCTCACTGCCGTGGTGCCCAAGGTGGTGGCCCAGTTTGAACACATGGGCCAGCAGCTGCCTGCCACCACCCGCTTCCTCATCGGCACCAGCGAGCTGATGCAGCACTACGGGCTGTGGTTCCTGTTGCTGCTGTTTATGGGTGGGTTTGTCTGGCGCTGGTGGCTGACCGACGAGAAGCGTCGCCGTCACTGGCATCAGGTGGTGCTGCGCCTGCCGGTCATAGGCCGGGTCAGCCGTGGTCTCAACACCGCCCGTTTCGCCCGTACCCTGAGCATACTCAACGCCAGCGCCGTGCCCCTGCTGGAGGGGATGAAGATCGCCGGCGAGGTGCTCTCCAATGACTTTGCCCGTACTCGCATCGGTGAGGCCACCGAACGGGTGCGGGAGGGTACCAGCCTGCGCAAGGCGCTGGATGAAACCAAGATTTTCCCGCCCATGATGCTGCACATGATTGCCTCCGGCGAGCAGAGCGGCGAGCTCGACAGCATGCTGGAGCGGGCGGCGGACAACCAGGACAGGGAATTCGAAACCCAGGTGAACATCGCCCTCGGCGTGTTCGAGCCCATGCTGGTGGTCTCCATGGCCGGGGTCGTGCTGTTCATCGTGATGTCGATCCTGCAGCCGATCCTCGAGCTGAACAATATGGTGAATTTATGATGCTGGCGTGCAGGTGACTTCGGTCGATCCTGCAGTCAACTCGCTCGAGCTGAACAACATGGTGAATTTATGATGTTGGCGTGAGGGTGACTTCGGTCGATCCTGCAGTCAATTCGCTCGAGCTGAACAATATGGTGAATTTATGATGCTGGCGTGCCGGTGACTTCGGTCGATCCTGCAGTCAATTCGCTCGAGCTGAACAATATGGTGAATTTATGATGCTGTCGTGCAGGTGACTTCGGTCGATCCTGCAGTCAACTCGCTCGAGCTCAACAATATGGTCAATCTCTGATGGCCTGCGCCATCTCATTTCGTTAGGGAGTAAGTCATGCAAAAGCGTCGTCAATCCGGTTTTACCCTGCTGGAAGTCATGGTGGTCATCGTGATCCTCGGGATCCTGGCCAGCCTGGTAGTGCCCAACCTGATGGGCAACAAGGAGAAGGCTGACCAGCAGAAAGCCGTCTCCGATATAGTTGCGCTGGAAAATGCCCTCGACATGTACAAGCTGGACAACAACCGCTACCCGAGTACTGAACAGGGTCTGGATGCGTTGGTCAACAAGCCGAGCGCAGCTCCCGAGCCGCGCAGCTACCGCGACGGTGGTTACATCAAGCGCCTGCCGCAGGACCCTTGGGGCAACCCGTACCAGATGCTGAGTCCGGGCCAGTTTGGCAAGATCGACATCTTCTCCATGGGGCTGGATGGCGAAGCCGGTACCGATGACGACATCGGCAACTGGAATCTGAAGGATTTCCAATAACGTGATTGAGTGCACTGCCATCAAGGCACTGTGGATCCCGTTGCCGTGAGGGGCCCGTCGTCTCCTCATCGCCAGACGGGCTTTACCCTGCTGGAGGTATTGCTGGTCGCCATGCTGATGGGGCTGGTGGCCACCGCCGTCACTCTCAGCATGGGAGGGGCCAAGGGGGATCGCGAGCTCGACAAGCAGGCGCGCCGCTTCATGGCGACCCTGCAACAGGCGCAGGAGTATTCGGTGATGGATGGCCGGCTGGTGGGGCTTCGCATCGAGGATCACGGCTGGCAGTTCATGCAGCGTGCGGCCAAGGATCGCAAGTGGCAGGCACTGACCGGCGACAAGATCCTGGGACAGGTGCAACTGCCTGACACCCAGCTGCTGGCCATAGAGCTCGAGGGATTCAGCTGGCGTACCGAGTCCGACGAGAAAACCGAGCGGGGTCGGGACGAGAAGGAACGCACGCCCCAGGTGCTGATCTTCCCCGGTGGCGAGCTGACCCCTTTCGTGCTGACGCTGACCCAACAGGATGAGGATGTGCGCTACCTGCGCACGGTCAAGGCGGATGAATTCGGCCGCCTGCGACTGCTGCAGGACGAGGAGGAGGAATGAACGCCCGTGGCATGACGCTGCTCGAAGTGATGGTGGCGCTGGCGGTGTTCGCCATCGCGGGCCTCGCCGTGATGAAAACCGCCAGCGAGCACCTCTCCGCGCTCAATTATCTGGAAGAGAAGACGCTGGCGACCTGGGTAGTAGAGAATCAGCTGGTGCAGCAGAAGCTGGAGGCCAAGTGGCCCGGTGACAGCTGGGTGGAGGGAGACGAACAGATGGCGGGTCAGACCTGGTACTGGCGTTATCGCGGCGTGGCCACCGCCGACAACAACTTCAAGGCGCTGGATATGGAAGTGCGTACTGCGCCCAAGGCAGAGAGTCCGGTTGCCTTCATCCGGACCTATATCAGCCGATGAACCTGAGTCAGCTTGTCTCCATGATCCGGAGCCGATGTCAGCCGATGAACCCGAGTCAGCTTGTCTCCATGATCCGGAGCCGGTGTCAGCCGATGAACAGTCTTGGCTTTAGCCAAACGCGTACCCGTCAGGCGGGCTTCACCCTGCTGGAGATGCTGGTGGCTATCGCCATCTTCGCCAGCCTGAGCATGGGTGCCTATCAGGTGCTGCAGGGGGTGCTCACCAGCGATGAGGTGGCCAAGAAGAAGGAGGCGCGCCTCTCCGAGTTGCAGTTGGCTTTCACCCTGATGGAGCGGGACATCACCCAGATGGTGCCCCGCAGCGGCCGCATTGACGGCGAAAACAACAAGGTGCTGCTGGCGGCATCCCGCTTCGGCCAGCAGAGCGACGACTGGGGCATGGCCTTCATTCGCGGTGGCTGGCTCAACCCGGATGGCATGCTGCCACGTTCCGGTTTGCAGCGGGTCGGCTGGCGCCTCAAGGATCACAAGCTGGAGCGGCTGAGCTACCTCTACCCGGATCCCGTGATAGGCACAGAGCCGCGCATCCAGCCCATGCTGGATCGGGTGACGGCGCTGCGACTCTATTTTTACGACAAGGGAGCCTGGCAAGAGGAGTGGACCCAGCGCAACGTACTGCCTTATGGCCTAGCAGTGGAGCTGGAGCTGGAAGATTACGGCACCCTTCGCCGCCAGTTCCTCATCGGGGCCGGTGGCCAGCGAGCAGAAAATGCGAACTAAGCGGACAGGCGCTGGCCACATGCCATCTTGCCGCCGCCAGGGGGGCATGGCCCTGCTGGTGGTGCTGCTCATATTGTCGGTGATGGTGATCATCGCCAGCAACATGAGCGGTCGCCTGCAACTGGAGCTGCGCCGTACCGGCAACCTCACCGCCGGCAAACAGGCCTGGTGGTATGCCATGTCGGCGGAGGCGCTGGTGAGCAAGGTGCTGGCTCAGGATTTCAAGGATGACCCCAACGTGGTGAGTCTGGGTCAGAACTGGGCCAGACAGGATGCCGTCTTCCCGGTGGATGACGGCAAGCTGACCGGCCGGGTGCGGGATCTGCAATCCTGCTTCAACCTCAACAGCCTGAGCGTGCCTCTGAAAGAGGGAGAGAGCGGCGACGATCTCGAGAAGCAGCCTTATCAGGTCAAGGCGTTTCGTGCCCTGCTCAAGCAGCTCGAGGTCGAGGATTACGAAGCGGTGCAGCTGACCGATGCCATCCGCGACTGGACCGACAAGGATACTGCGCTGGTCTCCAGCTACGGCGCCGAGGATGCTTATTACGAAGGGTTGACCCCCCCTTATCTGACCGCGAACCAGTGGATGCTCAGCACGGACGAGCTGAGGGCAGTGCGGGGGGTCAGTGCCAGTCTGTATGCCCGGCTGGCGCCCTATGTGTGCGCCCTGCCGAGCGACAAGCTGCTGGTGAACGTCAACACCATCAAGCCGGAACAGGCGGCACTGCTGGTGGCCCTCTATCTGGACAAGGTGGGGCTCGATGACGCCAAGAGGGTGCTGACCAGCCGCCCCCAGAAGGGGTGGAAGGAGAAGAAGGCGATGACGGATCAGATGCCGGTGCCGGTGAGCACTATCTCCGGGCTGGACGCGGCGCTGGACGTCAAGAGCAGCTATTTCGAGGCCAAGCTGATTGCCGAGGTGGGTGACACCCGGGCCAGGCTGGAGAGCGTTTTCGTGCGTGGCAAAGACAACAAGCTGGTGATGCTGCGTCGCCTCAACGGCGGCGCCGAATGATAAACAGGTGTGGGTGACGGCCGCTGGTCGTACCCGCCCTGACCCGTATTGGACAGCAGCCGAGGGCTGCGCTCCCGCCCATCCTCTGGGATGCGGACGGGAATGGCAGGAGAGATATTTGTGAGCGAGAGTCTGGTCATCCGTCTGGGGACCAATGCGCAGCAACCGGTCGAGTGGCTGGTGTGGTCGGCCAAGGAGGAGGAGATCATTGCCTCCGGCACCCTGGCCTCGGCCCATGCCCTCGGCGAGCTGCGGGAGCGTGCTGGTGGCCGCCCGGTAGTGACCCTGGTGCCGGGCTGCGACCTTATCTTCCGGCGGGTAAGCCTGCCGGGCAAATACAGTCGCCAGGCCGCGGCGGCCTTGCCCTACCTGCTGGAGGAACAGATCGCCTCCGATGTGGACGAGTTGCATCTGGTCGTGCTCGGTCATGAGGGGCACAAGGTGGACCTGATGGCGGTCGACAAGGAGAAGATGCAGAGCTGGCTGGGCTGGTTGCAGCAGGCTGGTCTCAAGAGCCAGCAGTTGTTGCCGGACGTGCTGGCGTTGCCGCCCGCTGCCGATGGCTGGTCCGCGCTGCAACTGGGCAAGGAGTGGCTGCTGCGTCAGGGCCCCTGTGAGGGCATAGTGGCCGACGAGTCGCTGCTGGCCATGTTGCTAGCGGCAGAGGCCGAACCTGCCACCATTCACAGTCATACCTCGCCGCCGGCGATCCCGGCAGCCAACTGGCTGGCAGCCGATCCAGAGCTGCCCATGCTGCTGCTGGCCAGGGGGGCGCTGAACTGTCAGGCCAACCTGTTGCAGGGCCCCTACCGGCCACAGACCGAATACTCCCGCTACTGGTTGCAGTGGCGCAAGGTGGCCGTGGTGGCCGGGCTCTTGCTGCTGGTGGCGCTCACCCAGCGTGGCGTGCACCTCTATCAGCTGGCGGAGCAGGACAAGGCCCTCAAGGCCGAGATCCGGCAGGTCTACACCCGGATCTTCCCGGGGGAGAACCGGATCGTCAACGTGCGCAGTCAGATGGCACAGCACCTCAAGCAGCTGGGGCAGACCCCGCAGGATGGCATGCTGATGTTGCTGACCGAGCTGGCGCCCACGTTTGCCGAGGTACCGGGTCTCAAGCCCGAGGTGCTGCGCTTCGATGCTGCCCGGGGCGAATTGCGCTTGCAGGTGACGGCGCCCGGGTTTGCCGAGATAGAGCGTTTTCGGGAACTGGCAGGCAAGCGCTTCGCGGTACAGCAGGGCGAGGTGCGCAGCACCGAGGGCAAGGTCGAGGGGGCACTGGTGCTGAAGGGTAAATCATCATGATGGACAAACTACAAGGCTGGTGGCGTGGCATCAGCGCCCGTGAGCAGCGCCTGGTGGCCGTCGGCGGTAGCTGTCTGCTGATCGGGTTCTGCTACTGGGTCGTCTGGCAACCCATTGCCAACCGCATCGACGAGCGCGAGCGGCAGGTATTGAGTCAGCAGCAGACCCTGGCCTGGCTCAAGGAGAAGGGCGAAGAGGTGCTGGCGATGCAGGGCGGCCAGGGTCGTCAGATCGACACCAGCGGCACCCTGGAAGGGGTGGTGAACCGCACCGCCTTCAACCAGAAGATCAAAATTGCCCGGTTGCAGCCCCAGGGGCAGGAGCTGCAGGTGTGGATCGACACGGTGGCGTTCGATGATCTGCTGATCTGGCTGGCGACTCTGACCGATCGGTATGGCGTGCAGGTGCAGGTCATCGAGGTGGCCCGCGAGAACCTGGCGCCGGGTCTGGTCAAGGTCAGACGCTTGCAGTTGAGTCGTCCCCAATGACCCCAAGCGTGCTGAGCGCCGTCCGGTTTCCGGCATCTCGCTCCGGTATGATTTCGGGCCTGGCCAAGGCCAGATATTTGCAATCGAGTCGTTTTCTATGAAGCAAAAAGTACTGATCGCCATCCTGTTTCTGGTGGCCTATCTCGGTTTTCTGCTGGTGAAACTGCCAGCCACCCTGGTGGTGCGCCATCTGCCGTTGCCGCCCAACCTGGTGCAGCTGGAAGGGGTGAGCGGCACCCTCTGGAGCGGCCAGGTCGCCCGGCTGCAATACGCCAGCGAGTCGCTGACCCAGCTGCGCTGGGAGCTCAACGGCTGGTCGCTGCTGCGCTTCGCCCCCGAGGTCTCCCTGCGTTTCGGTGATCGCAGCGGCCTCAATGGCCAGGGCGTGGTCGGCTGGAACGGCGCCGCCTTTGGTCGCGACATCACCCTCAACGTGCCCGCACCCTGGGTGCTGGATAGGGTGCCCATGCGGTTGCCGTTCCCGCTGACGGTGGCGGGCCAGCTGCAGCTCAAGGTCGATCAGTTTGCCCAGGGCAATCCCTGGTGTGACAACCTCTACGGCAACCTCCATTGGTATGGTGCCGATGCCGATACCCCGGCCGGCAAGCTGCCGCTGGGGGATCCCGAGCTCAAGTTGACCTGCATCGACTCCCGGCTGGTGGCCGAGCTCAAGCAGGGCTCGGAGGCGGTGCAGGTGATGGGCAAGCTGGAGCTGCAACCCAATCGCCAGTACCTGTTCCAGGGTACCCTCAAACCGGGCCCGGAACTGCCGGACCAGATGAAGCAGGGGTTGCCCTTCCTCGGTCAGCCCGACGGTCAGGGGCGCTTCCCGCTGCGCTATCAGGGTCGCATCTGACGACATCGTCTGCCGGTCTGGAAAAAGGATGAACAGGGCCCTGCTTCGGCGGGGTCCTGTCGTTATGGGGTCCCTGTCTCGCCGCTCGGTGCCGTAATGAGGTGGTTCAGAAAGAAGCTGAATAGCTCGGCCCGTGAGCCGAGCCGCAGTTTGCCATAGAGGTGTTTGCGGTGATTCTTCACTGTGCCGCTGCCAATGCCGAGCTCGGCGGCAATGGCTTCGGTATCCAGCCCCTGCAACAGTAGGCCCGCCACCTGCCGCTCGCGCCGGGTGAGCCGATCCCCGCCCACACTCGCCATCGCCTGCTCTACCGCACTCCTGAGGCTGGCGCTGTCTGGCAGTGCAGTGCTCTGGGCCAGTAGCGGCTGGCTCTGCTGCCACTGTTGGCGACACAGTGAATGTACCAGCGGAAACAGCTGCTCCAGCCTCGCCAGCTCGTCACAGCTGAGGGAGCTGCGTTTGTCGAGGCGTCCGAGAAACAGCATGAGCGTCAGTCCGTCCCGCACCGGCAGAATAAGCCCCACCTCCTCCTGCCAGCCGGTGGCCTGATAGAAGTGGTGGCGATACTCGGGATCCAGCCGCCCTTGTGACACCTGTGCCAGGGTCCAGACCCCGGCAGGCAGCCCCTCGGACAACGCCTGCATGAAAGGATCCTGACTGAAGTGGCTGGTGAGGTAGCGGTCAAACAGCAGGGCCCGCTGGTGGTTCAGGTTGTCGTAGAGGTAGACGGGCCTTTGCCCCACTCCGAGCAGCAGGGCGCAGTCGAACGCCACCTGCTGCTGGATGAGGCGCACCAGGGCTGCCGAAAAGGCGCTGTCGTGCAGGGCATCGACGACCTCGGTCAGCGTGGTGGTGAGCAGATCGGCGGCACATTGCTGGGATAGGGGCTGGGTCATGGCGGCTGGGCTCGGGGCTGCGGGGACAGGCTCCCCAAGATGGCCGCAATGCTAGCACGAGAGTTACAAAACTGTCCCCCAGGGGACATATCCGCCACGGGCCAGAGCGGCGAGTATGGCCACTTTTCCCCTGCTGCTGGAGCACCCATGATCAACCCCCACCTGCTCGATGAGCTGACCGAGCGCGGCCTTGTGGCCCAGAATTCCGATCCGGCGGCGCTGGCCGACCATCTCGCCACGCCGCGTACCCTCTACTGCGGGTTCGATCCCACCGCCGGCAGCCTGCATATCGGTCATCTGGTGCCGCTCTTGATGCTGCGGCGCTTCCAGCTGGCGGGCCACACCCCGGTGGCACTGGTGGGCGGGGCCACAGGCCTTATCGGCGATCCCAGCTTCAAGGCAACCGAGCGCAGCCTCAACAGCGCCGACACCGTGCAGGGTTGGGTGGCCAGCCTGTCGGCCCAGATCAAGGCGCTGCTGCCCGCCACCGACGCCCTGTCGGCCCCTGTGCTGGTCAACAACGCCGACTGGATGGGGCAGATGTCGGCCCTCGATTTTCTGCGCGACATCGGCAAACACTTTTCGGTCAACGCCATGCTGGCGCGAGAATCGGTGCGCCAGCGGCTGGCCCGCCCGGATCAGGGCATCTCCTTTACCGAGTTCTCCTACGCCCTGCTGCAATCCCAGGATTTTGCGGTGCTCAACCAGCGGTTCGGCTGCACCCTGCAAATCGGCGGCAACGATCAGTGGGGCAACATCACCAGCGGCATGGATCTCACCCGCCGCCTCCATCAGGCCCAGGTGTACGGCATGACGTTGCCGCTCATCACCAAGGCGGATGGCACCAAGTTCGGTAAAACAGAGGGTGGCGCTGTCTGGCTCGATCCTGCGCTCACCTCGCCCTATGCCTTCTACCAGTTCTGGCTCGGCACGGCGGACGAGGATGTCTACCGCTTCCTGCGCTACTACAGCTTTATGCCGCTGAGCGAGATTGCCGACCTGGAGGCGGAAGATGCCGAGCGGCAAGGGCGCAAGCAGGCCCAGCAGGTGCTGGCGGACGAGCTGACCGAACTGGTGCACGGCAAGGCGGCGCTGGCGGCGGTACGGCGCATCAGCGAGCTGCTGTTTTGCGGCGAGGTGGCCCGCCTCGGCGAGAGCGATCTCGCCCAACTGGCGCAAGACGGCATGCCGAGTTGCACTGTCAGTGGTGAGATGGATCTGGTCACTTTACTGGTCAGCTGCGGTTTGGCGAACTCCAAGCGCATCGCCCGCGAACTGCTGGCGGCGGGAGCCATCAGCCTCAATGGTGTCATCAAGCAGGATGAGCAACTGAGTGCAAAGGATCGGCTGTTTGGCCGCTACCTGCTGCTGCGCCGGGGCAAGAAGCAGTACCAGCTGGTGGCGTGGCAGGGGTGAGGCGACCGGGATCGACAAGGGCTGCCTGGGCAGCCCTTTTGTTTATCCGCTGCCCGCTGGGTCAGCGGCAGCCATCCGGCGTCATCGTGGAAGGGATGGGGGAGGCTGTGCCTGGTTGCCCAGATGCTCCCCTGCCTCGGCTTACACGGCCAGCGGCAATAACTCGGCGTAATCGCGGATCGCCGGGAAGGCGGTGATGTGCTGCTCGGGCTGGCAGCTGTCAGGGTTCTGGATGGCGAGCTGATAGCCGATGCCGTAGTCGGCGGCGGCCCGCAGGATCCGCTCGCTGTCATCCACAAACAGGGTGCGGGCCGGATCGAACGCCAGCCGCTGTGCCAGCGCCTGCCAGCAGTGCTGGCTCTCCTTCGACCAGCCCAGCTCGTGGGTGCTCACCATCAGATCCAGATGATCAGCAAGACAGAGCTGCGCATCCTTGACCGACAGGCTGGCGGGGTGGGCGTTGGTGAAGAGCACCAGCCGCTTGCCTGCTGCCCGCAGCTCGGCCAGAAAGGGGATGGCGTTGGGCCGCCACCGGATCTTCTCCAGCAGCTCCTGCTTGAGGGCGCGTATGTCCAGCCCCAGGGTTTGGCTCCAGTAATCCACGCAGTACCAGTCGAGGGTGCCGCTGACGGCGTGATAGTGCCGATCGATCTGCGCCTTGGCCTCCGCCAGTGGCAAACCGAGGCGCTCGGCATAACGCTCGGCACCAGTTGCTGCCAAAGGTGGTTGTCAAAATGGAGATCGATCAGAGTGCCATCCATATCGAGCAGAACTGTATCTATCTGGTGCCAGGGCAAGGGGGTCGACATGGGGCTTCTCGCGGTCAATGAGGGTGGGGAAAACAGGGCGGCATTATAACGGATTTTTCCGTCTGCTTTCGCCGCTTTGCCCCGTGGTGTTCGTTCGGGGAGTCGTTTACTCTTGAAGCACGATTTTTTAACGAGCAGCCAGCGCCCGATGAGTGACCACCACAATAGCAAGCCCGAATACCTCAGTGTCGACACCATGGCGCATGACAAGAGCAAGCCGGAGATCCTCAAGGCCGAAATAGTGGCCGAGAGCCGGCTGTTCAAGGTGGAATCCCTGCATCTTAAATTCAGCAATGGGGAGGAGCGGGTCTACGAGCGGATGCGCGGCGGCAACCGGGGCGCCGTCATGGTGGTGCCGCTGTTCGATGCCCACACCCTGCTGCTGGTGCGCGAGTACGCGGCGGGCACCCACTCTTACGAGCTGGGCTTCCCCAAGGGGCTGATAGATCCGGGCGAGAACGCCTTCGAGGCGGGCAACCGGGAGCTGATGGAGGAGGCGGGCTTCGGCGCCAACAGCCTGATCCCCCTCAAGCAGGTGTCGCTGGCGCCCGGTTACTTCTCCAGCCGGATGGACATACTGCTGGCGCGGGATCTCTTCCCGGAGCAACGGATCGGCGATGAGCCCGAGCCCCTCGAGGTGATCCCCTGGCCCCTCAACCGTATCGACGAATTGCTGGCACGACCCGACTTCAGCGAGTCGCGCAGCATCAGTGCCCTGCTGCTGGCCCAGAAGTGGCTGGCGGAGCAGGAAAACTAGCCCAAGCGTGGGCAAAGGCAATAAATAAAAACAGAGGATAACAAGATGCAGGAGTTGTTGGCCTGGGTTCCTAGGGTCAAGGAGATCGCCCGCGAAGCGGGCAGGATCCTTCACGAAATCTATCACGGCGGTCAGTTCGAGCGTCAGCTGAAGGAGGATGCGACCCCGGTCACCAGTGCCGATCTTGCTGCCGATGCCTACCTCAAACAGGCGCTGTCGGCGCTCACCCCCCATGTGCCCGTGCTGACCGAAGAGGCGGCCGATGTGCCCTTCAGTCTGCGAGCCAACTGGCGGCAGTACTGGCTGGTGGATCCCCTCGACGGCACCGGTGAGTTCATCGCCGGCAGCGGTGACTTCGCCACCCTGATCGCCCTGGTGCGGGACAATGTGCCCGTGCTCGGTGTCATCTACGCCCCCGAGTCCGACGTGCTCTACTGGGCGGTGCGCGGCCACGGCGCCTTCAAGGAGGTGAACGGCGAGACCTTGCCCATCAGCGCCATGCACCACGAACACGATCAGCCCGATTCGCTGGTGGTGGCCATCAGCCGTCGCCAGAAGCTGGAGAACCTGACCCGCCGTCTCAATCCGGCCATCAACTACGAGCTGATCCCGCTCGGCTCCAGCTCCCTCAAGTCCTGCTTGGTGGCGGAAGGCGCGGCCGACTGCTACGTGCGGCTCGGTCCTACCGGCGAGTGGGATACCGCCGCCGCCCAGTGCATCGTCGAGGCGGCTGGCGGTCGCATCCTCAGCCTGGCGCTGCAGCCGCTCAGTTACAACGAAACCGAGTCGCTGGAGAACCCGGACTTCATCGTAATGGGGGATCCGGATCTCGCCTGGGGCAAGATCCTGGCCCATCAGGCTGGCTGATGCTCTGCCGCCAGACGACACAAACAGGCGGCCTCAGGGCCGCCTGTTTGCTTGGTGTGATCCGCTGGTTTTATCGCAGATGAGCAGGGATATCCGCTGGCAAAGTACGATAATGACAGTGGATGATCACAATCCTTCCTGAGTAATTGGCATGAATTTCATGTAATGCTGAAAACGATCCGCTGGGCAAAATAAAAAAATGAGTATGAATAAGAATTTGGTTTTATATTTCATTGAAGCTTAGTTTTGTAGTTTTACTCAATTATGTGATCCCGATTGGATTCCCAATCTCACTGGTTGAAGCCCATTATGGTAGTGATATGTTTCAGTCCCGCTTTTTGAGAATTAAATCCTGATAAACCACAATAAGCTCAGATTAAAATACTGACAAAGTGTGGATTAGTAATGAGTTTATCTGTAGACGTCGTAAAGGATTTGTCCGGTTCCCAGCCCGCCGTTGCCAGCACCAGCCGCTGGCGGCGTCATGACACCCACTGGGCGATCAGCCTGTTTGGTACCGCCGTCGGCGCCGGCATCCTGTTTCTGCCCATCAACCTGGGTCTGGGCGGGATCTGGCCCCTGGTCATAGTGGCCGTGCTGGCCGGTCCCATGACTTTTCTGGCTCACCGCGGGTTGGCGCGCTTCGTGCTCTCCTCCTCCCGCCCTCACGCCGATTTCACCGAGGTAGCCGAGGAGCACTTCGGCAAGATGGCCGGCCGCCTCATCTCGGCGCTCTACTTCCTCTCCATCTTCCCGATCCTGCTCATCTACGGGGTGGGGCTGACCAACACGGTGGAGAGCTTCATGGTCAACCAGCTCGGCATGGCCACCCCGAACCGGGTGATGCTCTCCGGCCTGCTGGTGTTCGCCATGATCGCCGTGATGATGGCGGGGGAGAAGGCGATGTTGCGGGCGTTTGCCTTCATGGTCTATCCGCTGGCGGCCATTCTGGCGGCGCTTTCCTGCTATCTCATTCCCCAGTGGCAGTGGCCGGAAGTGACCGCGTTTGAAGGGGTTAGCTTCCTCAATACCGTCTGGCTGGCGCTGCCGGTCACTGTATTCGCTTTCAGCCACGCCGCCGCCATCTCTGGCTTTGCCAACGTGCAGCGGCGGGAATATGGCGAGCAGGCGGAGGCCAAGAGCGGCCTGATCCTGCGCAATACCACCATCATGCTGGTGGGCTTCGTGCTGTTCTTCGTCTTCTCCTGCGTGCTGAGCCTCTCCCCGGCCCAGCTGGCCGAGGCCAAGGCGCAGAACGTTTCCGTGCTCTCCTATCTTGCCAACATCACCGACAACCCGGTGATCGTGACGCTGGGGCCGCTTATTGCCTTCATCGCCATCAGCTCCTCCTTCCTCGGCCACTTCCTCGGTGCCCGCGAAAGCCTCAAAAGCCTGATTGCCAAGCCCACCGGCCTGTCGCTGGCCAAGGCGGACCGGCTCGGCATCGCCCTGATGTTCTTCGCTATCTGGGGCGCCGCCATCATCAACCCGGGCATTCTGGGGCTGATGGAGACCCTCTCTGGCCCGGTCATCGCCATGATCCTCTTCATCATGCCGGTGGTGGCCATCTACAAGGTGGAGGCGCTGGCCCGCTTCCGCCAGGGCTGGACCAACGGCTTCATCCTGCTGACCGGGTCGCTGGCGGTCTCGGCGTTGATCTTCAGCCTGTTGAAGTAACAGCGAGCTGTGGCAAAAAATGAGAGAGGCGACCCCGGGGTCGCCTCTCTCATTTCATGGGGCCAACGGCATCAGCCCAGCTTGGCGCCGTTCTCCACCGCCTGCTCCGGGATGGCCATCACTACGGCGCCGTCGGCCCGATAGAAACCGGTCAGCAGAAACTCCGACTGGATTGGGCCTATCTGTTTGGGGGGAAAGTTGACCACGGCGACTATCTGGCGTCCCACCAGATCCTCCGGGCGATAGAGATCCGTTATCTGGGCGCTGCTCTTGCGCACCCCGAGCTCGGGGCCGAAATCCGCCCACACCTTGTAGGCGGGCCGGCGCGCCTCGGGGAAGGGCTCGACCCGCACCAGGGTGCCCACTCTCAGTTCCACCATCTCGAAATCCTGCCAGCTAATGGTCTGCATCTTGGCTCCTCCTTTCACACACCTTGCATTGGCCTCAGCATGCCTCGAAACGGTGCTGACTGTCTTCGGTGACTGGCCGCCCTGTTACGGCGAAAGGCCGTTTTGCTGGCGCCAGAGGGAGGGGGGCAGCCCGCTCTCGATCAGGAAGCGCTCGCTGAAGGCTCCCTGATTCTGGTAGCCGCAGCGACTGGCGATCTCGCCTATGGGTAGCTGGGTGTGGGCAAGCAGGGTGCGTGCCAGCGTCATGCGCCGCCCCCGAATGTAGTGGGAGACGCTCATCCCCAGCTGCTGACGAAAGGCGTGCTTGAACTGGCTCTGACCGAGGCAGGCGATGGCGGCGAGCCGTTCATTGGTGAGGGGCTCGGCGAGGTGGGCCTCGATGTGGCGCTGCACCTTGAGGATACGGGCAGCAAGACGCGGGGGAACAGAGGAGTGCACTCCTTGCCCTTGTGCCAGCAGGGAGAGCCACACCTGCTCCATACCCGCCACCTGGCGACCCGCTACCACCATGTGGTGCAGGAAGGCGAGGTAGTGGCGCTGTGGCTCGTCCAGCTCGATAAAGGGGCGAGCCGCCAGATCGCCGGGGAGCCAGTCACTCTCCTGCACCAGAAACGAGAGGGCGGGATCGGCGGCGTAGTCGTGCCGCTCGCCGGGGGCTATCACGCAGGCAAAACCGGGGGCGAGGCGGCGCCCCTGACCCTGCACCTCGATCTCGATGGGGCCGTCCAGGGGGATCACCAGCTGGGCGAAGTCGTGGCTGTGGCTGCGGATGTCGCTCTGGTAGCGACGCAGGCTGAAGGGGGAGGCGGCGGATTGCAATGACGCGGCCCGGGGCCGCGTCATCTTCAAAAAGGGTTTGCTGTTTGGCATCTGCAGCAGGATTACTCGGCGTCGAAATCTTCGATCTCTTTGCCCAGCGCTTCCATGATGGCGCGCGCCTCGGCGGGGACGCTGTCTGGATGATCCTTGCGCAGATCGTCGTCGCAGGGCAGCGGCTGGCCGGTGAACGCGTGCAGGAAGGCTTCACAGAGCAGCTCACTGTTGGTCGCATGACGCAGGTTGTTCACCTGGCGACGGGTGCGCTCATCGGTCAACACCTTCAACACCTTGAGCGGGATCGAGACGGTAATCTTCTTGACCTGTTCGCTCTTCTTACCGTGTTCCGCGTAGGGGCTGACGTAGTCGCCGTTCCACTCTGTACCCATGATCCACCTGTTCTCGTTTGGCCGTGAGCGCGGATTTTAACCCTTGTGGAAATTAATGGCAATCCAACAGCAAAGCCATTTAGACGTCTGGAAGTGTTGACGGCTTTTTTGTGCTGGCGTAAGGTAGTTCACCATAGGCCAGCAATGGCAAGATAGCCGTGGCAGAAGCAGAGCGGCCATCGCCCAGAGACAGTTCAAGGAGAGAGTGACATGACCCACAAGGCCACCCAGGCGGTACGCACCGGGATTGAGACAGACACACAGCACGGTGCCGTGGTGCCGCCCATCTACCTCTCCAGCAACTACACCTTTGCCGACTTTGGCGAGCCCCGTCAATACGATTATGCCCGTTCCGGCAACCCGACCCGCACCAATCTGGCGGACGCGCTGGCGGCGCTGGAAGGGGGGGCCGGTGCCGTGGTGACCGGCACCGGCATGGGGGCCATCCATCTGGTGACGACGGCCCTGCTCAAGACGGGGGATCTGCTGATCGCCCCCCACGACTGTTACGGCGGCACCTGGCGCCTGTTCGAGTATCTGGCAGCCAAGGGCCACTACCGGGTGCAGTTCGTCGATCAAGGGGATGACTCCGCGCTGGCCGAAGCGCTGGCACAGAAGCCGGCGCTGGTATGGGTGGAGACCCCCTCCAACCCCCTGTTGCGGGTGGTGGACATTGCCGCCATCGCCGCCTCCTCCCATGAAGTGGGGGCTCAGGTGGTGGTGGACAACACCTTCCTCTCGCCGCTGTTGCAACAGCCGCTGGCGCTCGGTGCCGACCTGGTGGTGCACTCCACCACCAAGTACATCAACGGTCACTCCGACGTGGTGGGCGGCGTGGCCATTGCCAAGGAGCAGGCGCTGGCCGAGTCGCTGGTGTGGTGGGCCAACTGCCTGGGGCTCACCTCCGGGGCGTTCGACTCTTACCTCACCCTGCGCGGCTTGCGCACCCTGGCCCCCAGATTGCGCGCCCATCAGGAGAACACGGATCGCATCCTCACCTTCCTGCAGCAACAGCCGCTGGTCAAAAAAATCTATCACCCCAGCCTGCCGACCCATCCGGGCCACGATATTGCGCGCCGTCAACAGTCCGGCTTCGGCGCCATGCTAAGTTTTGAACTCGATTGCAGCGAGGCCGGATTGCGCACCTTCCTCGCGGCCCTCACCCTCTTCTCGGTGGCCGAGTCCCTCGGCGGGGTGGAGAGTCTGGTGGCCCATCCGGCCAGCATGACCCACAGGGCCATGACACCGGCGGCGCAGCAGGCGGCGGGCATCAGCGCCCAGTTGTTGCGGCTGTCGGTCGGCATTGAACACGGTGAAGACCTGGTGGCCGATCTGGCTCAGGCTTTTGAACAGGCGCAGCAGGCAGAGCAGGTAGCGAAGTAATGGAACAGCAGCAACAAGGAGAGATCGCGGTGGCAACAGAAGCAGGATTGAAGCGGCGCCATGTGCACAAGTTTGGTGGCAGCAGTCTGGCGGATCCGGTCTGCTATCGCCGGGTCGCGGCTATCGTCGAGCAGCAGGTTGGCGGAGATGAACTGATCGTGGTTTCTGCCGCCGGCAAGACCACCAACCGGTTGATCCAGCTGGTGGAGCTGGCCGAGGCGGGGGACGAGGCCGCCGGTGAAGCCATCACCGCCCTGCACGCCTATCAGCAGAGCCTGATCGACGGCCTGCTGGAGGGGGATCTGCAGCTCGACTTGAGCCAGCAACTGGCCGACGACATGCAACTGATCGCCAAGACCCTGGAGGGGCAGTTTGACCGCTTCGCCCGCAACGGCCTGCTCGCCTTTGGCGAGGTGTGGTCGGCGCGCCTCTTGGCGGCCCTGCTCACCAGCCGCGGCGACAAGGCCATCTGGCTCGATGCCCGCAGCTTCCTGCGCGCCGAGGACGGCGCCCTGGTCAAGGTGGATACTGCGCTTTCCAGCGAACTGCTCAAGGCGCGGCTGGCCGAACATGCCGGTCGCATAGTGGTGACAGGTTTCATCGCCGCCGACATGGAAGGGCGCTCCCTGCTGCTCGGTCGCAACGGCTCCGACTACAGCGCCAGCCTGCTGGCCCTGCTGGCGGACGGCGAATCCACCACCATCTGGAGCGACGTGGCCGGGGTCTACAGCGCCGACCCGCGTCGGGTCAAGGAGGCGCGCCTGCTGGAGCGTCTGAGCCTGGCCGAAGCGAACGAGCTGGCCCGCCTCGGCTCCTCGGTGCTCCATTCGCGCACCCTGCAGCCGGTGGCCGACAGCCGCCAGCGCCTTACCCTGCGCTGCAGCTACAACCCGGATGAGGGCTGCACCCATATTCTGCGCCGGGCGCCGCGCTCCGGTGGCGCCCGCATCGTCTCCTCGGTGGACCAGATTGCCCTGATCGAGCTGAAAGTGCTGCCGCAGACCCATTATGAGCAAACGGTGGCGGCCATCGAAGCCCATCTGGCCCGCCACCGCCTCAACCCGCTCACCCTGCAGCGCCAGCCGGATCGGCGGGTGCTGCGTCTGGCCTACACCCTGGAAGTGGCGGAAGGGGCGTTCGAGCTGCTGCGCGACTTCCAGCTGCAGGGCAGCTTCACCGGCCTGATCCAGAAAGAGGGGTTCAGTCTGGTGGCTTTGGTGGGTGCAGGGGTGACCGACAACGCCGAGCAGTGTCACCGCTTCTATCAGTTGCTGGCGGATCAGCCGCTGGAGTTCGTGCAGGTGGCCAGAGATGGCCTGAGTCTGGTGGCCGTCGTGCGCCAGGTGGTGCTGGAGCCCCTACTTATCGCTCTGCACAGCGCCCTGTTCAGCCGCCCGACCCGGGTCGGCCTGGTGGTGTTCGGCAAGGGCAACATAGGCGGCCACTGGCTGAGCCTCTATGGCCGCGAGAAGGCGCGGCTCGAACATGAACTCAATCTGGCGCTGACTCTCTACGGGGTGTTCAGCTCGGAAGGGGGCCTGCTGGACGAAGAGGGACTGGATCCCCTCAAGGTGCAGGACAAGTTCAACCCCAAACCGCTGATCTGGCCCGAGCTGCTGGCCCAGCTTGAGCAGCACAGTTTCGATACCCTGATTGCGCTGGACATGACCGCCAGCGAGACGGTGAGCCGCTACTACCCGGACTTCGCCCAGCTCGGCATCCACATCATAGCGGCCAACAAGTTTGCCGGTGCCGCCGACAGCGAGTTCTACCAGCGCATCAAGCAGAGCTGCCGCGATCATCAGGTGCAGTGGCGTTACAACGCTACCGTGGGCGCCGGGCTGCCGATCCAGTCCAGCATCCAGATGCTGCGCCAGAGCGGCGACCGCATTCAGGGGGTCTCCGGCATTTTCTCCGGCACCCTCTCCTGGCTGTTCCAGCAGTATGACGGCAGCCGCCCCTTCTCCGAACTGGTGGACGAGGCGTGGCAGCACGGCCTGACCGAGCCGGATCCTCGCGAGGATCTCTCCGGCCAGGATGTGCGTCGCAAGCTGCTGATCCTGGCGCGAGAGGCAGGCTTTGAACTCGACTCTGCCGACATCGAGCTGGAGAACCTGGTGCCCGTGCCCCTGCGCAAGGTGAGTACGGATCAGTTCATGGACAGGCTGAAAGAGTTGGACGGCCCGATCCAGAGCGCCTTCGAGGGAGCCAAGCGCCTCGGCAAGGTGCTGCGTTACGTCGCCCGCTTCGAGCACGATGGCAAGGCGCGGGTCGGGCTGGAGGCACTGGAGCCCCACCACCCGTTCGCCAACCTGCTGCCGTGCGACAATATCTTCGCCATCGAAAGCGACAGCTACCGCACCAACCCGCTGGTCATCCAGGGGCCGGGCGCAGGCCGCGAGGTAACGGCGGCGGCGATCCAGTACGATCTCTGGCAGATCTGTGCCTCTCTCTAAGACACATGGTGGGGAGTGTGATCCACCTATCTAACCGAATAAAAAGGCACCATAGTGGCGCCTTTTTTCTTATATATACCGTAATAATGCGTTATCCATATCTTAATCTGCTGACATAAGGACGGATCTTTTCCATGGACGGTAATGCAAATACAGATGTAAATAAGGAGAAGAAAGAGCAAGTGATATTGCTCTATGGGAGATGTCTGCTCAATCTTCAGCAGTTTGAGCTTTTGCTTAAGCGGGTGCTTCCGTCGCTGAAGATGGAAGGCAATATAGATACGCTGGAAGATAATCGAAAGGTGGATGCACAGGCGCTTAGCCGAAAAATGCTGGGGCAGCTGATTGGCGAATTTGTAAGTCGTATGGGTGAAAGCAAAAATGAACCTGAGCTGGATGCTAAAATTGATAAGCCTTATATCCACTTTAAGTTTGAATTAGGTAATATTGAAGAGCATTGTTTACGTTTACAGAATCTGCTTGAGATGCGTAATGAATTGGTGCACCATTTTCTTGAAACGTTTCCGCTTAATTCAGACGAGAATTGTGAGAGTGCATTAATTCACTTGGCTCATATATCCATGAAGATTGAAGAAAACCGCCTAGCGTTTAGAGCCATGTTGAAAGCATTTGAGGCGTGGCGTAATTATCTATATCAGCTTTTGAGCTCCGATGCTGACATGTCCCTATTGTTTGGTGAAGAGCTATCGGAGTCATCTGATAGGTAGTCGAAGATAATATTGAAGGAATGTGCACACGCGCTGTTATCTCAATCTTCTCGTCATTGACGGCTCTTTGCCATCCGTTCCAAAAAAAGGGCGCCAATCTGGCGCCCTTTTTCTATGTGTGTTGCAGTCTGTCAGACATTCTCCCTTCGCTATCAGGAACTCAACATCCAGCCTGCTGCAAACCCCAGAAACAGGACACCGCTGGCACCGTTGTAAAAACGGCGAATACGCGTGTCCAGCAAGTAACGGCTCGCCTTGTGCCCCACTACTGCATATCCCCAGTAAACGCAGAGGTGGATGAGGGTGGTGGTCAGTGCCATCAGACCCCACTGAGGCATGAGCGCACGTTCAGCGTCGACAAACTGGGGTAATAGCGCTACCACAAACATCAGGGCCTTGGGGTTAGAAAGCGTGACCAGAAATGCTTGGCGAAACAGTTTCCAAACCTGCGTTGGCCCGGCGTGCTCTGCTGGTCCCTTGGTGACCGTGTCGACAGGAGTGATCAGTAACCGTATGCCGAGATAGCCCAAGTAGGCACCTCCCGCATATTTCATTACCAACACAATGGGCGTCGCAGTTTGCATGGCGGCAGACAGACTCAGGGCACTAACAGCCATCAGCCCCTGAAAAGCCACCACATTGCCCAAGACACCGATAACGGCAGCACGAACGCCATGAGTCAGGCCATTGTGGATCGCCAGCCAGACGGATGGTCCAGGTGATAGCAGCAGGGTGGTGATAACAGCCAGGAAGGCCAGAAAGCTCGTTAGCGTCATGACCTATGCCTCCATATCGTTGGGCCTGACAGCGGATCGCTGCAGCTTGCAGCAGGACCATATTCTCGTATCACGTGACAGACTCGAATGCGGTACTCATGAAATAGCTCATTTTTCCCCCGAGCCTGGGCCACCTTATGGTCATGGTGCGTACGCCATGCTTGAATGGCTGCTTCACTCTCCCAGTACGACAAGGAGAGATAGGTTTGCGGGGCATTCAAATTCTGGAAGCGCTCGACGCTGATAAAGCCCTCGACCTTTTCCAGCTCTTCTTTCAAGACGGCAGCGGCATCAAGATAAGCCTCAACCCCTTGCGGAAAGGGGGTGACCTCGAAGATAACGGCATACATCAGAAGGACCTCCCATGGTGGCGATCTGTTGCAGGGATCAGGCGCAAAAAGGATCGGGACTCTTGCAGAATAAAGCGCCCCTCTTGGGCAAACGCAAAGTTGGCTCTCCCGAGCTCGGATTCCCGCAGTCGTTGGCGATAGTGCTCGTAGTCAGCCAAGGATTCGAAGGCGATCAAGCCGAATGCCCGATAGTTGGTGCCTTCGTGAGGAGCAAAATAGCCGATGAGGTCACCACCGCCTGCGGGGATAATGTCTGCCCACTGGTTGGCGTATTGCTCAAAGAGATCTGCTTTGAGGGGGTCAATCTGGTACTCAATAAAACAGGTAATTGTCATCCTGGCGTCTCAACAGAGGTGAACAGGTTGCCAACTTAGCCTGGTCATCAGGGTCATGCTTCGAGGGTGGCCGAACTATCAAAGGAATATGGTATGGAACCCGATATTGCCTATGTGGCGAGCCTGATAGGTGACAAAGCCCGTTCGCGCATGCTGACGGCACTCATGGGTGGCAAGGCGCTGACAGCCACTGAACTGGCGCTGGAAGGGGAGATCACGGCCCAGACTGCCAGCAGTCACCTCGGCAAGCTGGTAGAGGGAGGCTTGCTGAGCATGCGCAAGCAGGGCCGTCACAGGTACTTTCAACTGAGCGACCCTGCGGTGGCTGAAGTTATCGAGCGAATGCTGACGCTGTCCGTGACCAGCTCCCCCGCCAAGGTCAGGACGGGTCCCAGGGATCCGCATCTGCGTCAAGCCCGAGTCTGCTATGACCACCTGGCCGGCGAGCTGGGTGTGCGGCTGTTTGATGCTCTGCAGCAGCAGGAATTTCTGGAGATACAAGGGGATGACGCCAGGCTGACCCAGCTTGGCGAGACATTCTTCACGGGGCTGGGGATTGATCTCTGCTTGCTACGCCAGGGTAGACGCCCAATGTGCAAGGCTTGTCTCGATTGGAGCGAGCGCCGCAGTCATCTCGCAGGCACACTGGGGCAGTGGATTCTGGACGATGCCCTGGCCCAGCGCTGGTTCAGGCACCGTCCGGATTCCCGCGTGATCGAGGTTAACGAGGTGGGTGCCAGGCTGTTTGCAAAACGCTATGGAATTACCTAGTTCCCCATAGTGCCATGTGCACGACAAATAACGAAAAGGGCGCCAATCTGGCGCCCTTTGTCTATTTGTATTGCTGCCAGCCATCAACCCGTATTGCGCATACCTGCGGCGATACCGGCGATGGTGACCATCAGTGCCTGATCCAGCTCGGGGTGCAGGATCTCGGCATGGTTGCGCGAGCGGCCCAGCAACTCGACCTGCAGCACGTTGAGGGGATCCGTGTAGGGGTTGCGCAGCTTGATGGACTCCTTGATCCAGGGCTGGTCGTCGAGCAGATCGCCCTGCGGGCGCAGCTCCAGCACCACCTGGATGGAGTCGGCAAGCTCCTGGCGCAGCTGTTTGCCCAGACCCCACAGCTCTTTCGGTACCAGACGGGTGTCGTAGTACTCGGCGAGCCAGACGTCGGCTTTGAGGAACACCATCTCCAGCATCTCGAGGCGGGTGCGGAAGAAGGGCCACTGGCGGCTCATCTCTTCCAGCACGCTCTTCTGGCCGTCGGCGATGGCCTGTTGCAGCCCCTTGTGGGCACCGAGCCAGGCCGGCAGCATCAGCCGGTTCTGGGTCCAGGCGAAGATCCAGGGGATGGCGCGCAGGCTCTCGACGCCGCCGTTGGGCTTGCGCTTGGAGGGGCGTGAGCCGAGCGGCAGTTTGCCGAGCTCCATCTCGGGGGTGGCGGCGCGGAAGTAGGGCACGAAGTCCGGGTGGCCGCGCACGATACTGCGGTAGTGATCACAAGAGACGGTGGCCAACTGCTCCATCACGGCGCGCCAGCACTCCTTGGGCTTGGGTGGTGGCAGCAGGTTCCCTTCCAGCACGGCGCTGGTGTAGAGATTCAGGCTGTGGATGGCCACTTTTGGCAGGCCGAACTTGAAGCGGATCATCTCGCCCTGTTCGGTCACCCGCAGGCCGCCGCGCAGGGATCCCGGCGGTTGTGACAGGATCGCCTGATGGGCGGGGGCGCCGCCACGACCGACGGTGCCACCACGGCCATGGAACAGGGTCAGGCGCAGATTGTTGGCCTCGGCCAGTGCCACCAGGGATTCCATGGCGGCGTACTGGGCCCAGCCGGCGGCCATCATGCCCGCATCCTTGGCGGAATCCGAGTAGCCTATCATCACGTACTGACGACCCTGGATGTAACCGCGATACCAGTCCACCGACAGCAGGCGCTCCATCACGGCGGTGCCCGCCATCAGGTCTTCCTGGGTCTCGAACAGGGGAGCGACCGGCATGCGGAACTTGCAACCGGCTTCCTTCAGCAGCAGCTGCACCGCCAGCACGTCGGACGGTGCGCCGGCCATGGAGATGATGTAGATGCCGAACGCATCGGGATCGTGACCGGCGATCACCCGACAGGTGTCTATGGTCTCGCGGGTCTCGTCGCTCGGTTCCCAGTCGGTCGGGATCAGCGGGCGGCGGGAGTTCAGCTCGTTGAGCAGGAAAGCCTGCTTGTCGTCCTCGCTCCACTCGGCGTAGTCGCCCATGCCGAGGTAACGGGTCAGCTCGGAGAAGACCTGACCGTGGCGCTCGCCATCCTGGCGGATGTCCAGCTTGACCAGATGGATGCCGAAACAGGCCAGCTTGCGCAGCACGTCCAGCAGCATACCGTCGGCTATGTTGCCCATGCCGCAGGCGTGCAGCGAGTGGTAGCAGAGCTCCAGCGGCTCGCGCAGCTGGGCGGTGGTCTTGACCAGATCCCGGCTCTCGCTCGCCTGACCCTGCACCTTGGCGGTGAGAAATTCCTGGGTCTCGCGCAGCTGTTCACGCAGCTCGCGCACCAGGGCGCGGTAAGGCTCGGGGTGATCGCCCACCCGCTCGCGCACGGCGTCTGTGCAGTCGGACATGGAGAGCTCGGAGGTGAGCTCCTTGATGTCCTTGTAGAACAGGTTGACCGCCATCCAGCGGCCCAGCTCCAGCACCTCGGCGGTCACCTTGGCGGTGACGAAGGGGTTGCCGTCACGGTCACCGCCCATCCATGAGGTGAACTTGACCGGCGCGGCATCCAGCGGCAGCCGCACACCCAGATGGTGTTGCAGCCGCTCGTCCAGATTGCGCATGAATTCGGGAATGGCCGGCCACAGGCTGTTTTCCACCACGGCGAAACCCCACTTGGCTTCGTCCACCGGGGTCGGACGTTGCTCGCGGATCTCGTTGGTGTGCCAGGCCTGATTGACCAGCTGCTCGATGCGATTGAGGATCTTGTCCCGCTCGCGGGGCAGCAGATCGGAGAGTTCCAGCGCTTCCAGGCAGTCGTTGAGCTGCACGTGCTTGTGGATCAGGGTGCGACGGGTCACCTCGGTCGGGTGAGCGGTCAGCACCAGGTCGATATCCAGCTCGCGTACGGCCTGGATGATGGCTTCCTGTGACAGGTTGGAGGCCTTGAGCTTGGCGAACATCTGCTCCAGCGGATCCGGGGTGCAGACCTGCTCTTCACAGCGGCGGGAGATGGTGTGGAACTGTTCGGCCACGTTGGCCAGGTTGAGGAATTGGCTGAAAGCGCGGGCCACCGGCAGCAGCTCGTCATCGCTCAGGGTGCGCAGGGTATCGAGCAGACGTTCCCGGTCTGCCTCATTGCCTTTGCGGGAGGATTTGGCCAACTGGCGAATGGTTTCGATCTTGTCGAGAAAGGCCTGTCCCTGATGATCCTTGATGGACTTGCCCAGCAGTTGACCCAGCATGCCTACGTTGGCGCGTAGCGCGGCGTACTTTTCGTTCATTCCACATCCTTATCTGGTTGGTGTCTCTCTCCATCCGAGGTGAGAGACAGCCTCACTTATTGTTGTGTGATTACAACATATGCTCCGTCATCTTAGGGTGACAATCTACCCAGATTGTCTGCGCAAGGTCAAATAACAGGCCGATTCAGAACATGTATTTCCCTCACCTGTCCCGAGGCGGCATGTTATGTAACTTACTTACATTCCCGTCAATTCAGAGGCAAAACCGGCGTATCAGGTGTTGCAATACGCTGGTGGTCGGTTTGACGAACGACAGATCGAGATATTCGTCCGGCTGATGGGCCTGGGTGATATGGCCCGGGCCCAGCACGATTGTCTGGCATCCCAGCTGCTGGATAAAGGGTGCCTCGGTGCAATAGTTCACGGATTCGGCCGCCCGGCCGCTCGCCTTCTCGGCCTCTCGCACCAGCACAGAGTCGTCCGCGCAGGCATAGGCGGGGATGGGTTCGTGCAGGTGCTGCAGATGCAGGCAGCCCGGCTGGTGGACTTCGATGGGGGTGAGTGCCTCCTTCAGCATGCCCATCAGCTCGTCCGGCCCCACCTGCGGGGTGGGGCGCATGTCGATGTGCAGCTCGCAGCAGCCGCAGATGCGGTTCGGGCTGTCGCCACCCTGGATGTAGCCAAGGTTCAGGGTCGGTTGCGGCACGGCAAAGCGGTGGTCGGCGTAGCGATCTTTCAGATCCTGCTGCAAGCGGAGCACCCGCCCCATGGCCTGGTGCATTATCTCCAGCGCGTTGACGCCGTTGGCGGGATCCGAGCTGTGACCGCTCCGGCCCGTGATGCGGATGGCTTCTGACATGTGCCCCTTGTGGGCCACCACGGGCACCAGCCCGGTGGGCTCGCCAATCACCGCGTAGTCGGGTTTCAGCTCGGCCGCCGCGGCGATGGCGCGGGCCCCCGCCATTGTGGTCTCCTCATCGGCGGTGGCCAGGATGCGCAGCGGCTTGCTGAGGGTGGTCAGATCTATCTCTTTGAGCGCCTCCACTATGAAGGCGAAGAAGCCCTTCATGTCGATGGTGCCGAGGCCGTACAGGCGGTTGCCCTCTTCGGTGACCTTGAAGGGATCCTTGCTCCAGGCGCCCTCGTCGAACGGGACAGTATCGGTATGGCCCGCCAGCAGCAGGCCGCCCTCGCCCTGACCGATCGTCGCCACCAGATTGAACTTGCCCGGCAGGTCCGGCAGCGCCGTCACTTCGCACTGAAAACCGAGCTGGCCGAACCAGTCGGCCAGCAGCCGGATCACCGCCTCGTTGCTCTGATCCCAGCGGGGATCCGTGCTGCTGATGGAGGGAATCGCAATAATATTCTTATAAAGTGCAAAAAAATCCAGATTGGCCATCAGCTCCTCCTTGCGTCCCCGGAATGTTTCTGTTAGAAAATACAAATGCAAAGTGAGTGCATGAATATTCTGTGAGTTTGCCTGAATATCTGGCTCATCGACAAGGCTTCTAGTTGTAAGGGAAAGTTAATGTTCTGTCACCTGATCTATAACCGACGACACACACCCGCCTGAATTGCCCCTCCGCACGCGTTGCGACAAAGGGGGCGGTTCCTCACCCCTTGCACCCTCTGCAGCACCATGCTGTGAATTTCGAACCCTGACTTGGAATACTCAATAATGCTTAACACCGTTATCGTCGGTGCCAGTGGCTACGCGGGAGCCGAACTGGCCGCACTGGTCCAGAACCATCCACAACTCAAGCTGTTCGGCCTCTATGTGTCGGCCGGCAGCCAGGATGCGCACAAGCGTTTCTCTTCCCTGCATCCCCAGTGGGTCGGCGCGCTGGATCAGCCGCTGCTGCCGCTGGACGAGGATGGCATGACCCGGATCCTGACCCAGGTCGATCTGGTGCTGCTGGCCACCGCCCACGAGGTAAGTGCCGAGCTTGCGCCCAAGTTTCTGGCCAAGGGTCTGCCGGTGTTCGATCTCTCCGGTGCCTTCAGGGTCAAGGATCAAGGCTTCTACGACAACTTCTACGGCTTCACCCACGACAGCGAGCAGTGGCTGGATCAGGCCGCCTACGGCCTGGCGGAATGGAACAGCGATGCCATTGCCGCCGCCCAGCTGATTGCGGTGCCGGGTTGCTACCCGACCGCCTCCCTGTGCGCCCTCAAGCCGCTGCAGCAGGCTGGCCTCATCGCCAAGGGGTGGCAGCCCATCATCAACGCCGTCTCCGGGGTCTCCGGCGCCGGTCGCAAGGCTGCCATCAACACCAGCTTCTGCGAAGTGAGCCTCAACCCCTACGGCACCTTCAATCACAGGCATCAGCCGGAGATCAGCCACCACCTGGGCTGCGAGGTGCTGTTCCAGCCCCACCTCGGCAACTATGTGCGCGGCATTCTGGCCACCATCTATGTGCAACTGGCGGACGGCGTGACGCCGACTCAGGTGGATCAGGCTTTCCTCAAGGCTTACGAAGGCAAGCCGCTGGTGCGCCTCACCGGCCAGATGCCCTCCATCCGTGGCGTGGCGGGCACCCCTTACTGCGACATTGCCTGGCAACAGCAGGGCAACATGCTGGTGGTGGTTTCCGCCATCGACAATCTGCTCAAGGGCGCCGCCTCCCAGGCTATGCAATGCATAAATATCAAATTCGGATTTGAACCGGCCACCGGCCTGATTTAAGGACTTAAGGAAGGATCTCGAACATGGACAAACAGACGTTGGTAATCAAGTTGGGTGGTGCCCTTATCGAGAATGACGAGGCGCTGACCGCCCTGTTCACCACCCTCAAAACCTTTCTCGACGATCAGCACAGACCTCTGGTGCTGGTGCACGGCGGCGGCTGTCTGGTGGATGACCTGCTCAAGGGGCTGGGTCTGACTTCCACCAAGAAGAACGGCCTGCGGGTGACCCCGTTCGAGCAGATCCCCTTCATCGCCGGCGCCCTGGCGGGGACCGCCAACAAGCAGATGATGGCCAAGGCCATCGCCACCGGCATTCCGGCGGTGGGGCTCTGCCTCGCCGATGGCGGCCTGTGTCAGGTGACCCAGCTCGACCCGGATCTCGGTGCGGTCGGCGACTGCAAACCGGGCAACCCGGCGCTGGTGACCGGCATCCTGGGGCAAGGCTTCCTGCCGGTGGTGAGCTCCATCGGCATCACCGCCGACGGCCAGCTGATGAACGTCAACGCGGATCAGGCAGCCACGGCGATTGCCGAGGCGCTCGGCGCCGATCTGGTGATGCTGTCGGACGTGAGCGGCATCCTGGATGGCAAGGGCAAGCTGGTGCCGCAGCTCGACAAGGCGACCGCACTGGATCTGATGGAGAAAGGGGTGATCCGCGATGGTATGGCGGTCAAGGTCGAAGCGGCCCTACATGCCGCAGAGACGCTCGGCAAGCCGGTCTGTGTCGCCAGCTGGCGCTACCCGGATCAGCTGCTCAAGCTGCTGGCTGGCGGCGCCGTCGGCACCCAAGTAGCCATTTGATCTCCACCGGAACAAGGAACATCCGATGCAACATCTTCTGAAAGACAGCGATCTGAACAAAGCCCAGATCGAGGCGCTGATTGCGCTGGGCAAAGCGGTCAAGGCCGACCCGAAAAAGTACAGCCAGGCGCTGGCGGGCAAAAGCGTGGTTACCCTGTTCGAGAAGCCCTCCCTGCGTACCCGGGTCACCTTTGACATCGGTATCGCCAGACTCGGCGGCCACAGCGTCTATCTGGATCAACAGAACGGCGCGCTCGGCAAACGCGAATCGGTGCAGGACTTTGCCGCCAACCTGTCGCGCTGGTGTGACGCCATCGTCGCGCGGGTGTTCGACCACCAGACGCTTGTTGGATTGGCTGAGCATGGCACTGTGCCCGTGGTTAACAGCCTGTGCAATCTCTACCACCCCTGCCAGGGGCTGGCCGACTTTATGACCATTGCCGAGCACTACGCGGATCTGTCCAAGGTGAAGCTGGCGTATCTGGGCGATGGCAACAACGTCAGCCACTCTCTGCTGCTGCTGGGGGCCACCTTGGGTACGGATGTGACCCTGATCTGCCCCAAGGGCCACGGCCCGGATACCCAGATCTTCCTGCAGGCCCAGGCGCTGGCGGCCGATTCCGGCGCCACCATTCACATCAGCGATGACGTGGGGGATATCGAAGGGTTTGACGTGGTTTACACGGATACCTGGGTCTCCATGGGTGACAACACGCCAATGGAGCAGGTAAAAGATATCTTTATGCCTTATCAGATCAACCAGGCCCTGCTCAACCGCACCGGCATCCAGCATGTGCTGCACTGCCAGCCGGCGCACCGGGAGCTGGAGATCACCTCCCAGGTCATGGATGGCCCAGCCTCCCTCATCATGGACGAGGCAGAGAACCGTATGCATATCCAGAACGCCGTGCTGCTGACCCTGCTTGGGCACAAGTAACGCGGCAACCGACCCCAAATAACAACCTTTTATCGAATCATCATGGAGAGAAGTAAAATGAGCGGAATCAACAAGATCGTATTGGCTTACTCGGGCGGACTGGATACCTCGGCCATCATTCCCTGGCTGAAAGAGAACTACGATGCGGAGATCATCGCCTTCGTCGCCGACGTGGGTCAGGAACGTGACGATCTGGAAGGGATAGAGCAAAAAGCCATCGCCTCCGGCGCCACCAAGTGCATCGTCAAGGACCTGCGCGAAGAGTTCGTCAAGGAGTATGTCTACCCGACTCTGAAGACCGGCGCCGTCTACGAAGGCACCTACCTGCTTGGCACCTCAATGGCGCGTCCCATCATTGCCAAGGCCATGGTGGAAGCTGCGCTGGCGGAAGGCGCCGACGCCATCTCCCACGGTTGCACCGGCAAGGGTAACGATCAGGTGCGTTTCGAAGGCGCCGTGGCGGCCCTGGCCCCGCAACTGAAGGTGATCGCCCCCTGGCGTCTGTGGGACATGCGCTCCCGGGAAGATCTGCTGGCCTATCTGGAGACCCGCAACATCCCCTGCAAGGCGACCCTAAAGAAGATCTACAGCCGCGACGCCAACGCCTGGCACATCTCCACCGAAGGTGGCGAGCTGGAGAGCACCTGGAACGAGCCGTCCGAGGCGGTCTGGCAGTGGACTGTCTCCGCCGAGCAGGCACCGAACGAGCCAGAATACGTCAAGCTGACAGTTGCCCAGGGTGAAGTCGTCGCCGTTGACGATCAGCCGCTGAGCCCGCACCAGATCCTGATGACCCTGAACGAGCGTGCCGGCAAGCACGGCGTGGGCCGCATCGACATCACCGAAAACCGGATGGTGGGTATGAAGTCCCGTGGCTGCTACGAGACCCCGGGCGGTACCGTGATGGTCGCCGCACTGCGCGCCGTGGAAGAGCTGGTACTGGATCGCCCGACCCGCGCCTGGCGGGAGAAGCTGGGTGCCGAGTTCTCCCACCTGGTCTATGACGGTCGCTGGTTCACCCCGCTGTGCAAGGCCATTGTCGCCTCCGCCAACGCCATCGCCGAGGATCTCGACGGTGAAGTGGTGCTGAAGATGTACAAGGGTCAGGTCACCGCAGTGCAGAAGAAGTCACCGAACAGCCTCTACTCCGAAGACTTCGCCACCTTCGGCGCCGATGAAGTGTACGACCAGAGCCACGCGGAAGGCTTCATCCGTCTCTACACCCTGGCCAGCCGGATCCGCGCCATGAAGGAGCAGCATCAGGCGATCGGCGGTGACCACACTCACGGCTAAGCAAGCGCTATGACCCGTTGATTCCAGTGAGGGGGCATAGCCCCCTCTTTTATAGGCAGAGGGCATGGCCCCCTGACCCATCATTGGCGGGTGTGACAAGAGCGGCAGCGCCTCGGCCGCTTCTGTGAGATAACAGGCTCGCAGAAAAACAGGGCACGATTTCAAGCTCGGGGGCCAAGACGCCGCCGACAACGCATTCAAGGAGAGCAGTATGGCACTTTGGGGTGGACGCTTCAGTCAGGGAGCCGATAGCCGGTTCAAGCAGTTCAACGATTCGCTGCGGTTCGATTACCGGTTGGCGGAGCAGGATATCCAGGGCTCCATGGCCTGGGCCAAGGCGCTGGTGAAAGTAGGCGTATTGACCGCCGACGAGCAGGGAAAGTTGCAACAGGCGATGGAGGTGTTGCTTGCCTCGGTGCAGCAGGATCCCCAGCAGATCCTGAGCTCGGATGCCGAAGACATCCACTCCTGGGTTGAAGGCAAGCTTATTGACGCCGTGGGGACCCTCGGCAAGAAGCTGCACACCGGCCGCTCGCGCAACGATCAGGTCGCAACCGATCTGAAACTCTGGTGCAAGGCCCAAGGGGAGCTGCTGCTCGCCTCCATCACAGGCTTGCAACAGGGGCTGGTGGCCTCTGCCCGCGAAAATCAGGCTGCGGTGCTGCCCGGCTACACCCACCTGCAGCGGGCCCAGCCGGTCACCTACGCCCACTGGGCGCTGGCCTATGTGGAGATGCTGGAGCGGGATTACTCCCGGCTGCAGGATGCTCTCAAGCGTCTCGATACCAGCCCGCTCGGCTGCGGCGCGCTGGCGGGCACTGCCTATGCCATCGACCGCGAAGCGCTGGCACTGGATATGGGTTTTGGTGGTGCGACCCGCAACAGCCTGGATTCGGTCTCCGACCGGGATCACGTGGTGGAGCTGATGCACGTCGCGTCCCTCTCCATGACTCACCTGTCGCGCTTTGCCGAAGACCTTATCTTCTACAACACGGGCGAGGCGGGTTTCGTGGAGTTGTCCGATGCGGTCACTTCCGGCTCCTCCCTGATGCCGCAGAAGAAGAACCCCGATGCGCTTGAGCTGATCCGTGGTAAGACAGGCCGGGTGGTGGGCGCCCAGATGGGCATGCTGATGAGCCTGAAGGCGCTGCCGCTGGCCTACAACAAAGACATGCAGGAAGACAAGGAGGGGTTGTTCGATGCCCTCGACACCTGGCACGACTGCCTCGACATGGCGGCGCTGGTGCTGATCGACTTGAAGGTGAACGTCGAGCGTACCATGGCGGCGGCCCAGGGCGGCTACGCCAACGCCACCGAGCTGGCGGACTATCTGGTGGCCAAGGGCATTCCTTTCCGCGAGGCGCACCATATCGTCGGCGAGACGGTGGTCTATGCGCTTGAGGTGAAGAAGCCGCTGGAAGATCTCTCTTTGGCTGAGTTCCAGCGCTTCAGCCCTGTCATCGGCGAGGATGTCTATCCCAACCTGGAGCTCGAAGCGACCCTGGCCAAGCGGGTCGCCAAAGGCGGCGTCGCCCGCGAGCTGGTGGATGCGGCCCTCACAGCCGCCGAACAGTGGCTGGCAAAACGGGCGGGTTGATTCAACCGGCTTGTCATTTGAATAAGAAAGCAAAACGGCAACCTCGGTTGCCGTTTTTTATTGATCGAAGCCCTTCACGCGCTGGCATTGAGCAGCTTGCCAACGCCTTCCCCCTTGCCATTGGGCAGGGTCTGTTTGAAGGCGCCGAGCAGCTGATCCAGGTTCAGGTCGCTGTTGCCAAGGGAGCCCTTGAGGGTGTCGAGTTCGCTTTGCAGCGCGTCGAGACGGGTGCTTTGGGTGCCGCTGGCCAGCTGGTTGCGAGCGGTATCGATGGCGGCTGGGAGGGATTGGTCACTATTCTCCTGCCCCAGGGTCTGCATCAGCTCCCCCATAAAGTGGTTGATGGCAGATCGGTTC
This sequence comes from Aeromonas enterica, assembly GCF_054052465.1. Classification (NCBI taxonomy): domain Bacteria; kingdom Pseudomonadati; phylum Pseudomonadota; class Gammaproteobacteria; order Aeromonadales; family Aeromonadaceae; genus Aeromonas; species Aeromonas enterica. Next base: position 174,345 of record NZ_JBSTYL010000003.1, on the reverse strand, counting down.
TGTTCGCTGTCGGCATCCTTGACTCCGAGCCGCTGGAACAGGCTCTGGACTGTGGGGGCCAGGCGATCTTCCTGCGCAGGCTGCTGCGTCTGTTGCGTTTTGGCACTGCCGCTCAGCAGCTGGCTGCCCAGCTTGAGAGCGATCGAGGCGATGGGAAGCAGGGTGCTGATCATGATGTCACTCTCCGGTACGGCTGATGACAGTGATGGAGCAGGGATTGGGCCAGTTTGGTGAAGAATGCGGCAGTCGTGGGCAGGCCGCTGATCCTGTTGTGAATTTAGTTTTGAAGGTCGTAGGGGGAGGGGCAAGTGTGGGGGAAAGCGGCAACCCCTTGCAGCCCGGAAGCTGGCCAGTTTGCCGCCGTGGCTGCCGGCTCACAGATTCTTGAACGGGCGGCGCTTCTCCTCTTCAATGACGATGGCTTCCAGATTGGCGATCCGCTCCCGCAGCTCCTGGATGAGCACATCCTGTTTGCCGAGGCGATCCGTGATGCGGATATCCCCCAGCTGGTAGCGGGCGCGTTTGCTGAGATAGCCGAACAGCATGCTGATAAAGACGATCAGGACTATGCCTGTCCACAGACTCATATTGCCTCCCTGTCATCTGCTCCACGTCGGGGGCTAGTACAGCCATTCTGTCACCCTGGGGGAACCTTGCCCAGTGACCGGTCGGGGTGACGGCGATTTGTAAGCGTCTGGTTACAAAAAGCCCGCCAATTGCCTCGACCCTGGCGCGTCTGTGCTGGTAACTTAGGGCCGATCTTCGTAGCCAGATTGATAATGCCATGGACAGTAAAGTCATTCTCATCGTCGATGACAGCCAGGCGCTGACCGATACCCTCACCGAGTATCTGGGCCGCGCCGGCTTCGAGGTACGCACTGCCTGCGATGGCGAGGCCATGTGGCAGCAGGTGCGCCAGGGCATGCCGGATCTGGTGATCCTGGATGTGATGCTGCCAGGGGATGACGGCTTCACCCTCTGCTCCCAGCTGCGCCGCCTCTCCAACGTGCCCATCATGATGCTGACCGCCGTGACCGAGGATGCCGATCGCATCGCCGGGCTCGAGATAGGGGCGGATGATTACCTCACCAAGAGTTTCAATCCCCGCGAGCTGCTGGCCCGGATCAAGGCGCTGCTGCGGCGCAGTCGCCTCACCCAGCAGGCGGCAACCGCCAGGCGCATCAGCTTCGGCTCCTGGACCCTGGACAGCGTGACCCGCCAGCTCTCCCGGGCGGGGGAGGCGCCACGCCAGCTGTCGGGGGCCGACTACACCCTGCTCGGTCTCTTTATTCGCCACCCCAACGAGTTGCTCAGTCGGGATCTCATCTCCCAGGAGATCTGGGGACGGGAGAGCGACCCCTTCGAGCGAGGCATAGACGTGCAGGTATCCCGGCTGCGCCAGGCCCTGGATGACAAGGATCGCACCCTGATCATGACGGTGCGCAACAAGGGTTACATGCTGGCGACCGAGACCGTCTATGAGGCCTAGTCGGGGCTGGGCGCCACGCTCCCTGGCCAGTCGTACCAGCCTGTTTCTGCTGTGCGTCATACTGGCGGCCGAGCTGTGCGCCGGTTTTTTCTGGTATCGCCACAGTAACCAGGCCCAGGAGCAGGGGTTGATCAGCACGGTGCGCAGCATGGCCTTGAGCGCCTCCTCCACCATCGCCTTCTTTCGCAAGCTGCCCCAGGATTACCGTCATCTGGTGCTGGAGCAACTGCGCAACATGGGAGGCACCCGCTTCTTCGTCTCCCTCAACAACCACCCGCTGCCGGTGACCCCCATCTCGGGTTCGCACCGCCGGACCCAGATGGTGGGAGAAGTGGAGCGGGTGCTGCAACAGGAGCTGGGTCACGAGGTGACCAGCAGGGTCGACTTCACCAGCCGAGCCGATCTGCGGGTATTCAACACAGAGATCCCCATCGACGATCTGCCCCTGAACTGGGCCCACTACAGCCTGGCCCTGGGCGAACTCAATCCACCGATCCTGGTGATCCAGATTGCCGTCGCGCCCGGCGCCTGGTTCTATCTGGCGGCGGCCTTGCCCGCCCCTTACGAGAGCCTGGATCCCCGTTTCTTCACTCCGAGCCAGCTCGGTTTCATGTTGGGGTCGGCATTGATCATTCTGATCGCCACCTGGTGGGTGGTGCGAAAGGAGATAAGGCCCATCCGCAATCTGGCCCGGGCCGCGACCCTGCTCGACAGCAAGCGGGAGGTCCCCGAGGTGCAGGAGGAAGGCAGCAGCGAGACCCGGGCCGCCATCCATGCCTTCAACAAGATGCAGCGGCGCATTCGCAGTCATCTGCACGAGCGGGATCTGCTGTTCAGCGCCATGTCCCATGATCTCAAGACCCCGCTGGCCTGTCTCAAGCTGCGTACCGAGATGCTGGCGGACCCAGAGGAGCAGAGCAAGTTTGCCGCCCACCTGGACGAGATGGAGCTGATGGTGAAGGGGGCACTGCAGTGCATGAAGGAGACCCACATTCACGAGGAGATAGAGGCGCTGGATCTGATGGAGATGCTGCGCCGCTGTGGCGAGCTCCATAACCATGATGAACCCAGGATGACGTTGCAAGGGCCCCCCAGCCTGATGCTGGTCGGCAAGCCGCTGGCCATCAAGCGCTGTCTGCAAAACATCATAGACAACGGCATCAAGTACGGAGAGCGCCTGAGGGTGCAAGTGACGCATCAGGGGGACAAGGTGAGGATCGCATTCAGCGACCAGGGGCCGGGTATCAGTCCGGCGCTGATGGAGCGGGTATTTGACCCCTACTTTAGGGTCGCGTCGACCAAGGCCCTGCCCGGCAGCGGGCTCGGCCTGACCATAGCTCGCCACATTGCCCGCATCCACGGCGGCGACATTCATCTTCACAACCATCAACCCCATGGTCTGACCCTGGTACTGGAGCTCAACCTTGACTGATTTCCTGCGCACCCTGCCCGGCCGCTCACCATCGCCCGCATCCACGGCGGCGATATTCATCTTCGCAACCATCACCCCATGGTCTGACCCTGGTACTGGAGCTCAACCTTGACTAATTCCCTGCGCGCCCTGGCCTGGTTGCTGGCCCTGCCGCTCCATGACGCCCTGGCCGGCGAGGTGGAGATGTTGCACTGGTGGACTTCCCCCGGGGAGCAGGCCGCGTTTGCCGTTGTGACGGCGCAGTTACAAGGGGCCGGAGTGGAACTCAAGAATGCCGCCATCCTCGGCGGCGGGGGCAACAGCGCCATGGAGGTGCTGCAGGCCCGGGCCATCGCGGGCAATCCCCCGGCTCTGGCCCAGCTGGAGGGGCAGGCCATCGCCTCCTGGACCCTGCTTGGCTTCATCCAGCCTCAGGACGAGGTGGCAGGTGAACAGGAGTGGGATAGGCAACTGCTGGGAGTGGCCCCCAGGGTCAACAAGATCGAGGGACACTACATGGGGATCCCGGTCAACGTGCATCGCCTCAACTGGATGTGGGTCAACCGCGCCCTGCTGGCCCGCCTCGACATGGCCCCCCCCACCGACTGGCCCGGCTTTCTCGATGCGGTGCGCGCCCTCAGAGCCAAGGGCATCAAGCCGTTGGCGCTCGGCAACGACCCCTGGCAGGTTGCCCTGCTGTTCGAGAGCCTGGCGCTGGGGATGGGAGGCAAGGAGTATTACCAGAAGGCCTTCGTCGAGCTGGACCCGGTGGCGCTCGGCAGCAACACCAGTCGCCAGATCCTGGACCGCTTTCGCGAGCTGAGCGAACTGGTGCTGCCCACCCTGAGCGGCCAGAGCTGGGATCAGGCCACTGCCGATCTCGCCGAGGGCAGGGCGGCCTTCCAGTTGATGGGGGACTGGGTGCTGGGGGATCTGCTGGCCCGTGGCGTGGCCGTGCCCGAGCAGGTGCAATGCCTGCCAGCCCCTGGCACCCAGGGGCTCTATGTCTACAACATGGACAGCTTTGTGATGTTCAACGCCAACCTGCCCAAAGCTCATCTGACCATTGCCCGGGCCCTGGCGAGCCCGGATTTTCAGCTCGCCTTCAATCGGGCTAAGGGCTCTATCCCGGTGCGCCGGGATCTCTCCCTGGCTGACTTCAACCCCTGCGCCCAGCTGTCGCGCATCGACTATGACAGGGCGGAAGCCGCGGGCAACCTGATGCCGAGCGTGGCAGACTCCATGGCCTTGCATCCCCTCTACCAGAAGGCGGTGGAGAGCGAGCTCTATCGCTTCTTCAATCAGCCCGAGCTCGACAGGGAGGGGGTGATCCGCCGCCTCGGCACAGTGGCGCGCAGCGCCTCCAGCAAGGGATGAGGCATCCCTTTTGTAAGTGTTTGATTACAATCCCATAGCCTATTGATACTCATGGCCGGCGCCGACCCTATACCCTGTTCTGGACAACCATCAAAGAGGAATTGAGACATGTCCGGATCATTTTTTTCCCAGGCGCAGCGGGTCGGGCGCAGCCTGATGCTCCCCGTGGCGACCCTGCCTGCCGCCGGTCTGATGCTGGGGATAGGCAACTTCGGTGCCCAGGGGCACCTCTTCCTGCCGCCCTCCTTCTGGAGTGTGCTCATGGTGTCAGGGGACTGGATCTTCGGCAACATGCCGCTGCTGTTTCTGATCGGCATCGCCATCGGCCTTGCCCGCAACAATGACGGCACCGCCGCCCTGGCCGCCGTGGTGGGCTTCATCACCATGAATGCCGCCCTCGGCAAGACGGTGGTGTTGCGCGGCCTGGAGACCAACACCGAGGTGCTGAGCATTCCCACCCTCAACATGGGGATCCTCGGCAGCATCCTGATGGGATCCCTGGCGGCTTACTTCTTCAATCGCTTCCATACCCTCAAGTTGCCCGAGTACCTGGGCTTCTTCGCCGGCAAGCGCTTCGTGCCCATCATCACCGGTTTTAGCGGCATCTTCCTCGGGGTGCTGCTCGGCTTCATCTGGCCCGTGGTGGGCTCCGCCATCTTCGAGTTCACCGCCTACCTGGGCACCTTGAACAAGTCCGTCACCTTCGGCCTCTATGGCCTGGTGGAACGGGCCCTGATCCCGACCGGCCTGCACCATATCTGGAACGCCTTCTTCTTCAACGAGCTGGGTAGCTGGACCAATCCCCAGACCGGGGAGGTGGTGACCGGGGAGCTGGTGCGCTTCTTCAAGGGAGACCCCAGTGCCGGTGGTCTGGCCGGGGGATACATGTATTCCATGTGGGCCCTGCCTGCCGCGGCCCTGGCCATCTATCGCTGCGCCAGCCCGGAAAAACGCAAGCTGGTGGGGGGCCTGATGCTGTCTGCGGCCTTTACCTCCTGGCTGACCGGGATCACCGAGCCGGTGGAGTTCGCCTTCCTGTTCGTGGCGCCCATGCTCTATGTGATCCACACCCTGCTGACCGGGGTGGCCTTCGCCCTGACCAACTATCTGGGGATAGTGCACAGCACCGACTTCGCCCACGGCGCCTTGCAGTTCTTCCTCTACTTGAATCTGCCCCAGACCCACAATACCTGGTGGTTCCTGATCATAGGGCCGCTCTGGGCGCTGCTATATTTCAGCCTGTTCAGCTTCCTCATCCGCAAATTCGACCTCAAGACCCCGGGGCGGGAGAGCCAGCCGCTGCAGGCGGTGGACATCAAGGAGAAAGAAGAGTTGGCGCTGGATCTGGTCGAGGCGATGGGCGGGGCGGCGAACATAGTTCATCTGGATGCCTGCATCACTCGGCTGCGGGTCAGCCTGCACGACATCAAGTTGGCGGATATCCCGCGCATCAAGGCCCTCGGCGCCATCGATGTGCTGGTGGTGGGTAACAACCTGCAGGCCATCTTCGGCACCCGATCCGACAACATCAAGACAGAGATGTCGGCGGCGCTGGCGGTCTAGACGCCGCAGCATGGAAGTGGCGACCAGGCCAGTAGCGGGTTGTCGCTTCGGCCACATCGAGGCAGAGATAGCCAGTTTGACCTGCCGCTATTGCCGCGTCCGCAACAAAGAGATGGCCCCACCGCTGGTGGGGCCATCTCTTTTGGTGAAAAGTCGGGTTCAGGCCAGCCAGAAGGGACGACTTGCCCAGCCTCCGAGCAGCAACAGCTGGCCCCAGACGATAGCCCAGAACCTCAACCGGTAGCTGCCCTTCTGGGTCTTGTGACGCAGCCAGTGGCGGGCCACCAAGGCCCCGGGCCAGCCGCCGCACAACTCCAGCAGGTGGAGGCGGGATTCGGGGATGCGCCAGCCACCGCGAATGACCTGCCGCTTGTCGTGGGCGTAGGCCAGCACCGTCAGCAGGCTCATGGTGGTGACTATGGCCAGCGGCCACCAGTTGGCGTCGGCCAGGCCGAGCCAGGCCGTCCACAGCAGGGGAAGCAGGGCGAGCCAGATCACAGGGCCAGCTCCCAGCCACGGGGGGCGTCCGGACTCAGGCTGCGGATCACTTTGGCCGGGTTGCCCACCGCCACCGAGTCGGCCGGGATGTCGCGGGTGACCACGGCGCCGGCACCTATGATGGAGCGCGGCCCTATGGTGACGCCGGGGCAGATGATGGCGCCGCCGCCGATCCAGCAGTCATCGCCGATCCGCACCGGCTTGTTGTAGGCGGTCCAGTTGCGCCGCTCCAGATAGTCCATGGTGTGGGTGGCGGTGTAGATCTGCACGTTGGGGGCCAGCAGCACATGGCTGCCGATGTGTACCTCGCCCACGTCGAGAATGGTGATGTTGAAGTTGAAAAAGGTCTTCTCGCCGATGTGGATGTTGCGGCCGAACTCGCAGGTGAAGGGAGTGCTGATCCAGCAGGAGGCGGGGCAGTGGCCGAACAGCTCGCCGCACAGGCGCTGGCGCAGGGCTTCGTCACCGGCCGGAGAGGCGTTGAGTTGTGCCAGCAGCGCCTGGCCGCGGATCCGGTCGTTCGCTATCTCCTCGCTCTGACTGTCCAGGGCGCCGCCCGCCAGTACCTTGTCCCAATCGCTTGCCATGCTACAGCTCCTCTCATGTGCCAAGAGGAGCCAGTATACGCGAGCACTCCGGCGGCGTCAGGCTGTCACTTGCTACAACCTCAGGCGCCGGGCCAGATCAGCGGCAGGATCAGCAGGGCCGAGACGAAGTAGGGCAGCAGCACCCGCAGCCCCAGCCGGCGGCCGCCGATCCCCAGGGCCAGCAGCCCCTTCACCAGCGAGTTGACCAACCCCGCCAGCAGGATGCCGCGCGCCGCCACCTCAAGCGCCAGCTCCTTGTGGGAGAGCTGGGAGAGCGACAAGGTAATGGCGTCCACGTCGGTGATCCCCGACACCAACGACAGCAGATAGACACCTGAGTTGCCCACCTTGCTCTGCAGCAGGGTGGCCATGAAGCCGATGAGCGCCAGCAGCAGGCCGAACTTGATGGCGGTGGCCAGATCGAGCGGGTTGCTGGTCTGGGGTTGTACCGGGCCATCGGTCAGCTCCTCGCGCTGGCGCCAGAACCAGAAGGCGAAGCCGTAGACGGTGGCCGCCAGCAGCAATAATGGCGCCGCCAGGCGCATCGCCAGCTCGTTGTGAATGAGCAGCACCAGCACCAGCAGCCGCAGCCACATGGTGGCTCCTGCCAGCAGTATGCCGGTGGCCAGCAGCCGCTCCAGCCCGCCCTGCTCCTTGTTGAGGCGGGCAAACTGCAGGGTGAGGGCGGTGGAGGAGGCGAACCCTGCCAATATGCTGGTGAGCACCAGTCCCGAGCGGGTGCCGAGCAGACGCACCGCGAAGTGGCCCGAGAAGGAGATGCCGGCGATCACCACCACCATCAGCCAGATTTTGAAGGGGTTGAAGGCATCGAGGGGCCCCATCTCCTCGTTGGGCAGCACCGGCAGCAGCACCAGGGAGATGAGCAGGAAGCGCAGAGTGGCGTGGAATTCGGTCTCGCTCAGAAACAGCATCCCCTGCTGGATCTTGCCCTTTAGCCCCATCAAGAGGGCCGCCAGCACGGCGCAGGCCACCGCCTCGCTCGGGCTCAGCAGCACCGACATCAGCCCCAGCAGGTAGGTGAGCAGCATGGCCACCGAGCTGGTGAGGCCGAACTCCCCCTGCCAGCGCTGGGCCAGCCAGACCGAGAGGCCGCAGCCCGTCACCACTACCAGCAGGCCGAGCAGCGGCAGCCAGGGCCCCAGGGTCGGCAGCAGCAGGGCGCAGACACCGCCAAGCAGGCCGATTAGGCCGTAGGTTCGCATGCCGGCGATGCGTTGGTTATCCCCCAGCTGGCGCACCTGCCAGCCACGCTCCAGCCCTATGATGAGGCCGATGGCCAGCGACACCAGGGCACCATTGACGGGGTCTGCGGTGATCCACATAACGACTTCCTCTTCGCTGTGTCATGGCCTTGATCTCATGATGGCACAGCCAACAGGAGGGCAGCGCGGCTTGGCTCACAGAGTGCGCGAATGGCGCCATTCCACTCCTGATATGAGCAAATGAGATAAGCAAAGCGTTATTTCTTGGTTCTCGGCATAACAAGCCCGCGGCATGCTGCATTCAACCCAACGATATGGAGTATCACCATGAAACTGCGAATGACCGCTCTCACCCTGCTCTCTCTGCTGGCCCTCGGCCAAGCCAATGCCGCCGAGATCCATCTGCTCAACGTCTCCTACGACCCGACTCGCGAGCTGTTCCACGAGTACAACGGCGCCTTCGCCAAGGAGTGGAAGGCGAAAACCGGTGATGACGTGGTGGTCAGCCAATCCCATGGCGGCTCCGGCAAGCAGGCACGCGCCGTGGTGGACGGACTGGAAGCGGACCTGGTGTCGCTGGCGCTGGCTTATGACGTCAATGCCGTCGCCAAGCAGGGCTTGATCGCCGCCGACTGGCAGGGCCGGCTGGCCAACAACGCATCTCCCTATACCTCAACCATCGTTTTCCTGGTGCGCAAGGGCAATCCCAAGCAGATCAAGGATTGGGGGGATCTGGTGCGCAAGGACGTGGCCATAGTCACTCCCAACCCCAAGACCTCCGGCGGGGCGCGCTGGAACTATCTGGCGGCCTGGGGCTACGCCCTGAAGAAGAGCGGCAGTGAGGAGGGGGCCAAGCAGTTTGTCGGCGATCTCTACAAGAACGTGAAGGTGCTGGACTCCGGCGCCCGTGGCGCCACCACCAGCTTCATCGAGCGCGGCCTCGGCGACGTGCTGCTGGCGTGGGAAAACGAAGCCCTGCTGGTGCTCAATCAGCCCGATAACCGCGACAAGTTCGAGCTGGTGGTGCCGTCGGTCTCCATCCTGGCCGAGCCGCCGGTGGCCGTGGTGGACAAGGTGGCCAAAAAGCATGGCACAGAAGCGGTTGCCAAGGCGTACCTCGAGTACCTCTACTCCGACGAGGGGCAGCGCATCATCGCCAAGTATCACTACCGCCCCAGCAATCCGGCGATCCTGAAGGAGACCGCGGCCCAGTTCCCGCAACTGACCCTGTTTACCGTCAAGGATCTGGAAGGGGATTGGGACAAGGCCCAGAAGAAACATTTCGCCCAGGGTGGCCTGTTTGACCAGATTTACCAGCCGGGCGGCTAAGGCCCCCCGCTTCCTTGTGGCACGTTTATCCCGTACTGGCCCCTGTGCCAGCTGATAGGAGCACCAAGATGAACAAGATCCTCCTGGTTCCCGGTCTGCACAACAGTGGGCCGGATCATTGGCAGAGTCGCTGGCATCAATATTTCCCCCACTGGCAGCGGATGGTGGGCCTGCCATGGGACAAACCGGACTTGACGGTCTGGAGCGCCAAGCTGGCGAGCAAGCTGCGCAGCCGGCGCGGCCGGGCCCACTTGGTGGCTCACTCCTTCGGTGCGCTGGCGGCCATCACGGCGGCGCGCCAACAGCCTGACAAGGTGGCCTCGCTGTTTATCGTGGCGCCGGCGGATCCGGCTCACTTCGGCATGGTGGATGAGTTGCTGGCGGGCTCGCTCAAGTTCTCGGCCCAGCTGGTGCCCAGCCGCAACGATCCCTGGATGAGCTTTGAGCGGGCCGAGTACTGGAGTCGCCAGTGGCAGGTGCCGCTGTTCGATGCCGGCGAGGTGGGCCATATCAATGCCCAGTCCGGCCATGGGGAGTGGAATCAGGGGCTCAACCTGCTCGGCACCCTCTATCGGCGGGCCGAGATGGTAGTCGAACCTGCGCCGGCCGTGTGGGAGCGGCGCGCAGCCCTTAGTTTCCGTTGATGTTTTCGCTGATCCAGTTCAATACGCTGACAAGGAGAGAGATAACACCCGACACCACAACAGTTGATTTTTGATGGCTTGGTACATTGCACGACGCTCCATTTTTAGGTCTTTTATTTATATAAAAGACCTTTTTTTCATTTTATGACTCTAAAAGCCTTGTCCGCCGCTGTTAGATAAAAAAGTGCTTAGCAAAGGCGTTATTGGTGTTTGTTGCCCCAAACAGGAATGCGCAGAATCGCTATATCGAATGTTTTTCATAACAAACGGATGCGTTATGCGATTTGGTTCTTACTCCGTCCTGCCGGGCTTCGGCCCGACCCTCGGTTTCAGCCTGCTCTACCTGGGTGTGCTGGTGCTGCTGCCGATCTCGGCGCTGGTGCTGTTCGCGGTGAACAACCTCACCCTCGCCGAGTTCTGGCAGGTAATCGGCTCCCCGCGGGTGCTCGCCTCCTTTCGCCTGAGTTTCGGGGCAGCCTTTATCGCGGCACTGCTCAACAGTCTGTTCGGCCTGATCCTGGCCTGGGTGCTGGTGCGTTACACCTTCCCCGGTCGCCGGCTGGTGGATGCGCTGATCGATCTGCCGTTCGCCATGCCCACCGCCGTCTCCGGCATCGCCCTGTGCGCCATCTTTGCCCCCAACGGCTGGATCGGGCAGTGGGTCGCCCCGTTTGGCATAGAGCTCGCCTACAACCCCATCGGGGTGGTGATTGCCCTCACCTTCATCGGTCTGCCCTTCGTGGTGCGCACCCTGCAGCCGGTGCTGCGGGAAGCCGAGACGGAGCAGGAAGAGGCCGCCGCCAGCCTGGGGGCCGACCGCTGGCAGACCTTCCTGCGGGTGCTGTGGCCGACTCTGGTCCCTGCGTTGATCACCGGCTTTGCGCTGGCGTTTGCCCGCGCAGTGGGGGAGTACGGTTCCGTCATCTTCATCGCCGGCAACCTGCCCATGGTTTCCGAGATAGCACCGCTGATGATCATGAGTCACCTGGAGGAGTACGACTATGCCGGTGCCTCCGCCATCGCCGTGGTTATGCTGCTCATTTCTTTCATTCTGTTATTGCTGATCAACAAGTTGCAGGCCTGGAGCTGGGCCCGTATCGGAGGGAGCCGGATATGAACGCCTCACATTCAAGCCTGGACCTTGCCCTCGACGTGGCACAGACCACCCCGATTCGCCATCTCCCGGTGACCCGTGAACCTGTGTGGGTCAAGTGGTTACTGATCACGGTCGGACTGGGCTGGTTTGCCGCCCTGCTGCTGCTGCCGCTGGCCACCGTCTTTATTCAGGCGCTGAGACCCGGGCTGGCCTTCTTCTGGCACGCCATCAGTGAACCGGATGCCCTGAGTGCGCTCGGACTCACCGCCCTGGTCACGCTCTGCGCGGTTCCTCTCAACCTGCTGTTCGGGATGGCGGCGGCCTGGGCCATCGCCCGCTTCCGTTTCCCCGGCCGGCAACTGCTCATCACCATCATAGATCTGCCGTTCTCGGTCTCGCCCGTGATCGCCGGGCTGATGTTCGTGCTGATGTTCGGCAGCCGCGGCTGGTTTGGCGACTGGCTGAGCGAGCACGACATCAAGGTCATCTTCGCCACCCCTGGCATCATTTTGGCGACCACCTTCATTACCGTGCCCTTCGTGGTGCGCGAGCTGCTGCCCCAGATGGAGGCGCGCGGCCCGGAAGAGGAAGAAGCCGCCATCATGCTGGGGGCGAGCGGTTTGCAGATGTTCTGGCGGGTCACCTTGCCAGGCATCCGCTGGAGCCTGATGTATGGCCTGCTGCTCTGTACCGCCCGGGCCGTGGGGGAGTTTGGTGCCGTCTCCGTGGTCTCCGGCCATATTCGCGGCCAGACCAATACCCTGCCGCTGCACATAGAGATCCTCTACAACGAGTACCAGACCGGCGCCGCCTTCGCGGTGGCCAGCCTCTTGGCGCTGTTCGGGATCTTCACCCTGCTGGGAGAAACCCTGCTGGCCCGGCTGCGTGGGCAGCCCACCAAGTCCCATTGATGTTATTGCGACAGGGATCTGGCTGCGCGGTCAGCCCGATCCGGATACCCCATTGATATGGATTGGGGTGTGATGGCGAGCATGGCCGGCCGTATGGGCTGGCCAGCTGGGAGACTCCATCCATCCCGATTTAACGGTTCAGAGAGGCAGCCATGAGCATTCAGGTTCAACAACTCAACAAGCATTTCAATCAGTACGCGGCCCTGGCCGACATCAACCTCGACTTTCACGATGGCGAGCTGGTTGCCTTGCTCGGCCCCTCCGGCTGCGGCAAGACCACCTTGCTGCGGATCATCGCCGGGCTGGAGCAGGCCGACAGCGGCAGCGTCATCATCCGCGGGGAAGATGCCTCGGATCTGCACGTGCGCGAGCGCAACGTCGGCTTCGTATTCCAGCACTACGCCCTGTTTCGCCACATGACGGTGTTCGAGAACGTGGCGTTTGGCCTGCGGGTCAAGCCGCGCAGCGAGCGTCCGGCCGAGGCGACCATCCGCGCGCGGGTCAAGGAGCTGCTTGATCTGGTGCAGCTCAGCCACGTGGCCGAGCGTTATCCGACCCAGCTCTCCGGTGGCCAGCGCCAGCGGGTTGCCTTGGCTCGCGCCTTGGCGGTGCAGCCCAAGGTGCTGCTCTTGGACGAGCCTTTCGGCGCCCTCGATGCCCAGGTGCGCAAGGAGCTGCGCCGCTGGCTGCGCGAATTGCACGACGAGTTGCACGTTACCAGCCTGTTCGTGACTCACGATCAGGAGGAGGCGCTGGAGGTGGCGGATCGGGTGGTGCTGATGAACGCCGGCCGGGTCGAGCAGATCGGCACCCCGGCCGAGGTCTATGATCAGCCCGCCAGCTCCTTCGTGCACAGCTTCCTCGGCAGTGTGAACCTGTTTCGCGGCCGGGTGGCGGAGCAGGGCTTTGGCATCGGCGAGCAGCTGCTGGGCGGTCCCATCAGTTCCCATCAGCTGGCTCAGGGCAGCGCCGCCATCGCCTATGTGCGCCCCCACGAGCTGGAGATACTGCCGGCGGATGCGCCCGGCGGGATCAGCGCCACCATCACCCGACTGCTGCCCATGGGGCCGCGCATTCGGGTGGAACTGCGTGGCAATGGGGATACAAACGGTGCACACTTCGAGGCCGAACTGAGCAAGGAGGCGGCCAAAGCCTTCATGCCGGGGCAAGGGGTGCGACTGGTTGCCAAACAGGCTCAGCTCTATCCGGACTACCAGATCTGACGGCCATCGCCGCTTGAAATGGACAGATAGGATGGCGGTGTGAGCCCGCCTGGGATACAAGGGTGTCAGGCCGTTGCCGGACTCGATGAGGAGTCCGGCCAGGCAGATAACAAGAAAGCGGCGGCGGGACAAACCCCGACCGGCCAGTCAGCGCAGGAGGCGATGACGTGAATTTTCAGCAGTTGCGAATTATCCGGGAAGCGGCACGGCGGGATTACAACCTGACCGAGGTCGCCAATGCCCTGTTTACCTCCCAGTCCGGGGTCAGCCGCCATATTCGCGAGTTGGAAGAGGAGCTGGGGATCGAGTTGTTCATCCGCTATGGCAAGCGGCTGCTTGGCATGACCGAGCCGGGCAAGGAGCTGCTGGTGATCGCCGAGCGCATCCTGAGCGACGCCAACAACATCCGCAAACTGGCCAGCACCTTCGCCAACCGCGAGTCGGGCCGGCTGCTGGTGGCGACCACTCACACCCAGGCGCGCTATGCCCTGCCACGGGTAGTGAAGGCGTTTCGCGAGCAGTTCCCGCTGGTGCAGCTGGAGCTGCGTCAGGGCAGCCCGGAGGAGATAGTGCGGCTGGTGCAGACCGGCGAGGTGGATATCGGCATCAGCAGCGAGCAGCTCGACAAGAGTGAAGGGGTGGTGGCGTTTCCCTACTACCGCTGGCATCACAACATTGTGGTACCGGAGCAGCATCCGCTCACCGCCGAGCGGGATCTGACGCTGGCGGCGCTGGCCCACTGGCCCATCATCACCTATCAGGCCGGGCTGACCGGGCGGGCGCGGGTGGACGAGGCGTTTGCCGAGGCGGGCATCGCGCCACAGATCCTGCTGACCGCGCAGGATTCCGACGTCATCAAGACCTATGTTGAACTGGAGATGGGGGTCGGCATACTGGCGGACATGGCGTTCGACACCCAGCGCGACAAGGGGCTGGTGCAGCTTGATGGCAGCCGGCTGTTTGCGCCCCACACCGCCTGGATCGGTCTCAAGCAGGGGCAGTTCCAGCACAACTTCGCCTGGCAGTTCATCCAGCTCTGCAACCCCGAGCTGGCGCTGGCAGACATTCAGGCCCGCGCCATGGGTGGCGAGCCCGCCCTCGACTTCCAGATCTGAGTCTGGTGACACCAACTAAAACGGGGAGCCAGTGGCTCCCCGTTTTAGTTATGGCGTTTCAACTTTTAGAACTGGCTCAGTTCAGCGCAATCCAGGCGTCTTGCCAATTGGTACCGACCCCGGGTTCATACTGGGTGGCACTGGCCGACCATTGGCTGCACCAGCCGCGGTAGGGGAAGGGCTTGCACTGGTAGATCTTGCCATTCTTGGGTTGCAGCACCCTGGTGCCATCCGTGTAGGACTTGAGTCCTTCCGGGAAGGTGAACTGGTAGTCACCACCGGACGGATCCTTGAGCATCAGATCCAGCGTCTGCTGCAGGGCTTCGCCACCGGCCTTCGGCTTGGCCTCGATCACCAGCTGGTGGTGGCCGGCGCTGAGCCCGGTGAGCGGCATGGTGAAGCTCTGGCTGCTGTCCTTGATGTCGGCAGAGGATTGGCCTTTAGCCACACCACCGTGGTCATACAGGGTGTTGGTGACGGTGAGATCCCCTTGCGCCGTGACGGTGAAGTCGAGGGTCAGTTTGCCGTTGTCGAGCAGGTACTCGCTCTCCAGACCGCTCACGCTGATGTCGTTGCCCACCGGCGGTTGCAGCTGTTCGAGCTGGATTTCGACCCGCTCCAGCGCGCTGCCTGCCTTGAGATAGACGGGGTTCTGGCCGTAGACGGGGTTGAACTGACCGTCGGCATTCTGCTGACCGGCGCGGATCTGGCTCTGCTCTGCATTGATCTTGCTGGCCAGGGCATGGGCCCAGTTGTTCTTCTGACCCTGCTCCGTGGTGGTGATGGTCAGCTCGGTCTGCAGATCGGGGCGCACGCCATTGGCGTCGAATACCAGGGTTCTGGCCTTGTCACCGGCCGCCAGATCGGTGGAAGGGTAGATGGTACCGCCCTGGCTCCAGCTCAGCGGTGGCTGGGTGCCGCCCTTGAAGTTGGCGTCGATCAGGTTGTAGAAGCTGTTGTTGGTGTCACCCACTTCCCACACACCCAGGATCAGCTGATAACCGGTGCGCTCTGGCAGTGTGCACTGATGAGTGACCTGCTTGGGCGGTTGTACCATGTTGCCATCCACCACGCAGAAGGGGGTGAGATCGAAGGCGGTGCGGGTCAGCGGCTGGTTCGGATTCCAGTCCTGTTTGGTGAGGTAGTAACGCCAGTTGCGAGTGACGTGGTTGGCGGTGAAGGTCCAGCTGATGGCGAAGGGGCCGGCCTGCACTTCCTTGCGGGCCCAGCGATCGCTGGTCTGGACGTTCAGCTCTCTCCAGCGGCTACTGCCAGCCGAGGCGATCTGGCCATCCTGGGGGCCGGTCTGCGGGAAGCCGGAGGGGCCTTCCACGCTCTGGGGTTCCCATTGCACCGCACCACACTGGCTATTGTCGCCCGTGTTGCACTGGTAGTTGCGGCTGGCCGGCTGGGTGATGTAGCCGTGAGCGAGCACGCTGCCGCTGGTCAGCAGCGCCAGCGCTGCGACGAGGTGATTGAGTTGGATTTTTGCTGCCATACATTCCTCTGTTCGACAGATATGGGCAGTCAGTTGGCTGGGGCGTTCCCCGATACACACTTGCGTGTGGCAACCCCGCTATCCTGGACGACGTGTCTTTAGACCGGAAGCTTTGCGTCCTGGCTTTTCAACCAGTTTGCCAAATGACTATATAAACGATCATGGTGTCGCGTTTGGCGACGACAGTATCATGACTATTTTTTCTTGAATAATTAAGTATAAATGTTTGCAGCTTGGCCTCATCGGAGTAGAGAAAACACTTAACGTAATGTTTTTAAATGTATATTTAATAATCTTGCTGTACGGAGTGCCGACAATTATGTCGATAAGATGCAAAAGTAAGGCATTTTTTATCAATGAAAAAATCCCCTGTCAGCCGGACTGGCAGGGGATTGCCTGCGACAGGGCAGGACGGATCAGTGGCGAGCGCGGGGACGTTCGGCCTGACGTGCCTGCTGATGCAGCGGTGCCAACCGCTGTTCCAGTTGCTGGTCGATGGCATTGCCGAGTTTGAACACCGCCAGTCGCTCGTCCAGGCTGCGGGAGAGGCCGGCCAGCAACTCGCTCTCCTGAGCCAGTTGCGAGGCGGACTGGGACATCTCCAGCGCCGAATCGTTGATGCCGCTGACGTTGCGGTTCATGTCCTCGGCCACCATGCTCTGCTGCTCGGCGGCGGTGGCTATCTGGGTCGCCATGTCGCTGACGTGCTGGATATGGTTGACGATGAGAGAGAGATCCTGCCCCGCCTTCTCCGACTGGCTGACGCTGCTCTCCGCCAGCTTGCGGCTGGCGTCCATGGCGCTGGCGGCGGTCACCGCCCGTTGCTGCAGCTGGGCTATGGTGCTCTGGATCTCCTCGGTGGACTGGCGGGTGCGGCTGGCCAGTTGACGCACCTCGTCGGCCACCACCGCAAACCCGCGTCCCTGCTCGCCGGCGCGTGCCGCCTCGATGGCGGCGTTGAGGGCCAGCAGATTGGTCTGCTCCGAGATGGCGCTGATGACGGCGGTCACCTCGCTTATCTGCATCACCCCCTCCTTGAGCTGATTGACCTGCAGTGTGGCCTGCTCCACCTCGGTGGCCAACGCCTGGATGCCATGCACGCTGGCATGCACGTCCCGGTTGCCAAGCCCGGCCTCGTTGGTAGCATCCTGGGTATCACGGGCGGTATTTTCCGCGTGGCCCGCCACATCCGAGATGGTCGCGCTCATCTCGTTCATGGCGGTGGCGAGCTGGGCCAGCTGATCCCGCTGGCTGTTGACCGCCTGGTTGGTCTGCTCGGCGGAGGCGGCGATGCGCAGGGCGGCATCCGCCACGTTGCGGGCACCCTGGCTTGCCTCCAGCAGGGCGCGACGAATGGCGTCGAGTCCCTGGTTGGTGCAGGTGGCGACGACCCCCAGCTCATCCTTGCCGTGTATCGGTATGCTGACTACCAGATCCCCGGCCGCTACCTGCTGCATGGCGCGCTTGATCTCGGCCAGCGGATTGACGATGGAGCGGCTGATGGCAAACCCCAGCAGCCCCATCAGCAGGATCACCAGCAGGGTGGCGCCCCCCATCAGCTGGTACTGGGACCAGATGGTGGCCTCGATGTCCTGCAGCAGCACCCCGGATCCCAGGATCCAGCCCCAGGGCTGGTAGCCCGCCACCAGCGACATCTTCTGGGCCGCCTCACCCGTAGGGGTAATCCATTGATATTCCAGCCGGCCATGCCGCCCCCCCTTGCCGAGGTCCACCATGTGTTGCCAGTGGGCTCCGGCGGTTGCCGTGCCGCTCTCCCCCATCTGCTGGCCGACCAGTTCAGGTTTGGTGGGGTGCACCACCACGTGGCGGGTCTCATCGATCACGAACAGATAGTTGTCGCCATCGAAGCGCATGCTGTTGAGCATGGCCTTGGCTTCGGCCTGGGCCTGGGCGGCGGGCAGGGTGGTGGCGAGGGCCTGGATCCGGCTCATGGCGAGATCCAGCACCGCCTGCAGCCGTGCCTCCCGCTCACTCATCAGATTGCGATTCAGGGCACTGGCCGAGATGAGCAGCAGTGCAATGAAGCCGACCAGCGCCAGTGAGAGCAGCAACATCAATTTGCGGCTCACGGCGATATCACCGAGCTTGAACATAATCTCTTCCTTCTTTCCCGTGCGGGTCTGGTTGCGGCCAGTCATGACGATGGCCCTGATTATTTCATTATTAACATTTAATTAACTTTCAATTAACTTTCAATGGTTTGAGGTTACTGAACGCTAATTGAGCGTTTTGACAACCAGTATAGCCAGCAGACAGAAACCCTCGCTTTTGGTAGCGTGGTCGTGCGCATCCCGGCGCACCATTTGCCGTTCTATTTGCAGGAAATGTGAATAAGTTGGCATTTCACCAAAAAGGAGTGGGCACCCCAGAGGTCTGCCCCATAACAAGAGGGAATTTATGAGTTCCATTGCCAGGAATTATTTGAACCAGCTCAATGCCGACTACCTGCAGGTACACAGGCGCAAGGAGGATCTGTTCTGGTCCACCTACATGGGCACCAGCGACGATCAGGCAGGCTTCACCGCCGCCGAGCAGGCCTACAAGGCGTTCTGCGCCGATCCTGCGCGCCTGCCGGTACTGCGGGAGATGCAGGCTCTGGCCGAGGAGACAGAACTCAAGCGGGGTTTGGGGGGCTGGATCGCTTTCTTCGAGTGCAACGTCATCGAGGATCCGGCCGCCGCCGCCCTGATGGACGAGCTGGTGGCGGCCGAAGCGGCGCTGTTCGCCCGCCGGCGGGGGCTGAAGTTGACCCTGCTGGACGAGCAGGGGCGCCAGGTGGCCGGCAGCCTGCCCGCCGCCAGTACGGCACTGGCCGCCAGCACCGATGAAGCGGTGCGCCAGAGTGCGCTCGCCATGTTCCATACCCTGGAGCAGTGGGTGGTCGACAACGGCTATCTGGAGATAGTTCGGCTTCGCAACCGCTTCGCCCGCGCCATGGGCTATCGCGACTATTTCGATTACAAGGTGCGCAAGAACGAGCAGATGAGCCCGGCGCAGCTGTTTGCCGTGCTGGATGACTTCATCGCCCGCACCGAACAGCGGGTGCACCAGAGCCTTACGGAACTCAAGACGGCCAAGGGGGAGGCGGCGCTGCAGCCCCACAACTTGCGTTACTTCGTCAGCGGCGACGTGACCCGCCAGCTCGATCCCTATGTGCCGTTTTCACGGGCGCTGAAGGATTGGGTCGAGAGCTTCCGCCGGCTCGGCATCCAGTATCGGGACGCGACCCTCACCCTGGATCTGCTGACCCGTGAGGGGAAATACGAGAACGGCTTCTGCCACGGCCCAGTGCCCAGCTTCTGGCAGGAGGGCCAGTGGGTGCCCGCCGTGGTCAACTTCACCAGCCTGGCCGATCCTGCTCAGGTGGGCAGCGGCTGGAGCGGCCTCAACACCCTGTTCCACGAGGGGGGCCACGCCGCCCACTTTGCCAATGTGACCGGCAACGCCCCCTGCTTCTCCCAGGAGTTTCCGCCCACCTCAATGGCCTATGCCGAGACCCAGTCCATGTTCTGCGACAGCCTGCTGGACGATGCCGACTGGCTCAAGCGCTATGCCAGAAACGCTGCGGGGGAGGCGATCCCCGATGCGCTCATCAAGGCCATGATAGAGGCGCGCCAGCCGTTTCGTGCCTTCAACGAACGTCAGATAGCGCTGGTGGCCTACTTCGAGCGTGATCTCTACGCCATGGCCGACGGGGATCGCACCCCGGCCGCCGTGCTGGCGCTGGCCCGCCAGTGGGAGCGCAAGATCCTGGGGGTGGAGAGCCCGCGTCCGCTGCTGGCCATTCCGCACCTCCTGAATCAGGAATCGGCCTGCGCCTACCACGGCTATCTGCTGGCGCTGATGGCGGTGGAGCAGACCCGCGCCTACTTCCTCAGGCGCGACGGCTACCTCACCGACAACCCGCGCATCGGGCCGGATCTGGCCGCCCACTACTGGGGACCGGGCAACGGCATGACCCACGACCAGACGCTGCAGAGCCTCACCGGCGAGGGCTTCAGTGCCGCGCCGCTGGCACGGGCATGCAACCAGAGCGTGGCCGAGGCGTGGCAGCAGGCCGAAGCCTGCATGACGGCGGCGCAGCAGCGGCCGCCGGCAGGCGAGGGTACGCCGCTCAATGCCCGCATCCGGGTGGTGCACGGGGATCTGCTGGTCGCCGACAACAGCCAGTCGGAGGCGGCCATGCTGGCCGACTTCGAGGCCTGGATCCGGCGCCATGGCGAAGTCGAGCCCGCTACCCTGGGTTAGAAAACCCCGCCTGCAAAAGAGCCCTGCCAATTGGCAGGGCTCTTTTTTATATGACATATGACGAGTGGCTTCGTCACATCTTCAGCAGGCTCACCGGCTTGCCCTTGAGGGCGACCAGCAGCTGCCTGCCCGGCAGCTTGTGGCCATCGATCATCATGGTGCTGTGGCTGAAGTTCGCCACCAGCCGGCTGCCGTCGGAGAAGCGGGTCTCCTGCACCCGGCCCACCCCGTCCCGCCAGCGAAAACCCACCAGCGCCTTGTCCCACAGCGCTTCGTGCAGCGGGGCAAACTGGCTGTTGAGCTTCACCAGATCCGGCAGGCGACTGTCCAGCGTGCTGCGGCTCAGGTTGACCAGCGGCGGCGTGTTGTAGAGCAGGCCGAGCAGGGCGCGCTCCTCCTTGATGCCCGGGAATTTCAGGTTGTCCAGCAGCCAGTGGTGGCTGTTGAGCACGGAGTCGTGGAACACGGCCTGATAGAGGGGCAGCCTGTCCGCCGGGTTGAACACGGTTTTCAGGTAGCGCGGCTTGAGTCGGGCGGGCTGGAAGAAGACCTGCGGCGCCTCGTCCGGCCACCACTTGCCGAGGTAGTAGGGGGACTTGGCCTGCGTGCGCATGGCGGCATCCTCCCAGCCGAAGCCCCAGCTCTGGATGCCGTGGGCAAACAGCAGCGGCTTGCTG
Source organism: Aeromonas enterica (assembly GCF_054052465.1). NCBI lineage: Bacteria > Pseudomonadati > Pseudomonadota > Gammaproteobacteria > Aeromonadales > Aeromonadaceae > Aeromonas > Aeromonas enterica. Next base: position 153,435 of record NZ_JBSTYL010000003.1, on the reverse strand, counting down.
GTGAGGGCGTTGCCATCCTCCGAGCCCAGCACCAGTCCGAGCCGCTCCCCTACCCAGCTCATGCGGGCGTTGCGGTCGGCGATCATGGCCTGGCTGCCCTGCTGGTGGGCTGGGTTGTAATCGTTGGAGGCCATGGCGGTGCCGTCCACGTCGAGGAACAGGCTGTTGATGCCGCTGGCTTTGGCCAGCTCGCTCATGCGGCTCTTGGCAAACGGCAGGGTGCAGCCCGGGTTGAGGTAGACCCCCTCGCCGCCGAAGCCCGGCTTGGGTTTGCCATTGGCCTCGACGATGGCGCAGCGCTTGCCGATCTCGATCGGCAGCTGGGCGGTGAGCCAGCTGTCGTTGCTGCCGGGCGGGATGGCGGTATCGTAGGAGTCATAGCTGCCCACCAGATAGCCCTGACGCTGGGCGGCGGTGAGGGCATAACCCTGCTGCAGGGCGGCCGTCCATTGCGGTGTGCCGAGCCAGAGCTTGCGCAGCCCCGCCTGTTGCAGCGCCTCGACCACCGGCAGCGACAGCCCCTGGCCCCAACGCTTCTGTGCCACCAGCTGCTCGCCGAACTGGCTCTTGACCCACTGCTGGCGCAGGGCCAGCACCTTGCTCTGGACCAGGGGACCCTGCTGGGCGGGCAGGGGCAACTGACTGGCAATCAGCCGGTTGAGGCCGGCTATGATCAGCGTCTGCTGCCTGGGTTCGGGCGCCTTGACGGCCAGCGCTTCCCGCTCATCGGCGTGAAAGTCTTGCAGCCACTCCGGCTTTTGCCGGAGTTTGGCCTGCAGAGCGGGCCAATCGGTCACATCCTGCCGATCGAGCAGGGTATCGCCCCACAGATAGACATGGCTGGCGCCGATCAGCCGCCGACCGGCCGGAATGCGGGCAAACTTGTCGGCCAGGGACTGCCAGGCTCCTTCGCCCTGCAGCCACTCCCGGTAGCGGCGGGCGCCGGCCAGCCAGTCATCCCCCACGCTCAGGCGCACCACCATGGGGGCCTGCTGGTTGAAGCTACTGAATTCATGGCGGGCGCTCAGCTGCAGACGTCCCCCCTTGCGGGTGAAACTGAGCTGGTTGTCATAGGGGGTCTGCAGGATCCAGCTGTAGGTCTGCTTGCCCGCATCCTGGCTCCAGAGCGGCAGTTTGAGGTCGTAGTGGGTGTTGAGCTCGGCCAGCTCGTCGCCGACATAGCCGAGCCAGTCACTATCGCGTACCGAGAAGCGGCTGCCCTCGCCAAAGGCCAGCGACAGGTGGGTCTGGTTTTTCGGCAGGCTGTACCAGGCCAGCTGACGTGGACTGTCGCTGACCAGTGTCAGCAGCAAGTCATTGCCGTCCAGCTTGACCTCCACCCTGGCGTCCTGGGCGGGCCAGTGCCAGCTGGCCTGCTGCTCGCCTTGTTGCAACTGATCGACCTGGCGGGCGGGCTGGCCGGCGCTGACCGGGATCTTGTTGATCGAAATGGCCAGGGTGTCGGGATCTATGAGGTAACTTTGCGTCTCACCCTGCAGGGTCAGGGGGGCGGCGGCCAGCGGCGCCGCCAGCAGTGAAATCAGCAGCCAGCCCAGTGCTGGCGCCTTTGTCTGTAAAGCCTTCATTCAACATCCTTGACCTGATTGATGCCATCAGGGTACGCCGTTGCCCGCCCCCCGGTACAGCCAAATCTGCTTAACCCATATGGGGTGAACGGCATCATGCCTGCCGTTTTTTCAATCGTTCCGCTTCGACTAAAAAGCATCATTCGAACCCCTCCTCAGCCCCCGCCAGCACTGGCGTCATCGACCCACACAGGGGGCGAGATCTGCCGCTACCCATTTTTAAGACGCCCCATATAGGGGGGTGTCAGCCTTGCCGCCAGTTTCTAGCATGCCCGCTCACTTTGAGCTTAATACATTGTTTTATAAGGATTGTTTTTGACTGGAGTATCAGTATGAAGGTGACGAAATGGAGTGTGGGGCTGGGGCTGTGCGCCCTGCTGGCCGGGGTGATCAGCTGGTGTCTGTGGCCGCAGCCGGCGGCGCCGGATCTGGAGGCTGGCCACAGTGGCGAGCCGTTGGTGGACTTCCCCGTGCTGGTAGAACCGGCGCAGCTTGCCGTGATGCCGGTTCCCGATCTCAAGCCGGCGCCGGTAGCGGCGGCCGCCAAGCCTGGCCGGCTGCGTGAGGATGGCAGCCAGCAGCTGGATGCTCCCTGGCAGGCGGTCGAGGTGGATGCCGACTTTCCGCTGGCGGAGCCCGGCGAGGGGGTCGAACAGCCCCAGCCCATCGCCCTGCAGGGCGGCGAGCTGGGACAGGCTCAGGTCGGCGACAGGGTGACCCTGCCGCTGCCGGATGGCAGCACGCTGGAGGCCAGGGTGACCAAGGTGGCGCTGCAGCGGGGCGGGGAACGCAACTGGCAGGGCGAAATACGGGTCGACGGTGACAGCTATCCGGTCAATTTCACCGTCGGCAAGCAAGCCACCTTCGGGTTCATCGGCACGCCGCAAGGCAGTTACTCCGTCGAGACCTTGGGGGGCAAGGGCTGGGTTTACAAGAACCCGCCACTGGATCGGGGCCATGGCGGCAGTGACGCCCTGATCCCGACACATCAATAACAACAGAAGAAGGAAAATCACATGCAGAAAACGACCTTGGGGATCATGATCGCGGGCCTGCTCGGCGCCACGCCCGTGCTGGCGGAAACCATCGATCTGATGGTGCTGCACAGCCCTGGGCTGGCTGCCCGTTATCAGGGGGATGCCCAGACCCGGATCCAGCACATGATCAATGTCACCAACCAGATCTATGCCGCCAGCGGTCTGGATCTGACGGTGCGTGCCGTGCACAGTCAGCAGGTGAACTATCCGGATGGCGGCACGGATGACAAGGCACTCAAGGATGTGACCAAGCAGCGTGTGCCGGTCTTCAAGGAGGTGCCGACCCTGCGTACCCGCTATGGCGCCGACATGGTGGTACTGATGCGGCCCAACACCGGTGACCACGGCAGTTGCGGGTTGGCCTGGGTGGGTGGTTCAGCCACCTATGCCGATGGTCGCAAGGCGTATGCCGACGGGGATGTGTCCAAGGAAGCCGGCAACATGTTCAGCCATGTCACCGCCACCGGTTGCGGCGACGTGGTGCTGGCGCACGAGCTGGGCCACAACATGGGGCTCAACCACTCCCGACTGCAGGATGGTACGGGCGGCACCTACCACTATGCACTGGGACACGGGGTGCAGGGCTCCTTCGCCACCGTGATGGCCTATCCCTCCAGCTTCGGGGTTTACAGCCACGAGTACAAGTTCTCCAGCCCGGCTCTGGTTTGCAAGGGGCAGCCCTGCGGCGTGGATCATCGGGATCAGGCCAATGGGGCTGATGCGGTGCGGGCGTTGCGGGTCACCACGCCCCAGATAGCCAGCTTCTATCCCACCATGGTGACGGAGGCGATGCCGGATCTGGGGGAGCTGGAACGCTCGCTTGAGGCGCGTCGTCAGGATCTGGCGGCGGCCCAGACCCACTATAGCCAGCAAGTGACAGCCAGTACCGCGCTGCAGGATCGGCAGCAGGTGCTGCTGGCCAATTTCGATCGCTACCGGCGCGAGCAGACCTCCCTCAATCAACGCAACAACCTGGCTATTCGGGAGAGCAACCGGCTGGTGCAGCAGTACAACAGTTACAGCGGCAGCTACAGTCCTGCCGAGTATCAGCGGATCCGCACCATTCAGGCAGGGCTGATGACCCGGATCAACCAGTTGCGCGACGAGAGCAATGCACTGGTCCGCCAGTACAACGAGATCAGCCAGCACTTTAACGCTGAGGTAGCCGAGTACAACGGCAGCTGGGATCGCTACAACCAGCTGACGGCGGCGGTGAAGGGCGCCGAAGGCAAGGTAGAAGAGGCGCGCCGCGAGCTGGAGCTGGCCGAGCACAGATATCAGCTGGCGCTGGCCCGTCAGCCGGTCGAGACGCTGTCAGCCTGATATGAGCCGCGCCCCTGGCTGTACATTGCCAGGGGTGCAGCAATATCTGGTTACATTTAAAATTCGGCGTGCATTGGTGCTGCAATGGCTAAGAAAGGGCTAATTAATCAATATATTATTGTTTCTGGGTTTATCCGGTGATGCCATCATCGCCGTGGTCACTCCGTCAGCGGATGCGAGGATGCGACTGACTAATTAATATCCTTCGGCAGCATTGGCCACCTTGCCACTCCCGATGCGAATCAGGTTCGGAAAGCTACAGATCTCCCTCCCCCGAGATGGCTAGCCGCACATGGAAACTATGGCGCCGGCTCTTGACCGTCCTTCTCTTATGCTTGCCATATCCATGACTCCTGCGGATTGAGTCGACTATGCCGTTGGTATCGTTTACTGCCGGGCGATGCGCATCCACGAGTCTCCTGTTCTGCCATAGTTGATATTGAGACACCGGTATTTTTATCGGGCTTAGCCCTATTTTTCAGTCAGTGGAAAGAGGCCATTTTCTGATGATGAGCACCAACGAAACACCTTGCCCGATCGCCCTACTGGGAGGCAATGTAGAACGTGCCACCCTGGCGCTTGCTGATTGGTCCCAGTGGAAATCAGAACAGCAACCTGTGTTATTGCTCAATTTGCCCGCCGAGGAGCAAGACCGGGTTTTGCAGTCGGTTCGCCGTGATCCATTGCGTTATCTGTACCCTGTTTTTTGCGTGGAGAAGAGCCCTCTTTCTCCCATGCTGGCGGATGGCCTCTTGTCCCAGCTTGATGAGCGGGTACCCGACATGCTGGAGCGCCTGGCACTGCTGACACCGCGCGAGCATCCAGATGAAATGGAAAAACTGGCTTGGTATAGCTGGCCTCGCAGTCACTTCCGTTTGTTGCCTCGCTGGCAAGCGGGTTGTCGTCAGGGCTACAGCTATCCGCTGCTCGACTGTTTGCTGGGCAACGATGCTGCCGACTCCTTGCCTCAACTGGTTTCCGAACGTCTGTTACAGAGCGAACAACTGGTGGATCGCGTACGGCTGTGTAACAGCTGTCACTCCGCCCATCTCAATTTCGTGGATGTATGTCCGGAATGTTTTCATATCGCCATTCAGGCCAAACCGGCCGTGCACTGTTTTACCTGTGGGCATGTGGACGATCAGGACGCTTTCATGCAGCAGGGCATGTTGCGCTGTCCCAAATGTGTGACTACCTTGCGCCACATCGGGGTGGATTATGACCGGCCACTGGAGAAGTATCGCTGCCTCTCCTGTCATGCCCGTTTTATGGAGGCGGCCGTCCAGGCGCGTTGTCACGAGTGTGGTCACTCTCACAAGCCAGATGATCTGGTGGTTGCTCCCATCTATGAATACCGTATTGGCAAGCTGGCGCGCCATATTGCCCGTGAGGGCACCCAGCAATTGCATCTTCCCCTGACCTGGGGGGCTGCGATGGCCATGGATCACTTCCCCTGGTTACTGCAATGGAATAACAGCCTGCTGCAACGTCATGGCGGCAGTCATACCTTGCTGGCGATTCGGGTTGAACGCCTTGCCGAGCTTCGTGCCGAGCTGGGATTACTGAAAACCCAGCAACGGCTGGCGGCCTTGCTCACCCGTTTGCAGGCGTTGTTTCGCGATACCGATGTCGTTTGCCAATATGCCGATGACCTGCTGCTCTTGCTGCTGCCATATACGGATGTGGATGACTGGAATATTTTGCAGGGGCGGATCCAGGCACTGAACCATGTCGAGGGGCTGGACTCTCTGGCGCTGGATGTGAAAGTACAGCCTTTGCCCACGACCTTGGGTGATGATACAAGCTTGTGGCTGAGCCGCTGGCTGGACGAGGGTATCTAGCATGGGCGACTGGATGAGTACGGTCCATTACATCCTGGTTGAGATACTGGGGAGCCTGCAGTTTTCTCCCAGGATGATCCTGCTGCTGTTGCCCATGCTTTTGCTGATGGAAGTGCCGCTGATGGCGCTGACATTGACCGGGATTCTCAAGTGGTACGCCCGTCAGATGCCCCAAGCCTCCACTCTGCCGTTATCACGACGCTGTCCCAAAGTCTCCTGCATCATTACCTGTTATGGCGAAGGAGAGGCGATTCGCTCCACCATCCTGACTCTCAAGGAACAACTGTATCGCGGCCATATGGAGATCATTGCAGTCATTGATGGTGCCAAGGCCAATGCTCATACCTATCAGGCGGCGTTGAACTGCGTTAGCGAGTTTGAGGGATGCGAGACAAGAACGCTGGTGCTGCTGCCCAAATGGCAACGTGGTGGACGGGTATCAACCCTCAACGCGGGTTTGTCGGCTGCAACCGGTGAAATCGTGATGAATGCCGATGGCGATACCTCCTTTGACAACAACATGATTGACGAAATTGTTGCCTGTTTTGACGATCCCGATGTGCCAGCCGTCGGTGGTGCACTAAGGGTACGTAACTTGCGGGATGGGCTGTTGACCAGAATGCAGGGGATTGAGTACATGATTTCCATGCAGGGCGGCAAGACGGGCCTGAGCGAGTGGAATCTTATCAACAATATCTCGGGGGCATTCGGGGCATTTCGCCGCGACTTTCTGCGCCAGATTGGGGGGTGGGATACTCACACGGCTGAAGATCTGGATCTAACCGTGCGGATCAAGCACTACCTCAAGCGTCATCCCAAGCTGAAGATAGGGTTTGCCCCCAAGGCCATTGGCCACACGGATGCCCCGGCAGATCTGGTCACCCTGGCAAACCAGCGCCTGCGCTGGGATGGTGATCTGCTTTTTCTCTATCTGCGCAAGCACAAGTTGTCGCTGACCCCCCGCATCTTGGGATGGAAGACTTTCCTGTTCACTCTGGTCTACGGGGTGGCACAAAACGTGGTGTTGCCGCTGCTGGTCATGGGTTACAGCTGGTGGCTGGTGTTCAGTTATCCAGGTCAGTTTGTAACTGCCCTGATGTTCTGTCTCTATCTGGTGTACCTGTTTCTTACGCTGGTCAATTTTCTGGTATTTCTGCTCGCAATCTCTGAGCGACCCAGGGCGGATATGCGGCTATTTCCATGGTTGATCCTGTACCCGGTTTATACCCTGTTGATGCGTCTATGGTGTGCCGTGGCGTTGCTTAATGAAATATTCCGGCGTGGCCATGAAGAGAGCAGCATGGCGCCGTGGTGGGTATTAAAACGAGGAAACAAATTCTGATGAAAGTGACATTCAATCCCCCCAAAAAACAAGATGCCACCTCGGATGAGGGGATCCGCGTTCTGTATGCTCCCGCCAAGCGTATCGCGTTTCGGGCGCGCTGGTATCTGATCCTGCTGTTGGCATTCAGTCCCGTCATCATTCTGCTCTGGTATCTGGGGCGAGAGTGGTGGCTGACTCAGGCGCCCGCCATCATCACCACTGAACCCCAGCTGGTAGTGGCCAACGGCGATGGTTTTATTCGAAGCATCTATATGTCTCCCGGGCAATCCGTGTCGCAAGGGGATGCCCTGATGCGGTTCGAGTCCCCGACACTCAAGGCCAATATTGAAGGGCGCAAGGCGCGCCTGAAAGCAATCGAGTTGGACAAGGGGAGCTCAGAACAGGAGATATTGCACAATCTGGACGAGCAGATCGGCATCGCTGACCGGGGTACCCGTGAGCAGGAGAGCATCTACAAGGAGTATGCGGGTTACAAGAAGGAAAAGCTGGTATCCAGTGCCGAGTATGCCAGTGCCCTGCTGAGCTGGACTCAGTCCCGCATTGCGCTGCAGAAGGCCAAGGCCGAAAAGACCCAGCAGGAGTTGCAGATCCGGGAGGATCACCTGACGGGGCCCCTGGCCAGTGCGCGTCACCAGCTGGAACAGGAGCTGACGGAAATGGAAGCCATCTCCAGACAGCAACAGCCCTTGGCCCCAGCCAGGGGAAAGGTGTCTGACGTTCTGGTGCAAGAGGGGGACTGGGTCTTTTCAGGGACGCCGCTTGCCTTGATTTCCAAACGTGAGGATCCCTTGGTTATTGCCTATGTGCTGCCCAAGTATTTGTCCTCAATGGCGACCGGCCACAAGGCCATCGTTAAATTGCCAAGCGGGGAACGTCTGTCGGCCAGGGTGGCCAGACCGGTGGAGCTGGCTGACAAGTTGCCTGCACAACTGGCTGCTCCGTTTGAAGGGGAAAAGGCAACGCTCAAGGTTGCCTTGTCACTGGATGAAAAGCTGCCCCCCAATTTGCAGGTCGAGGGATTGCCGGTAACTGTTTTGTTTGATTGAGCCAGCACGTTTGCACTTTCCTGATTGTTAACCCTGGCCGCCTGGGGCGCTCTTGGCCGTAATCCTCCTGCCAGGTAACCTGGATTGGCTGGCTGCCGGTGCTCAACTATCTGGACAGCGAGGAAGGCGAGAGCGTTATCGGCATCGCTGGATGCGAAGAGTGCGGGGCAGCTGTTCCTGGCCCTGCTGATCCACTCCTGGGCTCACTACCATCGGCTGCGCTATTGCCTGATGCACAGGCGGGCATTGCGCAAACGGGAATGAAAATGGGGGCCTTGTGGCCCCCATTTTTTGTTTCGTTACCCCGCTGACATTATTTCGCTTTTGCCGGCAACTGGGCGAGGGCGGCCTGTACTGCGGCCTCCAGCTGGGGGTCGCGCCCGCCAACCATGTCGGTCGGGGTGAGTGATACCTGCACGTCCGGGATCAGCTCCTGATTTTCGTAGAAGCTGTCATCCGGGTTGCGCAGCCCCAGGGTCGGAATGCCGTAGGCGAGTCCCGGGATCAGTCTGGATTCGTGGGCATAGACCATGGTGCCCGTGCCCGGCACTGGTTCGCCGACGATGGGGCCCACTTTGAGGGTTCGGTAGTACTGGGGGAAGGCCGAGCCTTCCGAGTAGCTGCCCGCGTTGACCAGCACCACGGAGGGCTTGGTCCACTGGCGGGTGGCGGCGTCCGTCTCCCCCTTGCCGAGCCGTGGCCAGCTGCGGGCCATCCCCTTGGCGCTGCCGTTGCCGGTCAGAAACTCCACCAGGGTATTGGCCAGGTAGCCCCCCTTGTTGAAGCGCACGTCCACTATCAATGCCTCGCGATTGCGCTGACGGCCGAGGGCATCGGCAACCATCTCCTCATAGACGGCGCTGCTCATCTCAGGCAGATAGACGTAGCCGACCTGACCCTGACTCTGTTGTGCCACCTGGGCGCGGCGCTTGGCGACCCAGCCATCCAGTTGCAGACGGTACTCCTGCGGCAAGTCCATGGCGGTGACATCGAGCTGCACCGGATCCTTGCTTCCCTTGGGCAGCAGGGTGAGGGCCAGTCGCTGGCCGGCCTGGTGATTGAGCAGGGCATCCAGCTCGTTCAGGCTGTGCAGCTCTGCGCCGTTGATGGCCAGCAGGCGGGCACCCGGCACCAGATCCGTCTCCTGATCCAGCGGGCCGCCGGCCAGCAGGGCCGCCAGTTCGACACTGTCCTTGCTCTCGCGCCAGTAGCCGCCGAGGCTGGCGGTATCATCGGGCAGCCGGGGGAAGGGCGCCGGGCCATCGCCCCAGGTGTGGGAGACGTTCAGCTCGCCGGCCAGCTCCGCCAGCAGGTTGCCAAAGTCCCGACCATTGCTGATGCCGGGCAGCTGGCGGCGATAGGCGGCCACATAGCCATCCCAGTCCACTCCGTTCATGTCGGTCCGGTAGAACTCGTCCCGGGTGAGCCTGGCCAGCTGGTCATAAGCGGCGGTCATCCGAGCCTGCCAGCGCCCGTTCTGCAACAGGGCGACGGGGTGAGGGGTCGCCTCGCCGGAGGCCATGTCGATCAGGGTCACTTCCCCCTCCCGCACCAAAGTGGCGAGGCTGGCGTCGTCATTGAGGCTGGCCAGCGCCGGGCCAGGCTGTTCAGCGAACAGCAGCTTGGTCTCCCCCTTGCGCAACTCCTGGGCGTAGCCCTTGATCTCGCTCTCGCCATTGGCATCCGTCTCTTCCACCAGATAGATCAGGTGATCATCGACGATGCGGCTGGCGAGGACGGGGCCGCGTGGTTGCAGTTGCAGCGCCTCCCTGTGTGCAAGCCGGTCGCTCTCGAAGCCGTAGCCCGCCTTGGGAGGCGCCTGTTCGGCGAGGAAGTCGCTCTTGGCGGCGCGGCTGCTGTAGAGGCCGAGCAGGCTGCCATCCAGCGGCTCGCCGTCGGCGCCGAGCTTGCCATACTTGGCGGATTGCCAGTAGAGGATGCCGCCATCCTGACTCCAGGCCGGGCTGCCATCCAGATAGCCGTTGAGGCTGACGTTGACCGGCCTGGCCTTGGCGTCACGGGTGTCAATGACGGCGATCTCCTGCTGGGCCGAGTCGGGCTGTATGGTCAGCGCCAGATGGCGGGAGTCGGGGGCGAAGGCGAGCTCCACCTCGTGGCGGGAAGGGTTGAACTCGGCGGCGACCAGCGGTCGCTGCTTGCCGCTGGCCAGATCCAGCAGGTGCACGGCCTGACCGTCAACCACGAAGGCGAGCAGCTTGCCGTCGGGGGAGAGGGTCGGCTTGCTGATGGCAACGCCCGGCATGGCCAGCAGCTTCTCTTCGATGAGGGGGCCGGGTTCGCTGAACAGCTGGCCGGGTTGCGCCTTCTTCAGGTGGTAGAGGGCGGCCGGACCATCCTGCTCGGAGAGATAAATGAGTCCCTGTTCCTTGTCCACGTAGCGCGGTGATGACTGCTCGCTGGGGTGGCGGGTGAGCTGGCGCACCCGCTCACGGCGGGTATCGATCGCAAACAGATCCCCCTGACTCGCCAGGATCACCTCTTCTCCATCCTGGCGGGCGAGGGCCTCGTCGATGACGACGGGGGTATCGCTCTGCTCGTCGGGAGCCTGGGCCGAGAGCGGCCGGATCGTCAGCTTGCGCGGCGTCTCGCTGCCGGCATCGAGCCGGTAGAGTTCACCCTGCCAGGACCAGACCAGATCGCCGTGGCGGGAGGCGCTGAGTCCACGCACCGGATGCCCCTGATAGTGGGTGAGCTGGCGATCCTGACCGCTGGCCAGATCCCGTTGCCAGACGTTGAAATCGCCGCTGCGCTCGCTCAGGTAATAGAGCGCCTCGCCCTTGTCATCCCAGACGGGATCGCTGGCGGCGACCCTGTCTTCGGTCAGCTGGCGATGTTGTTTGCCATCGAACAGCCAGAGGCGGGAGACGGCAAACGAGCGCTGGTGCTTGCGAAACGGCTGATCCATGCCTGGCATCTGATAAGCCAGCTGGCTGCCATGGGGGCGGGCCAGGGTCGCAGGCAGGGGCTGAGCCGGAGTCAGGGCGCCGCCATCTATGGGGGTCCAATAGAGGGCGCTGGCCTGCAGCCCTTCTGCCACGAAGTGATCCACCTCCGGATTGGTCAGGCGCTGGCTGCTCAGCAGCAGCTGTTTGCCATCGGCGCTGAAGGCCTGCGGCAGATCGGGGCGCGAATCCCGGGTCAGCCGCACCATGTCGCCCCCCTCGCTCGGCACCACGAACACGTCTTCGTTGCCATAGAGGTTGGCGGCGAAGGCAATCTGCTTGCCGTCCGGTGACCAGAGCGGGCGCTGGCTCAGGTAGTCGCTGCCGGTGAGCGGCGTGGCGAGGCCACCGTCCCCCGCGCTCAGGTAGATGCGACCCTGCCAGGTGAACGCAAGCTGCTTGCCATCGGGGGAGAGTGCAGGCTCGCGCAACCAGCGCGGCTCGGCGGCCTGCAGGGGGGCGCAGATCAGCAGGATCAGCAAGGAGAGTCGGTATCGCATCGTGGAGGTTCCTGAGAGGTGAAAAGCGCCTTATCTTCCCCCAATCCCCTGCGGGGGACTATCCCGAGATAGGGGGGGTATCCCGTTGTTTTGGCGGTTAATTGTAACAATCTATAAAAGATGGCGCGGGATATGTTTCTCTGGATATATTGAGTATTGATGGCGATCCAATATGATGGCGCTCGCCCGCCACTCGGGGCGGTGCAGTTCAGATGATTTGGTAACAAGAAAAGCCCTTACCAGAGGCTTGTCGAGGGATGGAATGAGAGCCGTATTACTGTGTTTGCTGGGGCTGTGGCCCGCACTGAGTTTTGCCACCTTGTCTGCCGACATGATAGTGGTGAAGAAGTCTTCCTATAGCCTGACCCTGATGAAGGATGGCAAGGAGGTCAAACGCTACTGGATCGCCCTGGGGCCGGCCCCCAAGGGTCACAAGCAGCGGGAAGGGGATCAGCGTACGCCGGAAGGGCGCTACATCCTCGACTACAAGAAGACCAACTCCAACTATTACAAGGCCATCCACATCAACTACCCGAACCTGGACGACATCAAGACGGCCAACGAGCTGGGTGTGCGACCGGGTGGCATGATCATGATCCATGGTCAGCGCAACAGCATAGGCAACACCCGCTTGCAGCCGTCCAACTGGACCAATGGCTGCATCGCCATGCTCAACAAGGATCTGGACGAAGTGTGGAACGCCATCGAACCTGGCACCCCCATCGTCATTCAGCCCTGATTGTTTCTCGCGCGCCACCATAGGGGTGGCGCGCTGCTTTGCGGCTTCCCCTGTTCTGTCTCCTTATCCTCTCTTTGCCCGCTGCACCTCTTGGTATCTGTCCCCATGCTGTGCTAGTTTTTCCGGCTCGCCGTGGATGCAACAAGGATGATCCCATGCCGTCAGCAACAAGCTCCCAACCCGTCGGGGCCGAGAGTACCCGCGCACTCTGGTGGCGCGCCTCCATCGACATTCTGCCGCTCTCCATCTCCGTCATTCCCTGGGGGATCCTGTGTGGCGCCCTGGCGCTGCAGGTGGGCTTGAGCCCGTTGCAGGCCCAGCTGATGTCGCTGCTGGTCTATGCCGGCGCCGCCCAGCTCTCGGCCACCACCCTGTTCGGGGCGGGCACGCCCCTGCTGCCCATCATGGGTTCCACCTTCGTCATCACCTCCCAGCACCTGCTTTATGGCTTCACCTTTCGCCGCGATGTGCTGCCGCTCGCCCTGCGCTGGCGTGCCAGCCTGGCGTTTTTCCTGACCGACGAGATGTTCGCTGTGGCGCTCAAGGATCGGGAACGCAGCGGCAGCTTCAATCCTGCCTACGCGCTGATCGCGGGCTTCGTCTTCTACCTGTTCTGGAATCTGGCGACCCTGCTCGGTATCGCCGCCGGTCAGTACATAGACGGGCTGGACAAGATGGGGCTGGACTTCGCCATCGCCGCCACCTTCATCGCCATGACCATTCCTGCCATGAAGAACCTGCCCATGGTGGCGGCGACCCTGGTGAGCGGCGGCACTGCGCTGCTCACCAAGCCACTGCTGGCGGAGATCCATATCATCATATCGGCGCTGGCCGGCATGCTGGTGGGCTACGTGCTGCACCGGATGAGGAGGTGACCATGAGCTGGCTGATGATAGGCCTGCTGGCCCTGATTACCTTCTTCAACCGCTTCGCCTTCTTCTCGCGGCTGACCCGCTATCAGCCGGGCGCCGAAATGGGGGCCTTCCTCAGCTTCTCGGCCCAGTCGGTGTTGACCGCCATCTGGCTGCCCATCGTCTTCAGCTATGAGCCGGGCAATGGACTGACGTGGGATCCGGGCTACCTGGCCGCCACCCTGCTGGTGACGGCGCTGACCCTGTTGCGGCTGCCGACCCTGCTGGTGGTTGTGGTGGGCATGGGGGGCTTCTTCCTGCTGCGCTGGCAGGGGGGACTGGCAGCGCTGCTGCCCTGGCTCGGCTGAGCCGTGATCCCGCATGGTGGATGTCTTTTATGGATATCCGCCATGTTGTGAATGTCACTTCAAAAAACACCTCGCAAGTGTGAGGATTTAGGGACCATCCGCCAAGGAGCTCCCCCATGTCTTTCACCGAAACCTGTCAGCGCATCGTGCGTGATCACCACCTCTCTGCCGCCCAGAAGAGCCATGCCCTGGCGCTGGCCGCCGAAAACGCGCTGCCTTACCCCGAGCTGCCCCCGGCGGTCGCCGAGGCGATGGTACAGGGGTTTCTCTGTGACATGTTCGAAGGGCACGCTCCCTACAAGCCGCGCTATGTGCTGCCGGACTATGAAAAATTCCTGAGTCAGGGCTCCACCTGGCTGGAGCTGGCGGCGCCGCAGGATTTCGACGAGGCGCTCAATGCCCTGCGCATCCTCTATCACCATGTCCCCTCCGTCACCGGCATGCCGGTCTGGTTGGGGAGGCTCGATCATCTGTTGCTGCCGTTTGTCAGGGATCTGGATGACGAGACCCTCTATCGCAAGCTGAAGGGGTTCTGGGTCTATCTGGACCGGGTGCTGCCGGACGCCTTCATGCACGTCAACATCGGGCCGGATGACAACCGTCTCTGCCGCCTGATCCTGCGCATCGACAATGAACTCAAGCAGGTAGCGCCCAACCTCACCTTCTTCCACGATCCCGAGCAGACCCCGGACAGCCTGCTGTTGCAAGCGGTGAAGAACATTGCCGAGTGCAGCAAGCCGCACATCGCCAACTACCCGCTCCACCGAGACACCTTCGACAATCGCGGTTTTGGCATCGTCAGCTGCTACAATGCCCTGCCGCAGGCGGGTGGTGCCAATACTCTGGTGCGCATCTCCCTCAAGCGGGTCGCCGAGCAGTGCCAGGGGATCGACGATTTCCTCGGTTGCCTGTTGCCTCACTACTGCCGTCTGGCCTCCCAGCTGATCGCCGTGCGCGCCGCCTTCCTGCATCAGGAGTCCGGCTTCTTCGACAGCTTCCTGGTCAAGGAGGGGCTGCTGGATGAGGATCGCTTCGTCCCCATGTTCGGCATCTACGGCATGGCGGAAGCGGTCAATATCCTGATGAATAAAGAGAATTTGCCGGATCGTTATGGCCGTGACGAGGAGGCGAACCAGCTTGGCTATCGCATCTCGGCCCAGCTCTCCGACTTTGTGACCACAACCCCGCAAACCCACGCCTGGGGTGGCCGCGCGCTGCTGCACTCGCAGGGGGGGCTCAGCATCGATGCAGCTGTGACTCCTGGGGTGCGTATTCCCTACGGTCATGAGCCGGATCCGGCCAGCCATGTGTTGGCGCTGGCGCCGCACCACAGTTATTACCACTCGGGTATCAGCGAGATCCTCACACTGGATCCCACCATCCGCCAGAACCCGCAGGCGCTGTTGCAGCTCTGCAAGGGGGCGCTCGCCATCGGCATGCGCGAGTTCACCGCCAACGTGGCCGACAGCGATCTGGTGCGGGTGACCGGCTACATGATCCGCAAGAGCGACGTGGCCCGCTTCGCAGAGGAAGGGTCGCGGTTGCAGACCACCTGTCTCGGCGCCGAGGCGAGTGAAGTGACCGCCATCCGTCAGCGGGCACCTCGGGTGGTCGCCCACGAATCGACCATCTGCGAGTATTGAGTGCTGTCCTGATGGCTGATGCTTTGCCAACACGCAGCGCCCTGGTGAGCCGGGTGCTGCCGTTCTCCTGTGTCGACGGGCCGGGCAACCGGCTGGTGCTGTTTCTGCAGGGGTGCAACTTTCGCTGCCCCGGCTGCCATAACCCTCACACCATCGGGCTGTGCGACGATTGCGGCGACTGCCTCGCGGTCTGCCCGAGCGGCGCACTCACCCTGGATGAGGGCCGCCTTGGCGAGAGCAGAGTGCGCTGGCAGGCGGCGCTCTGCACCGACTGCGACGCTTGTCTGGATGCCTGCCCCCGCAGCGCCAATCCGAAAACCGCCACCATGACGGTGGCCGAGGTGCTGGCCCTGCTGCGCCGCTACGGCCCGCTGCTCAGCGGCATTACCGTCTCCGGCGGCGAGGCGACTACCCAGCTCCCCTTCGTGGTTGCGCTGTTTGGCGCCATCAAGGGGGCGCCGGATCTGGCTCATCTCAGCTGTCTGCTCGACAGCAATGGCTCGCTCGTCGCGACCGGCTGGCAGCGGTTGCTGCCGGTGCTCGACGGCGCCATGCTCGATCTCAAGGGGTGGCGCGATTCGGTGCATCACACGCTGACCGGCTATGGCCGCGAGCGGGTGCTGGCCTCGCTGCAACTGCTGGCAAGCCATGGCAAACTGACCGAACTGCGGCTGCTCCATGTGCCGGGCAAGAGCGATTTTCTGGACGAGCACGGTGAGCTGGAACCGGCTCTCGCCGCTTTCTTGCTGCGGCTTGGGCCCGTGCCGATCCGTCTCAACGGCTTTCGCCAGCACGGGGTGCGCGGGGTGGCAACGAGCTGGCAGGAGGCGGACAGGGAGGCCTTGACCCGGCTTGCTGACGCGCTGAGCGCAAGGGGGCTGGGGCCCGTGTCACTGCCGGCGATCTGTTGAGTAAGCCTCGAGACTAATCAATTGATCGCAAAGGTATTTGGTGCGATTTCTTGGTCGGTATCCGGCGAGCAGGTGGCAAGTTTGTGGCCTGGCTCCGGGTTTTTGGCGCAGTGAGTCTCAAGATGACGTAACTGTGATTGCTGTCTATTTGAGCTCTGCGAAGGGGCGGCTAGAATGGGGCATTCGCCCACAATCAACAGACTAACATGAGTGAATCCAACGCCTTATATCGAGTGCAGTTCATTTGTCACAACGAGCGTTACGAAGTTTATGTCAGGGAAGTGAGCCAGGGTCAGCTGTTCGGCTTTATCGAGATCGCGAACTTTGTGTGGGACACCCACACGGCGCTGATCGTTGATCCCAGCCACGAGAAATTGAAGAGTGAATTTGCCGACGTCAACCGCACCCTGATCCCCATGCACCATATGCTGCGGGTCGATCAGGTACGCAAGCAGGGGGCTGCCCGCATCACGGATCTGGGCAACAACGTCGCTTCTTTTCCCAGCCCCATCTATACCAAGAAGCCCTGAGGCTTTCTCCTCTCTGCGAGCCTTGCCATGGGATCCCCTGGCGGGGCTCTCTCCTTTTCGAGTCGGCAATGGCACCCGCAGGATCTGCAATGGGTGCCGCCTGGGTGCGCTAACCCAGCTCCCGGGCCAGTTGCAGGATCCGCTGGCGGAACCAGCGCCGCGCGGGCTCTTCACCAGCCGGGCCGTACCACACCAGGCTGTGGGTGACGGCGCCATAGTCGAACGGGACCGGGCGGGTCACCAGATCCCGGCTCATGGCTTGCTCGGCCCAGCCTTCGACGGCGGTGAGGATGAGATCGCTCTGGCGCAGCAGGGCTGCCGCGCTGCCAAAATCCGGCAGGGTGGCGCTGATCTGCCGGCGCACCTGCAACTGGGCCAGGCTCTGTTCGAAGAAGGGGTTGGCCAGTTCCTGATCGCGAATGGCGATATGGCGCCAGCTCAGGTAGGCATCCAGATCCCAGGGCTTGTCCAGCGCCGGGTGGCCCGAGCGCAACAGGCAGACCAGCTTGTCTTCCCGCAGCGTCTCCCATACCAGACCCGGTTGGCGGGGCAGGGGCTGGCTCTGGTCGTGGGGCAGGATCACGAAGTCGAGCTTGCCCGCCGCCAGCGCCGCCAGCCCCTGTTCATCCTTGTTCCAGATATCGGGCACCAGGCCGGGCACCTCCCGCATCAGCTGGCCAAGAATGGGGCCCATGGGCCAGACCATGCCGCTTTCCCGCAGGGCGAATTTCAGTTGTCCCTGCCAGGTGGCGGGGTCGAAACCACCCTGGCTGGTGAGGCTGTTCAGCTCGCTCAGCAGCCGGTGCAGGGTGGGGCCGAGTCGCTCGGCAAACGGGGTCAGCAACAGCTGGTTGCCCTGGCGGTAGAGCAGCTGATCGCCGAGCAGATCCCGCAACTGGTTGAGGGTCTTGCTGACGGTGGAGGGGGTGGTACAGAGGCGCTCGGCGGTGCGGGTAACGCTCTGGCTGTCGAGCAGCAGGTGCAGGGTGACCAGATGGCGACCTCCCAGCCGGGAAAGTGCGATCAGATCCATAGAGACTCCACAAGCGAATGAAACAAACAACAAGCCCCGCCGAGGCGGGGCTTGAGCGGATTAGCCCTTGAGCACCGCCGCCATGGCGTCGGCCACGTAGTCGACGTTGCGGCTGTTGAGGCCAGCCACGCACATGCGACCGGAGCGCACCAGATAGACGGCGAACTCTTCGCGCAGGCGGTCTACCTGTGCCGGGGTGAAGCCGGTGTAGCTGAACATGCCGCGCTGGCTGATGAAGTAGCCAAAATCGCGGCCAGGCACCTTGGCGCTCAGCACCTCGAACAGCTTCTGGCGCATGGCCTTGATGCGGGTGCGCATCTCGCCCACCTCGTCGACCCAGAGGGCGTGCAGGTTGGCATCGTTCATCACGGCCGCAGTGATCTGGCCGCCGTGGGTGGGGGGGCTTGAGTAGTTGCGACGCACGGTCGCCTTCATCTGGCCCAGCACCCGACCCGCCTCTTCGGCATCCTGGCAGATGACCGACAGGCCGCCGCAGCGTTCGCCGTAGAAAGAGAGGTTCTTGGAAAACGAGTTGCTGACGAAGAAGCTGACACCGGCGGCCACCATGGCGCGGATGGCGTAGGCATCCTCTTCCAGCCCGTCACCGAAGCCCTGATAGGCGATATCCATGAAAGGAATGAGACTTTTCTCGACCACCAGCGCAATGACCTTGTCCCACTGGGCAGAGGAGAGATCCACGCCGGTCGGGTTGTGGCAGCAGGGGTGCAGCAGCACTATGCTCTTGGCCGGCAGGCTGCCCAGGCAGTCGAGCATGGCGTCAAACTGCACGCCGCCGGTGGCCGCATCGTAGTAGGGGTAGTCGTGCACCTTGATGCCGGCTCCCTCGAACATCGCCTTGTGGTTGTCCCAGGTCGGATTGCTGACCCATACCTCCGAGGTCGGGAAGTAGCGCTTGAGCAGATCGGCACCGATCTTGAGCGCGCCCGAGCCACCGATGGTCTGGATGGTGGCGATGCGACCGGACTTGACCGCTTCATGGTCGGCGCCAAACAGCAGGTGCTGCACCGCAGTGCGGTAGTTGGCGGCGCCTTCCATCGGCTGGTAGGGGCGCGGTGCCGGGGCGGCGGCGCGCTGGGCTTCGGCCTGCTGCACCGAGGCCAGCAGCGGAATGCGGCCCTGCTCGTCGTAATAGAGGCCGATCCCCAGGTTCACCTTCTGCTCGCGGGTGTCTTTGTGGAAGGTCTCGACCAGGGTCAGTATGGGGTCGCCAGCATAGGCATCGACGTGTTCAAACATGGGGGGTCCTTGCGAAATGGAATCCAGAGTATGGCGATCAATGATCGGCGGTCATCATGGCGTAAAGCTGGCGAGGGCTCAAGTCTGAAAGGGGCGGGTGCCGTGGGGCCGACGCCGCCCAGCCGTAAACGGGATGATGCGGGGCTACGCATGGCCCCATCCACCGGCCCTACTTCAGATAGGATCGCAATACCCGCACCACCTGATCCAGATCCTCCAGCCGCTCGGCCGGGGTGGCCTCCTCGGCGCCCAGATGCTCGCGCATGTGACCCTCCAGCACCTCCAGCATCAGGCCGTTGACGGCGCCGCGAATGGCGGCTATCTGCTGCAAGATAGCGGCGCAGTCGCTCTCCTGCTCCAGCGCGTTCTCCAGTGCGCCAGTCTGGCCCTTGATGCGGCGTACCCGCGCCAGCAGCTTCTTTTTGCCGTGAATGGTGTGTGACATGCAGGATCCTCTCGATCAATAAAACTATACTGGGGTATAGTATATTGCATTGTCGCCCTCAGGAGAAATTCATGTCATCCCTCGTCTCATCCCATTGCCATCAACCCGTCGTACACCAGGGCAATCCGCTGGCCGAACAGAAGACCCGCTGGGCCGTGCTGCTCACCGTCATCATGATGGTGGCGGAGATCAGCGGCGGCTGGTTCTACAACTCCATGGCGCTGCTGGCCGACGGCTGGCACATGAGCTCCCACGCGCTGGCGCTCGGCCTCTCCGTGCTGGCCTATCGCGCCGCCCGCCACTTCGCCCGCGATCACAGATTCAGCTTCGGTACCTGGAAAATAGAGGTGCTTGGCGGCTTCACCAGCGCCCTGCTGCTGGTGGGGGTGGCGGGTCTTATGCTGTTCGAGTCGTTTGCCCGCTTGCTGGATCCCAGCCCGATCCATTATCAGCAGGCCATCGCCATCGCCATCGTCGGCCTGCTGGTAAACCTGGCCTGTGCCTGGCTGCTCAAGGACGATCACGGCCATCATCACGGTCACAGCCATGACCACCATCACGGCCACGATCATCATGACCATGCTGATCACCAGGGTCATCAGGATCTGAACCTGCGCGCCGCCTACATCCATGTGCTGGCGGATGCGGCCACCTCGGTACTGGCCATCCTGGCGCTGGTGGGGGGCATGTTGTGGGGGGCCGACTGGCTGGATCCCCTGATGGGCATAGCGGGTGCCGTGCTGGTGGCCGTGTGGGCCTGGGGCCTGCTGCGCGACTCGGGCCGGGTGCTGCTGGATGCCGAGATGGATACTCCACTGGTGGCGGAGATCCGCGAGGTGATAGCCGACTTGCCGCAGGCCGAGATCCGCGATCTGCACGTCTGGCGGGTGGGGCAGGAGCAGTATGCCTGCGTGCTCTCCCTGCTGATGGCTGCCCCCATGCCTGCCCGGGAGATCCGCGAGCGACTCGCCATCCACGAGGAGCTGGTGCACGTCACGGTAGAGATTGCCCAGCCCTGATCATTTCCGATTGGCCGCACGAGACACGAAGAAGGGGCTCTGGCCCCTTCTTGTGATTCATATCAGTGGTGCTGGCCGTGATCATCGTCCGGCTTGTGCTGCCAGATGGCCCCCAGCAGCAGCTTGAGCAGCAGCTGGGGCGGGTTGTCCAGCAAGGATCCCGACTCCAGCAGCAGGTGGCCGTCGGCCCGAAAGCCGAGGCTGGCGTGGACGGTCCCCTCTTCGCCGCACACCTGGATAAGCCCGCTCAAGGCGCCACGCTCTTCCGGCTGACAGCGCAGCCGCAGCTCGCGTGGCTCCCCCAGCAGGGTGAAGGCACGGGAGAGGGGTGGGGTATCCTCATAGTCCGGCCAGTTGAAAAAGTGATACTGTTCGGCGAGCCCACCCGCCTGCTGACAAAATTGGTCAAACAGCTGGGCAATCTCCTGATACTCCTGATCCAGCCGTCTGGCCTGTTCCTCAATTCGCTTCATATGCCGTGACTCCCTCTCTATCCACTTGATCGGAAATTGATTTTTCCGGTATGGATTAGTCTGTTTGTTGGTATGGGCCGAAAGTGAGGCCGGGTCTGTGAGCCCGATCCAACTTTCGTTATGAAAACGTTATCTTGTTGAAAATGGTTGGTTTTTTTGCCCTGCTGCTCACATTTGAAACGATTGCCGCTGATTAATATGGCACCGCTCGGCAATGACCGGGTACTCGACTATCGAGACTAACTACAGCGGGAATTATAAAAAAATGGATATGAAAAAGACCAAAGTGGCGCTGGTAACAGCCTCACTGCTCGCGCTTTTGTCCGGCTGCAATGACAACAGCTCCTCTCCCTCCACCCCTGACCCCACGGACGGTCCCGTCGCCCGTCTGCCCAATGTGCAACCCCCTGCCGAGCAACTGGTGGCCGGGCCCGATCAGGCGGTGATCGCTCTGGTGGATACCCAGACCAGCGCGGCGCGCGGGGTGGATGGCCCCTTTGCCAACTACAGCCTGCACCTGTGGAACAATGACGCCTGCAATGCCACCGCCGAGAGCGGTCTCAACGCGGGTTGGGATGACAAGATCAATACCCCGGCGGCGGCCGACGGCTTCGGTCCCAGCTGGGTGGTGCCGCTGGCCAAGCTGGAAGGCTGTATCAACTTTATCGCCCGCAACGGAGATCTGGCCAACCTGACCGGCGCCGACATGAAGGTGATCTTCAGTGATCACCCGGATCGCACCGTGGCTATAGTCGCGGGCAAGAGCGAGGTCTTCGGCAGCCGTGCCGACGCTTTCACCGCCGCCTTTGGCGTGGCGGGGGCCAGTGCCCACCTGATCGACGGCAACACCCTGATCTGGCAAGGGGGCAAGGACAAGCCCCATGTGCGCCTCTATTACACCGAGTCCGGCACCATCAAGGCCAATGCGGAAGGGGTATTCGACTTCCCCTACATCACTCTGACGGCTACCAGTCTCACTGCCGAGCAGCAAGCCAAGTATCCGCATCTCAAGGATGCTGCCGCCTTCGCCCTGCCATCCGGCAACGATCTCAAGCCACTGCTCAAGGGCGAGCTGGTGGCCATCGGCACCGATGCCGACGGCATCCTGCAGGGGGCGACTCTGGTGCAGAGTGCCGGCGCCCTCGATGCCCTCTACAGTGAAGCGGCTACCAAGCTGACCTATGGCGCCGTGGTCGAGGGGGGCAATGTCACCTTCCGGCTGTGGGCGCCGACCGCCAGGTCGGTCAAGCTGGCGCTGTTCGATGCGCAACACAAGCCGCTCGGCGAGCGCACCATGACCCTGGACGAGGCCAGCGGCAGCTGGAGCGTGCAGGGCGGCAGCGAGCTGGTGGGCAAGTTCTACCGCTACGATATTCAGGTCTATCACCCGGTCAGCCGCAAGCTGGAATCTTATCAGGTGACCGACCCCTACTCCCTGAGCCTGGCGATGAACTCCGAGTTCAGCCAGGTGGTGGATCTCAACGATCCGGCCCTCAAGCCGGAAGGGTGGGATAGCCTCAAAGCACCCCACAGCCAGCAGAACCCCGCCGACATCACCATCTATGAGGCCCATGTCCGCGATCTGACCGGCAACGACGACTCCACCCCGCCGGAGCACCGCGGCAAGTTCCTCGGCCTGACCGATACCGATACGGTGCCGGTCAAGCACCTGCAGGCGCTGGCCAGGAGCGGCGTGAGCCACCTGCATCTGCTGCCGGTGTTCGACATCGCCACCGTCAACGAGGATCCGGCCAAGGTCGCCAATATCAGCGACGATTTCAGCAAGCTGTGTCAGGTCAACCCGGAGGTGCAGAACTCCAAGTTTGGCGGCTACTGTGGCGGCGGCCAGACCATTGCAGCCGTGCTCGGCGATCTGCAAGGGGCCGACAGCAAGGAGAACCCGCAGGTGCAGGAGCTTTATGGCTATCTGCGCGGCGTCGACTCCTTCAACTGGGGCTATGACCCCTACCACTACACGGCGCCGGAAGGCTCCTACGCCACCAACGCCGAGGGCAGCCAGCGCATCCTGGAGTTTCGCGAGATGGTCAAGTCCATCAAGCAGAACATCGGCATGAACGTGGTGATGGACGTGGTCTACAACCACACCAACGAGGCGGGCCTGGGTCCCAAGTCGGTGCTCGACAAGATAGTGCCCTGGTACTATCAGCGCCTCAATCCGGAGACCGGCTCGGTGGAGAACTCCACCTGCTGCTCCAACACGGCGCCGGAACATGCCATGTTCGCCAAGCTGATGGATGACTCTCTGGTCACCTGGGCCCGCGACTACAAGATCGACGCCTTCCGCTTCGACCTGATGGGCCACCATCCGAAAGATCAGATGGTGCAGGCGCTGGCAGCAGTGAAGAAGGTCAACCCCGAGATGTACTTCTACGGCGAGGGCTGGAACTTCGGCGAGGTGCAGGATGACAAGCGCTTCGTGCAGGCGACCCAGAAGCACCTGGGCGGTACTGGCATCGGCTCCTTCTCCGACCGGCTGCGGGATGCGGTGCGCGGCGGCAGTCCGTTTGACGGCGGCGATACCATTCGCAAAACCCAGGGCTTCGGCAACGGTGCCCTGGTGGATGCCAACGAGATGGACGGCGTCGAGCTGGCCACTGCGCTGCATCAGTCCGACCTGGTGCGCCTCGGCATGGCCGGCAACCTCAAGGATTTCGTGCTGACCGACAAGGACGGCATGCCGAAGAAGGGCGCCGACATCGACTACAACGGTCAACCTGCGGGCTATGCCCAGGATCCGACCGAGATCCAGAACTATGTCGACAAGCACGACAACCAGACCCTGTTCGACAACCTGATCTACAAGGCGCCGGAAGGGGCGGATCTGGTGCGGATGCAGGGGGTATCGCTGGCCACCGCCATGCTGGGGCAGGGCATTCCGTTTACCCACGCCGGTGTCGAGCTGCTGCGCTCCAAGTCCATGGAACGGGACAGCTACGACTCGGGTGACTGGTACAACAGGGTCGACTATACCCTGGCCGACAACAACTTCGACAAGGGGCTGCCGCGCAAGGACAAGGATGGTGACAACTATCCGTTGATCGAGCAGGTGCTCGGCCAGCACGTCAAGCCGAGTGGCGCCGACATGGCGACCATGATGGGCTTCTATCAGGAGCTTGCGGAGCTGCGCAACTCTTCCCGTTTGCTGCGTCTGGGCAGCGGGGCCGAGGTGATCAAGCGGGTCGATTTCCGCAATACCGGGCCGGATCAGCTGCCTGGTCTCATCGTGATGACGGTGGATGACGGTGCGAGCGCCGGGGCGGATCTGGATCCGGCCATCGACGGCCTGGTGGTGATGATCAATGCCAGCAATGCCAGCCAGAGCATCGGCGACTTCCGTGACGGCAACGATCAGCCCATCGACTTGACCAGCCTGCAGCTGAGCCCGGCTCACCACGCCGGCGAGAGCATAGCCCGTGATGCTGCCGTCAATGGTGGCACCCTGACGTTGGGGGCCTGGTCCGCTGCCGTGTTCGTCAAGCCGCAGGCCGGTGCCCAGGGGGCGGGTCTGCCGGTGAGCAAGAAGATTGATCTGAGCACGGTGCCGCCGTTTGGTGATACCGCCGTCTATCTGAAAGGCTTCCTCGGGGAATGGGGTGAGGCCAATCAGATGACCTTCAGCAACAACTTCATGTACGAGTTCACCACCGAGGTGGCGACCGACAAGCTGGGTACGACAGAAGTGAAGATTGCTGACGCCAGCTGGGGCCCGATCAACTACGGCAGTTGCAACCCCGGCGACAAGCTGGTGGTCGGCACGCCGCTGACCCTTTGCAAGGGTGGAGATACCGGCAACGTCGGACTCGATCTGGCCAAGGCGGGCAGCTACAAGTTCGTGTTTACCGCCATGAACAAGGACAAACCCACCCTGAGCGTCAGCTTCACCGAACCGGTACAGAGCTGCAAGGTACTGGACACTGTGGCGGGCAATCCGCTCGGCTACAACCTGTTCGTCAAGGGTGAGTTGTCCGGCTGGGCAGCCCAGCCCCAGTACCAGTTGAGCTACAAGGGGATGGACGGCGAGCTCGCCATCTATCAGGCTGCGTTCAACTACACGGGCAGCAGTGAGTTCAAGGTGGCCAATGAGGACTGGAGCAAGGAGTATCTGCTCAACGGTGGTGGCGCGGTCAAGGCCGAGACGGGTTATCCGTTTGCCTTCTCCGAACCAGGCAGTGCCAACAACAGCATCACGCTGCCGCAAGGGCTGTGGAGTGTGCTGGTGAAGGTTGATCCGGCCAGCACCAAGGCCGGCACCGCCGTCATTCAGGAGTGCAGCGCCAAGTAAGCACACCCATCGAGTCCGGGGCTGGCTCGGCAGCCCCGGGTTGAATTCCACCTTGCCAAGGGTGGGATAACCCCGAGAGAGTAAGCAAAGCGCGACTGCCAACCGGCAGCCGCGCTTTTTCTTTGCAGGCGTCAGGAGGATGCAGGGGGAAGAGGAAAGAGAAAAGCCGTCCCTGTCGGGGGACGGCTTTGCATATGGCGCTCTCGCTGGTGGTCTGGATCAGCGCTTGCGCAGCAGGCGCAGGGCGTTGGCGGTGACCAGCGCGGTGGCGCCGGTATCCGCCAGCACCGCAATCCACAGCCCGGTGATGCCGAGCAGGCTGGTGACCAGAAAGATGGCCTTCAGTCCCAATGACAGGGCGATGTTCTGGTGGATGTTGGCCAGTGCCGAGCGGGAGAGGCGGATCATGGCGGCGATGCCGCCGAGCTGGTTATGGGTCAGGGCGGCGTCAGCCGTCTCCAGCGCCACGTCGGTGCCGCCACCCATGGCGATGCCGATGCTGGCCCGCTTCATGGCGGGGGCATCGTTGATACCATCCCCTATCATGGCGACCCTCTGCTGGCTGGCCAGTGTGGCGATCTCCTGCACCTTGTCCTCCGGCAGCAGGCCGGCACGCCAGCCCATGCCGAGTTCACCGGCGATCGCTTCGGCGGCGCGCGGGTTGTCCCCGGTCAGCATGATGCTTTGCAGCCCCAGCGCCTTGAGCTCTTTCAGGGCCGCCGCTGCATCAGGCCGGATCTGATCTCGCAGGGCCAGCAGGGCGACCGGCACAGTGGCCGAATCGCCAGTCTGGCAGAGTAGCACCACCGTCTTGCCTTGCTGTTCCAGTACGGCGATCTGCTGGTTGAGTGCGTCGTTCAAGGTTGCAATCCGACTTGGCGCCAGCAATTGCCAGAGAACGCCATCGATGCGTCCCTCGACGCCCATGCCGGGCAGAGCGCGCAGGTCGCTGCTGGGTGCCAAAGAGAGTCCCTGTTCGTGGGCTCTGGCCACCACTGCCCGGGCCAGCGGGTGGTGGGAACCCTGCTCGATGGCCGCCGCCAGTGCCAGCAGTTCGGCCTCCGGCCTGCCATTGAGACTGACAAGTTCGGTCAGTTGTGGCTTGCCCAGAGTCAGGGTACCGGTCTTGTCAAAGGCGACTGTATCGATATGGGCCAGTCGCTCCAGCGCAGCGCCGCCCTTGATGAGGGCACCTTGCCGGGTCGCTGCCGCCAGTGCGGAGGTGACCGCCGCCGGAGTGGAGATGACCAGGGCGCAGGGGCAACCGATCAGCAGCAGCGCCAGCCCGCGATAGATCCACTCATCCCAGCTCTGGCCGAAGGCCAGCGGTGGGATAATGACCACCAGCAGGGCGACCAGCATCATGGCCGGGGTGTACCAGCGGCTGAAACGATCGATGAAACGCTCGATGGGGGCGCGCTGGTTCTCGGCCTCCTCGATCAGATGCAGTATACGGTCGATGGCGTTGTTGCCGGGCTCGGACACCACTTCAAGGCGCAGCACTCTATCTGCCGCCAGACTGCCGGCGGGTACCTTGTCACCCTGGCGGCGCTCCACCGGAATGGATTCACCGGTCAGGGCGCTCTCGTCAAAGGCGCCGAGGGCGTCGAGCAGGCGAGCATCTGCGGCCAAGCGGGCACCGGGGGCGATTTCGATGATGTCGCCGGGACGCAGCTCGTCGGCCGCCACCTCTTCCCTGAGTTCACTCTGTGCCTGACCTTGTAACACAGTGCGGATGCGCAGCGCCTTGTCGGGCACCAGCGCCATCAGGGCCGTGACCCCGGCGCGAGCACGGCCGGCGGCGTAGGCTTCCAGGTGTTCACCCAGCATAAAGAGCAGCAGCACCATGGCCGCTTCGGCGGTTTCGCCAAGGAAGAGGGCGCCCACGGCGGCGACCGTCATCAGGGTCTCGATGGCGAAGGGGGAGCCGCTCTTGGTCAGCGCCCACGCCTTGCGGGAGATGGGCCACAGGCCCCAGAGGGTAGCCAGGGTAAACAGCGGCTGACCAATCTGGCTCGGCAGGAGGGCGGCGACCAGCATCAGGCCGGCCAGCGACAGGGGCTGCCAGTACTTGCCAAGCAGGGTCAGCAGCGGCCCGCGCTCACGGCTGGCCTTCTGCTTGCCACCGCCTTCCCCCTTGAGTCGGAAACCTGCTGCCAGCACGGCGGCAGTGACGGGATCGGGGGAGAGGCCCGGGGCCAGATCCACCACCAGCTTCTCGGTGGCAAACAGCACGCGGGCCTGCTGCACGCCGCTCACCCGGCTGACAGCGGTCTCGATCTTGCGAGCACAGCTGGGGCAATCCATTCCCAGTACCTGCCAGCTGTGGCGTCGACTTTCCTGCTCCGGCGCGATTAACGGCTCGGTGATGTCGACGGTTTGCTCGTGTTCATGATGGTCATGGGGCGGCTGCGGGCTGCAGCACGCCTGGCCGTGACAGTCTCCTCTGGGGGGCTCTTCATCCCCCAGTGATTCACTCGTCCCCTGATCCTGATGATCATGGGAGGCCTTGCTGGCACAGCTGCTGACCGGCGTGGCATTGTCACAACAGTGACTGTCGTGCAGATGCTCGTTTTGACCAGTAGCTGACTTGCTGACGGCCTTGATGGGAGCGGCGGCAGCTTGATGGCTGCAGCAGGATTTGCTCATGATGAGTCCCTCTTGGATGGATCCCGCCGGTGCGAGATCTTGGATAACTGAGTCGAGTGTAAACCTTGGTGTTAAGTCCAAGGTCAAGCCTCTTTCTCTTGCTGTCTGATCCGGCTGGGACTATCTGTCCGGGCCAGGATAAAACGCCTTTATATCCCTGCGGTTGGCGGGTGTTTGTCACCGCCCGGCGCGCCTATACTGGGGAGCCCTATCCTCCCTCGATAATCAAGGACATAACATGAGCAATTCCGTTACGCTGCAAGGCAACCCCGTCTCCGTCGCCGGTCACTTCCCCGTTGCCGGCGAGCAGGCCAAGCCTTTCTCCCTGGTTGCCAAGGATCTGTCTGATGTGACCCTGGCGGCCTACGCCGGTCAGCGCAAGATCCTGAACATCTTCCCGAGCGTCGATACCCCGACCTGCGCCACTTCCGTGCGCAAGTTCAACGAGCAGGCCAGCGCGCTGGAGAACACAGTCGTGCTTTGCATCTCCGCCGATCTGCCGTTTGCCCAGTCCCGCTTCTGCGGCGCCGAAGGGCTGGACAAGGTAGTGACCCTCTCCACCCTGCGTGGTGCTGCCTTCCTGCAGGACTACGGTGTGGCCTTCTCCTCCGGTCCGCTGGTAGGTCTGGCCGCTCGTGCCATCGTTGTGCTGGATGCAGACAACAAGGTGCTGCACAGCGAGCTGGTTGCCGAAGTGGCCGACGAGCCGAACTACGCCGCCGCCCTGGCCGCTCTGTAAGTTTCGTCTTGCGCTGATTGCCCGACGGCCTGCATCAGCAGGCCGTTTTTATTGTTGGCGCAGTGACCCTCATTGTTGAGGTGGTCAGACTGGCTGGACAATCT
This sequence comes from Aeromonas enterica, assembly GCF_054052465.1. Taxonomy (NCBI): domain Bacteria; kingdom Pseudomonadati; phylum Pseudomonadota; class Gammaproteobacteria; order Aeromonadales; family Aeromonadaceae; genus Aeromonas; species Aeromonas enterica. The sequence goes on along the minus strand of NZ_JBSTYL010000003.1, from coordinate 124,730 downwards.
CACTCTCGTATCTTCTCGCGCTTGAGTTCACCGGCCTTTTACTTATCAGGTCAGGCTGGCTAGACTTCGCCTCCCACTTCCTTGCCGCGTAGCCCCATGACCTTTAGCGAACTCGACCTCAATCCCGCCCTGCTGGCGGCCCTGCCGGCCACCCTGCACACCCCGACCCGCATCCAGCAGCTGGCGATACCCGTGATATTGGCGGGGCAGGATCTGCTGGCGCTGGCCCAGACCGGCAGCGGCAAGACGCTGGCGTTCGGGCTGCCGCTGCTGCAACGGCTGGATCCCGCCTCCCGTCTGGTGCAGGGGCTGGTGCTGGTGCCGACCCGCGAGCTGGCCACCCAGGTGAGCGCCGCCTTGCAAGGGGCTGCCGAGGCGCTGGGGTTGCGCGTTTTGACCCTGTGCGGCGGCGTGGCGCAGGAGCGGCAACAGGCCGAACTGGCGCTGGGGCCGCAGCTGCTGGTGGCGACGCCGGGGCGACTGCGCGATCTGCTCACTCAGCAAGTGTTGGGGCTGGATGGCCTGCAACAGTTGGTGCTGGATGAGGCGGATCGCCTGCTGGAGATGGGTTTCTGGCCCGATATCCAGTGGCTGATGAATGAGATGCCCTCGCCGCGTCAGACTCTGCTCTTCTCCGCCACCCTGCCTGCCGAGTTGGATGAGTTGGCGACCGGTCTGCTGACAGAGCCGACCCGCATCGAGGCCAACCCCCTCAACAGCCTGGTGAACGAGATAGAAGAGCGGCTCTATCTGGTCAACAAGAGCAGCAAGGTGCCGGCGCTGATCAGCCTGCTCAAGGAGCAGGCCTGGCCGCAGGTGCTGGTGTTCATCAGCGCGCGGGACGATGCCGACGGCGTGGCCAAGAAGCTGGCCAGGGTGGGGATCCCGGTTGCCGCCCTGCATGGCGAGAAGGAGCAGGCGGTGCGGGATCAGGCGCTCGACGATTTCAAGGCCGGCAAGGTGCGAGTGCTGGTGGCCACCGACCTGATGGCGCGGGGCATCCACGTGGAGGCGCTGCCGCTGGTGATCAATCTGGACCTGCCCGCCAGCGCCCCCGTCTATGTGCACCGCATCGGCCGCACCGCCCGCGCCGGGCGCAAGGGGCTGGCCATTTCGCTGGTGTGCCACGGCGAGAGCGATACCCTGGCGGCGATCCGCACCCTCACCGGCCGTGAGCTGCCGCTGGCGGAACTCGCCGGTTTCCCGGTGACCGATCTGCCCGCCAGCGGGGAGGGCAAGCGCCCCCCGCGCGACAAGCAGGCGAACCGCCGCACCGCCAACAAGCGCAGCGTCAAGCAGTTCAAGGGCAAGGCCTGATTCAAGGATGGGCTGCCCGCTTGGGCAGTACCAAAGGACGCCGGTTTCACTATGCTCCATGGGTTCAACCACGGAGGGATAGGCAATGGCGAGTCTGGTAATGGGGCCCCTGCTGGGGCTCGAAGCTGAGACGCAATACAGCATCTGTTTTCTGGCGGGGCCCAGCTGCAAGGGCGCCAGCATCAGGATCAACGGTGCCTTGCTGCCTGCCGGCAAGCTGGCGGATACCCCCAGAGGGGGTTTCTGGCGGGCCAGCTGGACGGCAAGCCCGGCTGCCGAGGGTGTTACGGTGGAGTACCAGGTCCTGCTGGACGGGGAACCTGCCCGGGATCTGGCCGGGGACGACCACTGGCAGTTTCATCTGCCGGGACTGACGGAGCTGGTGCGTATAGGTTATGCCTCCTGCAACGGTTTCTCCGACTTCAAGCTGCTCACCTCCATGCCCCAACCCTATGTCATGTGGGATCGGCTTGCTGACGAGCACGCCGCACATCCCTTCTCGCTGCTGCTGATGGGGGGTGATCAGGTCTATGCCGACTCCCTCTGGACCACAGTGCCCAGCCTCAAGGCCTGGAACGAGCTGGACAGGACCGAAAAGGTCAAGCGCAAGGCGACCCGCACCATGGAGGAGCAGCTCGATCGCTTCTATTGCGATCTCTACTGCAAGCAGTGGGGACGGCCCGAGGTGGCCCGCCGGCTGTCCCGGGTGCCAAGCGCCATGATGTGGGATGACCACGACATCTTCGATGGCTGGGGCAGCTATCCCGAGGATCTGCAGGGCTGCGATGTCTATCGGGTCATCTATGCCGCCGCGTCCCGCTATTTCCGGCTGTTCCAGCTGCGCAGCAGCGCCAATGCCTCCCTGCTGGACCCGGTCAACTTGGCCCACCACTCCTGGCTGCTCAGTTTTCGGGGCTACCGGATCTTGGCGCTGGACAACCGGGCGAACCGCACCCAGGCCCAGGTGATGAGCCAGTCCCAGTGGGATCAGGTCAACGGCGCGCTGGCCGGCTGCGACACGGGCCACCTGCTGGTGATGGCAGGGGTGCCCGTGGTCTATCGGGACTTCTCCTTCACCGAGGCGGCGCTGGATGCCACCCCTTGGGAGGAGGAGCTGACCGACGATCTCAAGGATCACTGGCGGGCCAAGGCCCATCAAGGGGAGCGGGCCCGGCTCATCATGCGGCTGCTGGACAACGCCCGAGTGCGGCGCCAGCACAAGACCCTGATCCTCTCCGGCGACGTGCACGTGGGCTGCCTTGGCGTCATTCAGGACAAGCGTGAAGGGATCACCAATGTGCACCAGCTGGTCTCCTCCGGCATAGTCCATCCCTGTCCTACCCAGTTTCAGTGGATGGGGATCCTCGCCATGACCAACGACAACCCCGAGTACCTCGACGAGAACCGCTCGATCCGCGCCGAGCTGATCAAGCCGTTCGGCGCCCCCGTCTACCTGCGCACCCGCAACTTCGCCACCCTGCTGATGGGCAGCGACAACAAGCTGTGGGCCAACTGGCATTGCGAGAACGGGCTGGCCGCCAGCTACCCGCTGGCCTGAGGGGTTGGCAAACGCAAAGGGCCCTGGCGGGCCCTTTTTCTTTTCAACGTCAGGCTCCCCGGGCCGTTTCTCCCTCAGGGCTTGCCTTGTGCCTGGGCGAAGAAATCGCGCCTAAACTGGCCTAGCACCTCCTCCCTGTGCTGCTGCCAGCGCTCGGGATCCATGCTCCCCTGACTGGCCGCCAGCTGCTGCTCCAGCTCGGCCAATTGCTGCTGGTAGTGGCCGCGCTGATCCAGCTGTTGCTGGCGGGTGGCGGCAAAGGCCAGGCTGGCCTCGGCCCGATCGGCGGGCAGGAAGTGGCGGGCCAATGTCTCCAGCTCCTCGTCCCCCCACAGCTGGCGCGCCTGCTGCAGGCGGGCGTCCGGGTTGAACAGGTCCGCCGCCAGATCAGGATGATCCACCGCCCACTCATCCTGCAGCCGGGTCAGGGCGGCCAGCCGCTCCGCCAGGGTCAGCTGCTCACCCTCGCTGGCCAGCTGTGCCAGCGCCTCGGCATAGCGCCCCTGCAACCGGGTCAGGCTCTCCCCCTCGCTCATCCACTGCGACTCCAGTTCACTCAGATTGGCGAGCCGCTCAGCGAGCGGCTGCTCGCTGTCGCCTACCTCGCTGGCGAGCTGTTGGCTCAGCTCCTGCGGCATCTCCTGCCAGCTGGGGTGCGGATCTGTGGGCTGGCTCCCGCTGGCAGCCGGGGTGAGCCGGGTCATGAGGGTCGTCATCGGAGTCGCTGGCGCCTGCTGCGGCTGATGTGCTCCGCGCAGGCTGGCCTGTGCCTCGGCCGGCGTCTGCGGTGGCTCATATTGCCAGCCGAGGTTGAGCAGCAAGAGCGAGAGGAGCGCCAGGGCCAGCAAGCTGTAGCGGCGTTTCATCGGCTGATCTCTCCCTTGACCGGGAAGTGATCGGATAGGTTGCTGGCGGGCCAGAGGCTGCCATCGCTGCTGCGCGGGATCCAGACGCTGTTGAGGTTGTGGCGCACGGCGCCGTACTCCCGGCTCACCACCAGATAGTCCAGGTACTCGACGTTGGCGCCACCCGAGAGGGGCCCGCCGGCATAGGGATTGATCCTGGGGTCGAAGGTGGCCTCGGTGTAGCCGCCATAGGCGGGCTCATGGGCATTGAGGTTGCTCAGCATGCTGGCGTAGTCGTCGGCGAACTTGCGTTTGTTGACGTTGAAGTCGCCGCCGTAGATAACGGTGTCGCCAGCCGGGATCTTGAGGCTGGCGGCCAGGGTGCGCATCTGGCCGAACTGGATCTGGCGCAGCCGTCTCGCCTCGTCGGTGTCGAAACTGGCGGTGTGGGTGGCGAACAGGTGCCAGGCCTTGCCCCCCTTGATCACCTCGGCGTACATGACCCCTTTGTCGGCGAAGCAGTCGGTGCCGGTGCACTGGGGATAGACCAGCTGGGCCTCCCGCACTATGGGGTAGCGGCTGACGATCACCACGCCGCCGTCGTGGATGTTGACCCCCGGCTTGTCGAGCACCCTGGTCTGATAGGGATACTCTTTCGCCAGCGCTTGCAGAAAACCCTCGCGGCGGCCGTCGAACACCTCCTGCAACAGCAGGGCGTCATAGCCCTTGAGATGGTCGGGCAGCAGCGTCATCCGCTCGCCTATGCTGGCGGCGATCACCGGCAGGGCCCAGACGTTGTAGCTGGCCACCTTCAACTTGTCTTCGGCAGGTTCGGGCTGCTCCCGCTGTTGTGGCGGAGTGAGCATATAGTGCAGATCGTCGTAACGGCCGGTGAACTTGGCGGCGAAGGCCAGCTCCTGCGGGCCCTGGGTACGATGCAGGGCGCGGTCACTCTGCCAGCCGGAGTTGTCTGCCGGCGTCTCGCCGCCGTGTTGCAGAGTGCTGTTCCACCAGGTGCCCTCCATCAGCTGGTTGAGGCGATAGGTGTCGCCCCCGGCCGTGGTGACCCGGGTTTCGAACAGATAGCTTTTGCCCGCCTTCACCCCCTCGTAGCGGTTGAAGCTGAGCACCATGGCGCTCTCCCAGGGGCCCAGCTCAGTCCTGTGCTGGATCCACTGGCTGCCCGCCTGCAACTGGCCGCTGCCGCTCTGGCGGATCTCCAGTTGCAAGGGCTCGGGGCCGTTGTTGGTGAGGTAGACATCGGTATCGGCCAGCGCCTGCAACGGAAACTGGCCGGCCAACAGCAGGGCGGCATAACTGAGAGGCTTGTGCATCATTAAGTCCTTTTGGTTGAGGCACGATGGAAAGTGACTGTTATGGCGGGCACAGAGGTCATTTCATTTACATTTTTGTTACAAATAAATGAAAGGCCCCATATGGGGAGAGGGGGCATTGAGGGGAGGGATCTGTGCCCTGCCCACGTGGAGAGCAGAGCAGGCTCGGCAATCAGGGGCGCGCGTGCCGGCGGCATGCGCGCCCTTGTGACGGGTCAGTGGCGGAACTGGTTGATCAGGCGGGAGAGGGCATGCAGCCGCTCCACCAGCAGCGTGATGCCGTCCAGGGCCTGTCTGCTGTTGTCGGCTGTGTGGCTGGCCAGCTGGTGGATCTGGTGGATGCCCTGATCCAGGGTGCTGGTGACATCCGCCTGCTGGCTGACTGCCTGGGCTATCTCGTCGCTGGTGTGGGTGACCTGAGCCAGCATGCGGTTTATCTGGTTGAGGACCTCGGCTGTGGTGCTCACATGCTGCTGGCAGCGATCCGAGGTCTGGGCCCCCTGGGTCATGCCATCGGCCAGCTGGCGGGTGGTCTGCTGCAGCGCCTGGATCATCTCGTTGATCTCGCCGGTGGAGCTGCGGGTCTTCTGGGCCAGCGCCCGGATCTCGTCGGCCACCACCGCAAAGCCGCGCCCCTGCTCACCGGCCCGCGCCGCCTCGATGGCCGCATTGAGGGAGAGCAGGTTGGTCTGATCGGCGATCTGGCTGATCACCTCCAGGATCCCGCTGATCTTCTGGCTGTCGCCGGTCAGCTGCGCCAGTACCCTATGGTTGGCATCCAGCTCCTGATGGAGCTGGTTGACCGATGCCTGGGTGGTCGTCAGCGCCTGCAGCCCCTCGGCCGACACCTGCTGCACCTCGCCCACCAGAGCATTGGCCTGATGGGCGTTGCTCGCCACGTCGCGAATGGAGTGGCTCAGTTGTGTGATGGCGGCGGCCAGCTGCTCGCTCTGGGCCCGCTGCTGTTGCAGGTGGGTATCTATGGTCTGGATATTGCCCCTGTCATCCTCGGCGGCCTGCAGTATCTGCTGGTTGGTGTCGGCGCTGCGCCCCACCACCGCCTTGAGCTCGGCCCGCTTCATGCACAGGGCCAGCTCGAGGGCCGCCAGGGTGTCCCGTCGTTTGGTGTAGAGCACCTGGCAGAGCGGGGTGCCCATCTCCTCGCCAGCCGTGACGGCCAGCCGGTTGAGCCGCTGTTGCAGCCGCCCGCCGTGGATCATCTGGGCCAGCAGTGCCGCCGCGCCGGGCGCTCCCCACTGGGGGCTGCCAGTGATCATGGCCGTCAGCAGGGAGAGCAGGGCCGTGCCGGAGAGGAGCAGTGTGAGCTGGCCCGGCTCCAGGGTGAGCCGGCTGAGCCAGGGCAGCGCCTTGCCCGCCCGGATGCGGGCGTAAAGCTGCTCCGCCCAGGCGATGTCCTGCTCGCTCGGGCGGGTACGCACCGACTGGTACTCGATGATCTGCCGCTGCTCGTTGAGAATGGGGGTGACGTAGGCGTTGACCCAGTAAAACTTGCCGCTCTTGGCGCGGTTCTTTACCAGCCCCATCCAGCTCTTGCCCTGTCGCAGTCGTTGCCACATGTCGGCAAAGGCGGCCTTGGGCATGTCGGGGTGACGCACCAGATTGTGGGGGACCCCCTCCATCTCGTCGGCGTTGTAACCGGCCACCTCGCAGAAGTGCTGGTTGGCATAGGTGATGTGGCTGGCGGGATCCGTGGTCGAGATCAATGACAGGTGGTCGGGGAAGCGTATCTCCCCCTCCCGTTGGTTTGTGGTCATGTGAGCATCCTGAGTGAGCCAAGTAACTGATAGTTTTGTTTTTATTTTTTGTGATGGTTACCCGCCCATTTTATGGAGCGAAGATGACGCTATCTTGGCTTGGGTCAATTAATCGACACGCGAGCCTGGCAAAAAAGTGCAAATAGAAAGTCGATATCGAGCGGACAGGCTGCTGGCAGAGGAGGGGAAACAAGGGCGCCCCAGGCGGGGCGCCGGGGATCAGTGGCTGGCCAGGGGGTAGGTAAAGAGGGCCAGATGGGCGAAGTTGAACAGGAAGTGGATCGCGATGGCGACGCTCAGGCGGCCACTGAACTGGAACGCCAGGCCGTAGCAGGCGCCCGCCAGGGCGGCAAACAGCATCAGCAGCGGGCCGCCGGCCAGGTGGGCTGCGCCGAACAGCAGGCTGGCCACCAGGATGCCGAGCCAGAGCCGGCTGCGAGCGGCCACCCCTTGCTGGATGAAGCCGCGAAACAGCGCCTCTTCCGCCACGCAGGTGAACAGCAGATTGTTGAGGGAAAACAGCCACCACCAGTAGGGAAGGCCCGCTTCGGGCTTGAGCGCTCCCAACTGCCAGGCGGTGATCAGCAGGGCCGCCAGCGGCAACAGCAGCAGGGCCAGCGCTCGCCAGCGGATCGCACCGCCCTGGCCGAGCAAGGCGGGCCAGGCCAGCAGCAGGCCGAAGAAGACCAGCGGCTTGTCCAGATTGAGGTACATGTTGAAGGGCACGCTGGCGGGACCGGCCTGCACCTGGTCCAGCACCTTCATATTGCTGAAGCCGGGGATGAGGTGCAGCATCAGCGCTATGGCCCACAGCAGCATCAGGGTCAAGGCGACACCACGCCAGGGCTGGGGCAGGCTGGGAGTACGCCAGGCAAGCAACAGGCCCGCCAGCGTGATCAGCAGGGCGAAAGGGCTGAGGCGGTCGAGATAGAGGGCGGCCAGCAGGGCGACCCCCAGCAGGATCAGACCGGGCAGGCGCTGCCGAGCCAGACAGAGCAAGACGGCCAGCGCCAGTGCTCCCCAGATGAGCGAGTCAGGTAGAGGTAACATTGAGTCTCCAAGGCCGATAAAAGTCCCGCACCTTAACAAGTCGTCACATCATGACACAAGGCTCAATAGGGTGGTCGGATCCCTGCAAGGGCGAGTCTGCGGCGGGGCGCAGCCATGAAAAAGCCGGAGCTTGGGCTCCGGCTTTTCTGATACTGGATTGCCGGTTGGCAGGCGTGTTGGCGACCCGCCCCGGCAATGACACGGGATTTATCGACCGGATTCGGCGATGACGCGGGCTATGATGTCGGCACGTTTGGTGGCTTCCAGCTCGCCCAGGGCGATGAGGCCGGCCTTGAAGATGACGTTCTTCGGCAGGCTGACGTCGTCCAGGGTGGTGATGGCTTCGACGTGCAGGCCGTTCAGACGGCTGGCATCGCGCGGGCTCAGGTTGACCTGAGTGTTCATCACCTGCTTGCCTTTCTTCTTGGCAGGCACGGCTTGTTTGGTTTGGTCCTGCTCGTCTTCCGGCTGTTCTGGTTGTTCGCCGTCAAAATCGTAAATAGACATAGTCAATCCTGTTGGGTTGCAAGGGGCATGCTCGCCCGAAATGTTGGGTATTCAGCCCATATCCTCGTTGCGGATAAAGGCGCGCCAGGAGCCGAGCACCTGGGCAAAGTCTTCCAGTCCGCACATGGCCAGCTGTTCATCATCGTAGTAGGCGAGATCGTCGAGATCCTCATCCAGCTCGATATTGAGGACGTTGGCCTTCACTTCGGCCTCCTCATGGGTGAGCAGCAGTGAATAGTCACCGCCGTGCAGCAGGTATTCCGTGCGAGTGCGACTGGACAGCTGGTCGATGATGGAGAAGAGCTCGTCGAGCTTCTCCTCATCCTTGCCAACTTCATCGATCAACCACTGACCGATGGCCTCATGGCCCATGGAGAACCGGGCGCGATAGCCACCGAACGGGTCGCGGCGAAATTCATAGTCCATAGCGGAGTCCATATCGGAAGGATGAAGCCACCACGCCACACAGCGGCATAACGCCAGATCCATGATCCATGGTGGGGCACACATAGCGTAAAGTGGCCTATTCTAGCGATCCCCCCCGCGCTTGTCTTGATGATGTGGGATCTTTGCGCGTCGGCCCGTGCGATTGTGGGCCCCCAGGCGTCATGCCAGCTTGTTGTCCGGAGATGTTATGCAGCTAAACGATACCCTGGCCCGTCAGATAGTGAGCAGGGCGATGAAGATACTGTCGTTCTCGGTCAACGTGATGGATGAACACGGTTTGATCATCGCCTCCGGCAATCCCGAGCGCCTTCATCAGCGCCACGAAGGGGCCGTGCTGGCACTGACTGAGAACCGGGTGGTGGAGATAAGCGAGGCGACCGCCCAGCAGCTCAAGGGGGTGCGTCCCGGCATCAACCTGCCCATTGCCTATCAGGGGGAACTGCTGGGGGTCATCGGCATCTCGGGTGATCCGGACATCGTTCGTGCTTACGCCGAGCTGGTGCGCATGACCGCCGAGCTCATTCTGGAGCAGGCGGCGCTCACCGAGCAGTTGCAGTGGGACAAGCGCCACAAGGAGGAGCTGGTGCTGCAGCTCATTCGCGGTGAGGGGCGGGTCGATCAGCTGCAGCAGGCGGCCCGTTTCCTCGAACTGGATCTGGCCCAGCCTCGGGTGGTGGCCGTGCTGGCGCTGGAGGAGGCGGATCCCGCCCGCCTGCGGGAGCTGGTGCACCTGCTGGAAAATCCGGAGCGGGACAATCTGGTGGCCATCAACGGCCTGGACGAGATAGTGGTGCTCAAGCCGGCCCAGCTCAGCGACGGCATCTGGCAGTCGGCGCAGGAGCGCAGCCGCATCAAGCAGCTGCTGGCCCGTATTCCCCACTTCAAGGTGCGCATCGGGGTGGGTGATTACTTCGGCGGCATAGACGGGCTGGCACGCTCCTACCAGACGGCGCGGGATACCTTGCGTCGGGGCATGCGGCAGGCACCGCGCCAGCAGGTCTACTTCTTCGAGGATTACCGGCTGCCGGTGCTGCTCGGCAGTCTGGCGGACTCCTGGCAGGCGGATCAGCTGCGGGCCCCCTTGCTCAAGCTGGCGCAGGAGGACACAAAGGGAACGCTGCAAAAGACGCTGCGCCAATATTTCTTGCAGGATTGTGATCTGCATCCCTGTGCCGAAGCGCTGTTCATCCACCCCAATACATTGCGCTATCGGTTGACCCGGATCGAGCAGATAACCGGGTTGAATTTCAACAAGTTAGACGACAAGTTTCTGCTCTACCTCGGGCTCAACCTCGACAACTGATTTGTTGTAATGAACAATAAGTCTCTCTTTAAAGAGACCTTATTTGGCTTTTCAGCCAAAGCATTCCGATCCCGGATCACCATAATGGCCACCACTCACTCATTTGAAAGGTGCCCGTCATGATCCCTGTATCCGCGCTCGGCGCTCTCGCTGCGCTCTCCATCGCCATCTTCCTCATTCTGAAGAAGGTGCCGCCCGCTTACGGCATGATTGTCGGCGCCCTGGCCGGCGGCCTGATCGGCGGCGCCGATCTGACCCAGACGGTCGCCCTGATGATCGGCGGCGCCCAGGGGATCACCACGGCGGTGATGCGGATCCTGGCGGCGGGCGTGCTGGCGGGCGTGCTGATCGAATCGGGTGCCGCCACTACCATCGCCGAGACTATCGTCAAGAAGCTGGGTGAGACCCGCGCCCTGCTGGCGCTGGCACTGGCCACCCTGATCCTGACCGCGGTCGGCGTGTTCGTGGACGTGGCCGTCATCACGGTTGCCCCCATCGCGCTGGCCATCGCCCGCCGTGCCGACCTCTCCAAGGCGGCCATCCTGCTGGCCATGATCGGCGGCGGCAAGGCGGGCAACGTCATGTCTCCCAACCCGAACGCCATCGCGGCAGCCGATGCCTTCCACCTGCCGCTTACCTCGGTGATGGCGGCCGGCATCATCCCGGGTCTGTTCGGACTGGTGATGGCCTACTGGCTGGCCAAACGGCTGAACAACAAGGGCAGCAAGGTCGCCGCCGACGAGGTGGTGAACTTCAGTGGCAGCAAGCTGCCCGGCTTTGCCGCCGCCATCAGTGCGCCGCTGGTCGCCATCCTGCTGCTGGCTCTGCGCCCGCTGGCCGGTATCGTGGTGGATCCGCTCATCGCCCTGCCCCTCGGCGGCCTGGTCGGCGCCCTGATGATGGGCAAGTTCAGCAAGGTGAACCAGTTTGCGGTCTCGGGCCTGGCCCGCATGGCGCCGGTGGCCATCATGCTGCTGGGGACCGGCACTCTGGCCGGGATCATCGCCAACTCCGGGCTGAAGGATGTACTGATCAGTGGCCTGACCGCCTCCGGTCTGCCCTCCTACCTGCTGGCCCCCATCTCGGGTGCCCTGATGTCGCTGGCGACCGCCTCGACCACGGCCGGGACTGTGGTGGCTTCCAACGTGTTCAGCTCCACTCTGATCGAGCTCGGCATCAGCAGTCTGGCGGGGGCCGCCATGATCCATGCCGGTGCCACCGTGTTTGACCACATGCCCCACGGCTCCTTCTTCCATGCCACGGGTGGCAGCGTCCACATGGGCGTGGGGGAGCGTCTCAAGCTCATCCCTTATGAAACTGCCGTCGGTCTGACCATTGCAGCCGTCTCCACCCTGATGTTTGGCGTGTTTGGCCTCGCCTAAGGAATTGATATGAAAATTGTTATCGCACCGGATTCATTCAAGGAGAGCCTGAGCGCCATGGCGGTGGCCGATGCCATCGAGGCGGGTTTCAAGCAGGTGTTGCCAGATGCCACCTACATCAAGCTGCCCATGGCCGATGGCGGCGAGGGCACAGTGCAATCCCTGGTGGATGCCACCGGTGGCAGCATACTGCCGTTTTATGTGACAGCGCCGCTTGGCAACCAGGTGCAGGGCTTTGTCGGCCTGCTGGGGGATGGCGAACGCGCCGTCATCGAGATGGCGGCGGCCTCCGGCCTGCACCTTGTCCCCCCCGAGCTGCGCAATCCGCTGCACACCTCCAGCGTCGGTACCGGTGAGCTGATCCTGGCGGCCCTCGATATGGGGGTGAAGCACCTGATCCTCGGCATAGGCGGCAGTGCCACCAACGATGGCGGTGCCGGCATGATCCAGGCGCTCGGCGGCAAGCTGCTCAAAAGCGATGGCACCCCCATCGCGCCGGGCGGCGCCGGGCTGGCGGAGCTTGCCACCATAGATCTGGGCGGGCTGGATTCGCGGTTGGCCAGGACCACCATAGAGGTGGCCTGTGACGTGGATAATCCGCTGTGCGGCCCGACAGGTGCCTCCGCCGTGTTTGGCCCGCAGAAGGGGGCCAACGCCGAGATGGTGGCCAAGCTGGATGCCAACCTGGCCCACTACGCCGACTGCATCGAACAGGCGCTCGGCAAACAGGTGAAGGCGATTCCGGGGGCCGGCGCCGCCGGTGGAATGGGGGCGGCCCTGGTGGGCTTGCTCGGTGCCGAGCTCAAGCCCGGCATCCAGATCGTCATAGCGGCGCTGAAGCTGGCCGAGGCGGTGGCCGATGCGGATCTCGTCATCACCGGCGAGGGACGCATCGACAGCCAGACCATTTATGGCAAGACGCCAATCGGTGTCGCACGTTGCGCCAAGCAGTTCGGCAAGCCGGTGATCGGTATTTCGGGCTGCCTCACCGACGACTGCGGTGTGGTGCACGAACACGGACTGGATGCGGTGTTCGCCGTGGTCAACCGCGCCATGTCGCTGCCGGAGGCGCTGGCCACCGCCACCACCAACCTGCAGCTCACGGCCCGCAACGTGGCCGCGCTCTATATGCTGCGCAGTTAATCCTTTTCTGGCTGGTGCCTGGCACCGGCCAAACCCTGCCCCGTGTCGCGGTGATGACCGGCATCCACTGCCGGTCTGCCCGAAACACCTTGCCGATCTGTCGATCGGCTTTTTTCATTATCCTGCTGTATCCCCACCACTTTTCTGCGGTTTCTGTGTTCCGGTTGCGTACTTTGCGGCATAGTGATCCCCCATAGTACAAGGAGCAACCCATGATCTTGCTGACCCTGGGGGTACTGCTGTTTACCCTTATCCACCTCTACCCCTGCTTCGCCGCTGCCCACAGGGACCGCCTGCGCGACCGGCTGGGGGAGAATCGTTACAAGGGGCTCTTCTCGCTGCTGGTATTTGTCGCCATCGGCTGCATTCTTGCCGGCTGGCGCAGTGCCAGCCCCATGCCGCTCTACTTTCTGCCCACCTGGGGGCCGACCCTGATGATGGCCGCCATGCCGGTCGCGCTGATCCTGTTTTTCTCCGGCCAGGGGCCCAATCACCTGCGGCGCTGGCTGGTGCATCCCCAGCTGCTCGGCACCCTGCTCTGGGCCGGTGCCCATCTGGCGGTCAACAGCGAGGCTCGCTCCCTGGTGCTGTTCGGCGGCATAGGTCTGTGGGCGCTCGTCAGCATCATCTGGATTTCGGTCCGGGACTGGCAGCGTCATCCCCGTCCCGCAGCGAACTGGGTTGGCACCGGGCTCAGCGTGGGGGCCGGGCTTGCGGTCACTGCGCTGCTGATCTTCTGGGGTCATGGCTGGCTGACCGGCATACCGCTGCGCTGAGGAAGGGTTGAACCGGCTGCGCCGCCTGTGCGTATGACGCTCATCTGTTCAAAAGGAGTTGCCCGATGAAATGGTTCACTTTGTTATTGCTGCTCGGTGCGGGAGCCGTGTCTGCCGCCTGTCCCGACTACTTCAATGTGGAGATGCGAGAGCTCAACACTACCCAGCGCCACAACCTCTGCCAGCTGACCGAAGGCAAGGTGGTGCTGGTGGTCAACACCGCCTCCTACTGCGGCTATCGCGGCCAGTTTCGGGATCTGGAGCAGCTCTACCAAACCTACAAGGAGAAGGGGTTGATAGTGCTGGGTTTTCCGTCCAATGACTTCTGGCAGGAGGCGGGGGATGAGGGCAAGACCGCCGCCGTCTGTCGCCGTGACTACGGGGTGACCTTCCCCATGTTCAACCGGCTGGCGGTGCGCGGTGACGATGCCAGCCCGCTCTACAAGGGGCTGGCCGCAGCGGCGGGCGAGGCGCCGGGCTGGAACTTTCACAAGTATCTGATAGGACGCGATGGCAAGCTGGTCGCGAGTTATGGCGCGAACCAGAATCCGGCCGACGATCCCCTGCAAAAAGAGGTCAAACGGGCGCTCGGTCTTTAGGCCTACCCCGCTGCGGGCGGCTCTGGAATAATGGAGGCCCGCTTTCCTATCTGGTAATCCCGTGCTGCAACGTCTGCCCCAAATGGTGATCTTCGATGCTCTGGTCCGTGAACAGGGCATCTCGGCGGCCGCGCGCCGGCTCGGCGTCTCCAAGTCCCACATCAGCAAGCAGCTGGCCCAGCTTGAGACCGAGCTGGGTGCCCAGCTGGTGCAGCGCACCACTCGCCGCTTCTCCCTGACCGAACTCGGCCAGGAGTATGCCCGTCATTGCCGAGCCCTGGTGGCGGTAGCGCTGGAGGCGGACTCCATGGTGGCGGAGCGCCGTGGCAAGGTAAGCGGCATCCTGCATCTGGGGGTCGGTCAGTCCTTTGGCCGGCTGCACGTGATCCCGCGCCTCAAGGCGTTTCAGGATCGCTACCCCGAGCTGGAGCTGGAAGTCTCCCTGTTCGATCACAGAACCAATCTGGTGGATGAGGGGCTGGATCTCTGGATCACCACCTATGAAGACAAGCCCGAGGCGCTGGTGGGGCAGCGGCTGGCGGATATCCACTTCGTGCTGGTGGCCTCGCCGGACTATCTGCTGAGCCACGGCACCCCGTTGCACCCCAAAGATCTGGCCCAGCACAACTGCATCACCTACCAGAGTCGGGAGCGGCGCTACCATGAGTGGTCGTTTCGCCAGGGCAAGGAGCGTCAGACGGTGCAGGTGGCCGGCAACTACCGGGTGGATCTGGCGGAGGCGGTACGGGATGCCGCCCTGGCCGGGCTCGGCATCGCCTATGTCGCCAATTACTTGCTGGACAAGGAGTTGCAGTCCGGTCAGTTGATCCCCCTGCTGCCCCAGTGGCGGCCGAACCAGAAGATGGCGGTGCACGCCGTCTACGCCCGGCGCGAGCATCTGGATCCCAAGATCCGGCTGTTCATCGATTTCCTCAAGGAGAGCTTCGGCCCCAATCCCTATTGGGAACAGCGGCTGGCCCCTTGGCTCGGCGGCAAATTGTCCGGTGCAGAGGAATAATCGTTTCTATATAAGAACACTGGCTTTCTCGTGATACCAAAATTGAACCAAATCAGCGGGTTGGCGCAACCGGTATCGCGAAAACGTTTTTGCTAACAGGGCTGTAACCAAGCGGGCTTGCAGTGGCGGAGCATGGGGCGCAGAATCCGCGCCCATCTTTTGTCCCCCTTGATGGAGTCCCTATGATAGCCCTGCTCGGCATACTGAGTATCCTGGCCCTGGCCGTGCTCTGCTCTGATAATCGTCGTCGTATCCCGTTGCGAACAGTGGGCCTCGCCCTCTGCCTGCAAGTCTTATTCGCCGGCCTGGTGCTCTGGCTGCCTGCCGGTCAGCACATTCTGAACGGGGTCAGCGAGAGCGTCAGCAGCGTGATCGGCTACGGCCAGGAGGGGATCGCCTTCCTGTTCGGCGATCTGGCCAAGTTCAAGCTGGGCTTCATCTTTGCCTTCAACGTACTGCCGGTCATCATCTTCTTCTCCGCGGTGATCGCCATCCTCTATCACATAGGCCTGATGCCGCGGGTCATCGCCCTGCTGGGCGGCGGTCTGCAGAAGTTGCTGGGCACCGGCCGCGCCGAGAGCCTCTCCGCCACCGCCAACATCTTCGTCGGCATGGTGGAAGCGCCGCTGGTGGTCAAACCCTACCTCTCCAAGATGTCTGACTCCCAGTTCTTCGCCGTGATGAGCTGCGGTCTTGCCTCCGTGGCCGGCGGCACCCTGGTGGGCTACGCCAGTATCGGGGTCGAGCTGAAATACCTGATAGCGGCGGCCTTCATGTCGGCGCCGGCCGGTCTGGCCATGGCCAAGATCCTGGTACCGCCCGGAATCGGCGAGGTGGATCACCATCAGGACGTGGAGATCCCCCGTGCGACCAATGTGATCGAAGCGGCGGCCGATGGCGCCATGGCTGGCCTCAACATAGCGGTTGCGGTCGGTGCGACTCTGCTGGCCTTCGTCGGGGTGATCGCCATGCTCAACGGGCTGCTGGGCTGGGCCGGTGATCTGGTTGGACTGGAGTTGAGCTTCCAGATCATCCTGGGCTGGCTGTTCGCCCCCGTCTCCTGGCTGATCGGCGTGCCCTGGGATCAGGCCCAGGCGGCCGGTGCCCTGATCGGGACCAAGATCGTCATCAACGAATTCGTCGCCTTCATCGCCCTGGTGCAGGATCAGACGTTGAACGAATCGAGCAAGGCCATCGTCACCTTTGCCCTGTGCGGTTTCGCCAACATCTCCTCCATGGCGATCCTGATCGGTGGCCTGGGCGCCATGGTGCCGGAGCGCAAATCCTTCATCGCCCGTTACGGCATGCGAGCCATCTTGGCAGGTGTGCTGGCGAACCTGATGAGCGCCTCGCTGGCAGGCTTGTTCCTCGCCCTTTGATTGACCTCGAAGCTGGCACCTTCCGGTCAGAGCCCGCTTCGGCGGGCTTTTTTGTGGCTGCGTGCGGGCAAAAAAAGCGCCTCAGAGGAGGCGCGGGGAAAAAGACAGATTGGAAGCGTCACATGGGTGCCACTTGAATGAGGGATGAGCCATGCCATCCAAGTGTGAAGCCATGATGCCTGACCCTGTCTGAAGCCCTTCTGAGGCGATTCTTCATACTGTGTTCATTTTGCTAAACGCGAAACAGAGGCCAATCCAGTGCCTGAAGCCCGCGTTTCACAGGGATGTGGCTGTTAACAGGGCGTCACGACTCAAATGAACTAGTGCTCTGTTGTTCCAGAGCCAGCAGCCAGAGTTTTACAGGGATGTCGCTGTTATCAGGGAGTCAATTCAAATGAACCGGCGCTCTGTTGTTCCAGAGCCAGCAACCAGCGTTTGATGGGGATGCCGCCGGCATAACCGGTCAGCTCGCCACTGCGCCCTATCACCCTGTGGCAGGGCACTATGATGCTGAGGGGGTTGCGGCCATTGGCGGCGCCCACCGCTCGTACCGCCTTGTGGTTGCCGATTGACTGGGCTATTTCGAGATAGCTGACGGTCTCGCCGTAGGGAATATCGCACAGGGCGCGCCATACCGATTGCTGGAACGGGGTGCCTTTGGCGGCGAGCGGCAGCTCGAAGCGTTGCAGGCGGCCGGCGAAATAAGCGGCGAACTGCTCGACGTAGGGTGCCAGCGCCAGATCATCCTGACGCCACTGCTGGGTTGGTATTATGGGGCGCTCACCCTGCATGAACTCCACGTGACGCAAGCCATCCTGATCGATGGCGATGAGCAGGGGGCCGTGGGCGCTGTCGCAAAAACTGTATCTCATCTTCTCTCATCCTTGGCGTGGGCAAGTCGTAAGGCTGGCAGTATCACTCCAGCACGGGTTTGCCGCGGGCCGACTTGATGTCGCCCTTGCGCTTCTTGGCGTCGACCCGCTTGCGCTGGGAGCTGCGGGTTGGCTTGGTGGCATGACGGGCCTTGGGGCGCCAGGCGGCCTTCTTCAACAGTTCCACCAGGCGGCTCATGGCCTCCTTGCGGTTCATGTCCTGGCTGCGATGGGTCTCGACGCGGATCTGGATAAAACCGTCGTGTACCCGGCTGTCGCTCAACTTGTCGAGTCCCTCCTTGTAGAGGTCCGGCAGGCTGGGGGAGCTGCGGTAATCGAAGCGCAACCAGACGGCGGAGTCGGTCTTGTTGACGTGCTGACCGCCGGCACCCTGAGCCCGCATGGCTTGAAACTGCAGCTCATGCCAGGGCAAGGTCACGCTGTTGGAGATGACTAACATACTGCGGTGCTCTTGTTTGGTGCATCGGGAGAGGCTGGTTCAGCTTGGTGCCTCATTATGGGGCGAGATGCGCGCCCTTGGTGATGTCGGGGGATATCCATCTCGAACAAAAATGCTATCTTTTTGAAATTAAACAATAAAAAGACTTGGCACAAGAATTGATTCCCAATTCATGACATACCATGGATTGGGAGCAACCAGATGAAGCTGATTACTGCGATTATCAAACCCTTCAAGTTGGACGATGTACGCGAAGCCGTCGCCAACCTGGGGGTCGAGGGTCTGACCGTGTCCGAGGTCAAAGGGTTTGGCCGTCAGAAGGGCCACACCGAATTATACCGGGGAGCCGAGTACCAGGTCGACTTCTTACCCAAGGTGAAGCTGGAAATAGCGACAACCGATGACAACGTCGAAGGGGTGATCGAGGCGATTTGCAAGGCGGCCTACACCGGCAAGATCGGTGACGGCAAGATCTTCGTCTACGACCTGCTGCAGGCCGTGCGTATTCGTACCGGCGAGAGCGACGATGAGGCACTCTGATCGCTGACTCGTGATGCTGGGTTGAGCAAGGTCACTCTGTTGCGAATTGGCCGGTTCGGGTAGATTGCTGGCGTGAAGTCGCTGATTGACTCCATGGTGGGGCTGGATAGGATTCTATCCGGCCCTTTTGTTTGAACGGCGTTTAAATATGTGATCTTGTACTCGATGTTTTCTTGATCCGGCTATCGAGGTCAATGCAAAATACAAACAACAATGGTTATCACTCGATATAGCAATTCAAGGAATGGATGATGAAAATGAAGATGTTGGCTCTGGCTTTTTCGACCCTGGCTGCTCAGGGAGCGTTGGCGGCAGGGGAAGTGAACGTCTACTCCAACCGGCAGGATGAGCTGATCAAGCCCATCATCCAGCAGTTCGAGAAGGAATCGGGCATCAAGGTCAACGTGGTATTTGCCAAAGAAGGGCTGAACGAGCGTCTGGAGCGGGAAGGCAAGCTCTCCCCGGCCGACCTCATGCTGACCGTCGACATCAGCCGGCTGACCGATCTGGTCGACAAGGGGTTGGTGCAGTCGGTAGACAGCAAGATACTGCAGGAGAATATCCCCGCCATCTATCGCGATCCTGAAAATCGCTGGTTCGCCCTGACCACCCGGGTGCGTGCCATCTATTCGAGCAAGGATCGCCTCGGCAAGCTCGACACCATCAGCTACGAAGATCTGGCCAAACCTGAATTCAAAGGGAAAATTTGTACCCGCAGCGGCAAGCATGAGTACAATGTGGCGCTGGTTTCTTCCATGATCGCCCATCACGGCATGGTGGGTGCCAAGACCTGGCTGGAAGGGGTCAAGGCCAACCTGGCGCGCAAGCCGCAGGGCAACGACCGGGATCAGGTCAAGGCGATCAAGGATGGCATCTGCGACCTGTCGCTCGGCAACAGTTACTACCTGGGCGCCATGTTGAAAGATCCGGCGCAGAAGTCCTGGGCCGATGCGGTCTACATCAACTTCCCGAACCAGGCTGACCGCGGTGCCCACGTCAACATAAGCGGCGTGGCCATGACCAAGTACGCCAAGAACAAAGATGAAGCTCGCAAGCTGATGGAGTTTCTGGCTGGTGACACTGCCCAGCACATGTATGCGGACGTGAATGCCGAGTACCCGGTCAAGGCCGGTGTCGAGCCTTCCGCGATGGTCAAGTCCTGGGGCAGTTTCAAGTCTGACCCCCTGCCGGTCAGCGATTATGCCAAGCACCGCAAGGACGCCTTGCAGCTGCTGGATGAAGTGAAATTCGACTTGTAATCAGATGGGGCCTAAGGCCCCATCAACTTCTGTGGTCTCATGAAAAATTGTGGATTGATTGCCGGTAGCTGGGCCACCGCCCTGCTGCTGGGTTTGCCAGTACTTGCCCTGGTTTTCTCTGCCTTCTCGGCAGATGGCGACCTGTTTCGTCACCTCGCCGATACGGTACTGCTCGACTACCTCGGCAATACGCTGGGGCTGGTGGCGAGTGTTGTGCTGCTCAGCCTGCTGTTCGGGGTTCCGACCGCCTGGCTGGTGGCCATGTGTCAGGTGCCGGGGCGGCGCGCCCTGCAGTGGGCACTGATGCTGCCGATGGCGATGCCCTCCTATATCGTTGCCTACGTCTATACCGACCTGCTCGACTATTCGGGCCCGCTGCAGGCCGGATTGCGAGATCTGTTTGGCTGGAACAGTCCGGCAGATTACTGGTTTCCGGCTATTCGCTCCCTTGGCGGTGCGGCCTGGGTGCTGGCGCTGGTGCTGTTCCCTTATGTTTATCTGCTGACGCGCGCCTCCTTTCTGGAGCAGTCAGTCAGCCTGATCCACTCCAGCCGCCTGCTCGGCTGCACTCCCTGGCAGAGCTTTCGCCGTCTCAGTCTGCCGCTGGCACGCCCTGCCATCATGGTCGCCGTGTCGCTGGTGGCGATGGAGACCCTGGCCGATTTTGCCACCGTCCACTTCTTTGCCGTCAATACCCTGACCACGGCAGTCTACGATACCTGGCTTGGTTACGGCAGTCTGGCCACCGCCGCCAAGCTTTCTTGTTTGATGCTGCTGGCCGTGGTGGTGCTGATCGCCTTTGAGCGTCGTTCCCGCCGCCGTCAGCAGGTGTTCCAGAAATCCATGGGTCACGAACAGCCGCTGCGCTACCCGCTCAAGGGGATGAGTCGCGTGCTGGCCGGGTGCTGGTGCTGGGGATTGGTGCTGGCCGGCTTCGGCCTGCCGTTCTTCATCCTGCTCGACTACGGGGTGCGCTATTTCGAATTGTCATGGACGCCGGAGTTTGTCCGCTTCGCCGGCAACAGTCTGCTCATCTCGGCACTGACCGCCCTGCTCGCCATGGGCATCGCCCTGCTGCTCGGCTTCTTCCGCCGCCTCGATGGCGGGAGCAAGAGCCTGCTGCCCCTGCGCATCTCTGCCATGGGGTACGCCATGCCGGGCACAGTGCTGGCCATCGGCGTGCTGGTACCGCTGACGGCCCTCGATTTTGCCATCAATGATCTGGCCGAGTGGCTCGGCCGCCAGGGCCCCGGTCTGCTGCTGACCGGCACCATTACCGCCATCGTATTCGGCTATCTGGTGCGCTTCGTAGCCATCGCCATCGGTTCGGTGGAGAGCAGCATGGGCAAGATCTCCCCCAGCCTCGATATGGCGGCCCGCTCGCTGGGGCAGGGGGATGGCGGCATGCTGCGCCGGGTTCATCTGCCACTGGTGCGCCGCGGCCTGTTTGCCGGCGCCATGCTGGTGTTCATCGAATCCATGAAGGAGCTGCCCGCCGCCCTGCTGCTGCGGCCGTTCAACTTCGATACCCTGGCGACCCACGTCTATCAATTCGTCTCGGATGAGATGCTGGAGCGGGGGGCGCTCGGCGCCATCGTCATCGTATTGGTGGGCTTGTTGCCGCTTATCTGGGTCAACCGCAGTCTGGATAGCCCGGGCCACTGAGCGGCCACGTCGGCCAATGAAATGGTATGCGGTGTGCTTGACCAAGAGGCGAGCGCCCCGCCAGAAATGAGAGGAAGCCAGCCTTGTCCTGTTTGCAGGTTGAAAATGTCAGTTGCCGTTACAACGGCCGCAATGTGCTGGAACAGCTGTTCCTGACAGTGGCCGACAACGAGATCGTCTGCCTGTTTGAAGGTAGCGAGTGGCTGCGCCGAATTTAAAACATAAGGGGAAGCCAGCGGTGTCTTGCTTGCAAGTTGAAAATGTCAGTTGCCGTTACAACGGTCGCAATGTGCTGGAACAGCTCTCCCTGACGGTGGCCGACAACGAGATCGTCTGCCTGCTGGGAGCGAGTGGCTGTGGCAAGACCACGCTGCTCAAGGCCATCGCCGGTCTGCTGCCGCTGGCCGAGGGCAAAATCCGTCTTGGCGATACCCTGCTGGATGGGCCTGGGGGCTGCGTGCCGCCCGAGGCGCGCAACATCGGCATGATCTTTCAGGATTACGCCCTCTTTCCGCACCTGACGGTGGCCGAGAACGTCGGCTTCGGCCTGACCCGGCTCGATCGCCGTGCCCGCCAGCAGCAAGTGGATGAGGCGCTGACGCTGGTCAATCTGCAGGGGCTCGGGGAGCGTTATCCGCATGAGCTCTCCGGCGGCCAGCAGCAGAGGGTCGCCATCGCCCGCGCCCTGGTGTGCAAGCCCAGGCTGATGCTGCTGGACGAGCCTTTCTCCAACATAGATACCCAGGTGCGGATGAAGCTCATTCTCGAGATCCGTGCCCTGCTCAAGCAACAGGGGATCGGCGCCATCTTCGTCAGCCACAGCAAGGAAGAGGCGTTCGCCTTCGCCGACCGGCTGGCGCTGTTTCGTGCCGGCCACATAGAACAGGTGGGCCAGCCGGAGCAGCTCTATCGCCGGCCGCAGAACCGCTTCGTGGCGGAATTTCTCGGTGGGGTCAACTACCTGGCCGCCGAGGTGGTGGACAGCCACTGCGTGCAGACGTCGCTGGGGGTGGTGTGCGGCACCGAGCCTCACGGCCGCGCCGTGGGCGAGTTGTTGCAATTGATGCTCAGACCCCAGCAGCTGTTGCTGGAGAACGCCACGGAGGGCGAGCTCAAGGTGGTAGAGCAGCAGTTCCTCGGCCATCACTGCCGGGTGCTGTTCGAGTGTGGCGGCCAGCGGCTCGAGGCCAGCATTGGCGAGCCGCTTGACGGGACGCGGGCACGGGTCAACCTTGCCCCGCATGCGCTCGTGCTGTTTGATCCATTGTCGTGACAGACCTGATATCGTTGTGAAATCAAGGAACTGGATTCACTCTGGTTTATAATCGCGCAACGCCAACCTCGCTAATGCCTGTTCAGGGGAGAAATACATGAAAGCCCAAGCCGGGATCTGTGCAGAGCCGAATCTGCATGCCCTCTATCTGATGTTCAATCGCACCGGCGACGGAGCCGAACTGGTCGCCCGTCTGGCCGGCTTGCCTGCCCTGTGGCAGGCGGTTGCCGCCGATTTCCCCGATGCCGGTTTCAGCGGTCTGGTCGCCGTCGGTGCCGATGCCTGGGATGGTCTCTACCCTGCCGCCCGTCCGCCCCAGTTCCGTGGCTTTATGGCTCAGGAAGCCAATGGTCACAAGGCGCCGAATACCCCGTTTGATCTCTTCGTGCAGCTGCGCGCCGATCGGGTCGATGTACTGCACCACGCCGGTCAGCGCGTGATGGCCTTGTTGGCGGGGCGGGTGGCACTGGCGGAAGAGGTGCGTGGTTTCCGCAATCTGGATTGCCGGGATCTGACCGGCTTCGTCGACGGCACCGAGAACCCGCAGGATGAGCACCGCGCCGAAGTGGCGCTGCTCGACGGCGGCGAGTTTGCCGGTGGCTCCTATATCCACGTCCAGCGCTGGGTCCACGCCATGAGCGACTGGGAGACGCTGGCCCTGAAGGAGCAGGAAGACATCATAGGTCGCACCAAGGCCGACAACATAGAGTATGAATCTGCCGACAAGCCGCTGACCGCCCACATCAAGCGGGTCAACCTCAAGACCCCGAAGGGCGAGTCCATGGAGATACTGCGCCAGAGCATGCCCTGGGGCACCATGACCGAGCAGGGGCTCTACTTCATCTCCTGCTGCCGCACGCCGCTGCACTTCAATGCCATGCTGGCCAGCATGTACAAGGGGGAGGGCAGTCACTTCGACCATCTGCTGCGCTTTACCAGGGCCGTGACCGGGGCCGCCTTCTTCGCGCCTTCCGAGGATTATCTGGTTTCGCAGGGTAAATAAGCGCGGTTGACGTCACCAACAAAAATCCCGGCCAAGGCCGGGATTTTTCGTTCAGGGGGCGTCACCACAGCGGGACGGACGAGCCTGATTAAGGGGTTTGTTCGAACAGCTCGAGGGCGGAGAGGTAGAGCTCTTCGATGTCGGTGTCGCTGGTCGGGGTGATGAAGATGGTGTCATCACCGGCTATGGTGCCGAGGATCCCTTCGGCCTTGCCGAGGGAGTCGAGCAGACGAGCGATGAGCTGGGCCGCCCCCGGGCTGGTGTGGATCACCACCAGGGCGCCGTTGTGGTCGACGTCCAGTACCAGGTTCTTGAGCGGGCTGGAGGTGGTGGGTACACCCAGCTCCACCGGCAGGCAGTAAACCATCTCCATCTTGGCATTGCGGGTGCGAACGGCGCCGAAGCGGCTCAGCATGCGCGATACCTTGGACTGGTTGATGTTTTCGAAGCCCATCTCTTGCAGGGCAGTCACTATCTCTGCCTGGGAGCCAAATCGTTCTTCTTTCAGCAAGGCTTTAAAGGCCTTGGCCAGTTTTTCTTGCTTGTCGTTATGCTTCATCTTGGACTCACGAATGAGGAGGTGTGGCTGCCTGTCACGCTCAGGCGGCAGATATGAACAGCGCGCCCATTTTGCATTCATGTGCCTATTTTTGCAAGGAAGCGGCGCTTGTTCTGCATATTGATTCAAAATTAGCTTGCATCCACCCATGTTGGGGCTAAAATCGGGACGAAATTTTGAAAACTTATTCAATTGGGCTGTATGGGTATTGAATTAATCGGTATCGAAAAATCCTGGCACAAGGTGCCGGTACTGCAAGATGTCAGCTTTCGGACTGCACCCGGTGAGACCTTGGTGCTGCTGGGCCCGAGCGGTGCCGGCAAGAGTTCGCTGCTGCGCATGATGAACCTGCTGGACACCCCGGATGCCGGTGTATTGCGCATAGGTGAAAGTGAATTTTCTTTCCCGTCCAGCCTCTCTGCCGCCGAATTCAACCGTCAGGCACAGGCGCTGCGCCGCAAGGTGGGCATGGTGTTCCAGCAGTACAATCTGTGGCCACATCTGACCGTGATGGAGAACCTGATCGAGGCCCCCCTCAAGCTGCTCGGCATGAGCAAGGCGGCGGCCATCGAAAAGGGCGCCTACCTGCTGACCCAGCTGCAACTGGCGGACAAGCGTGATGCCTGGCCTGCCCGGCTCTCCGGTGGCCAGCAGCAGCGGGTGGCTATCGCCCGTACGCTGATGATGGATCCGCAGGTGCTGCTGTTTGACGAGCCGACGGCGGCCCTCGATCCCGAGATCACCAAAGAGGTGGCGGAGATCATCCGCAATCTGGGCCAGACCGGCATCACTCAGGTGGTGGTGACTCACGAGGTGGAGTTCGCCCGCAAGGTGGCCAGTCAGGTGATCTATCTGGAGAAGGGGCGGATCATCGAATCCGGCTCCGCCGCCATTTTCAAATCCCCGCAAACCAGCCGGTTTGCCGAGTTCTTGATGCATTGATATTCAAATCGATAAGGAAGCTGTCATGAAAAAGAGTCTGTTGCTGGTTGCTGCCATGGGCCTGTTGAGCACCTCGGTGCTGGCCAAGGAGATCAAGTTCGCCACCGAGGCCACTTATGCTCCGTTCGAATACCTGGATGACAAGAACGAGTTCCAGGGGTTTGACATCGATCTGGCCCGTGCCATCTGCGCGCAGGCCAAGCTGGAGTGCAGCTTCCACAACCAGGCCTTCGACAGCCTGATCCCCAGCCTCAAGTTCCGTCGCTATGACGCCGCCATCGCCGCCATGGACGTGACCCCGGAGCGGGCCGCCCAGGTCGACTTCTCCGACATCTATTACGAAAACTCCGCAGTGTTCGTTGCCAAGAAGGGCGTCTTCAAGGGGCCGGAAGAGTTGGTGGACAAGACAGTCGGTGTACAGAACGGCACCTCCCACCAGTCCTATCTGGTGGACAACTGGATCAGCAAGGGCCTGCTGACCGTGCCCTACGCCAGCTACCAGAGTGCCTTCCTCGACATGATGAACGGCCGTACCGACGGCGTCTTTGCCGATACTGCGGTCGCCGCCGACTGGCTCAAGCAGCACAAGGAGTATGCCGTGATCGGCACCCCTGTGACCGACGCCAAGTACTTCGGTACCGGTTTTGGCATCGCCGTGGCCAAGGGTAATCAGGAGCTGCTGACTCAGCTGAACAAGGGGCTGGCCGAGATCAAGGCCAACGGCACCTATCAGAAAATCTTCGACAAATACTTCGCGCAGTAAGCCATGTTGAGCCTGTTGTTGGATGCAGCCTGGATGACCATCGGGCTGGCCTTGGCATCACTGGTCGGGGGCATGGTGCTGGCGCTGGCGTTCAGCGCCGCCGAGCTCAGCAAGCAGCGCGCGCTGGTGTGGCCGGTGGTCACACTCACCACGCTGATCCGTGGCCTGCCCGAGTTGCTGGTGGTGCTGTTCATCTACTTCGGCTCGACCCAGGTGCTGTTCCTCATCACCGGCGAGTATGTGGAGTTCAGCCCGTTCGCCTGCGGCGTGCTGGCGCTCTCCCTGCTGTTTGCCAGCTATGCCACCCAGACCCTGCGGGCCGCGCTCAATGCGGTGCCGGCCGGGCAGCGGCTGGCGGCACTGGCGCTCGGTCTCGGCAAGGGGCACATCTTCTTTCGAATCGTGCTGCCCCAGGCCTGGCGTCATGCCCTGCCGGGGCTCGGCAACCAGTGGCTGGTGCTGCTCAAGGACACGGCGCTGGTCTCCCTCATAGGGGTGAACGAGATGATGCGTCAGGCCCAGATGGCCTCGGCCAGCACCTATGAACCCTTTACCTGGTATGCCGCCGCAGCCCTCATCTATCTGGCCATCAGTCTGGTGAGCGAGTTCGGCCTCAAGCAGGCAGCCCGTTATACCCGTCGCTACGGAGGTTAAGGACAATGAAGAACTATCTCATGACCTCGTTGGTGAACTTGGTGAGCGAGTTTGGCCTCAATCTCACACTGGCGGCCCGTTACACCCGTCGTTATGGAGGCTGATCATGCAGGACTATCTTATGACGCTGCTGGGTGGTCTGGCGATCACCCTGCAACTGACGGCACTGAGCTTGCTGCTCGGCGTGCTGCTGGCCGTCGCCATGACCTGGGTGCTGGAGCGCCGGATTCCAGTGGCGACCCAGCTGGTGCAACTGTGGGTACTGATCTTCACCGGCACGCCGCTGCTCATCCAGATCTTCCTCATCTACTATGGACCGGGCCAGTTCGAGTGGCTCAAGTCCGGGCCGCTCTGGCCGCTGCTCAAGCAGCCCTGGTTCTGCGCCGTGCTGGCCCTTGGCTTCAACACGGCGGCTTACTCCACCCGCTTGTTCAAGGGGGCGCTGGACGCCATTCCGTCCGGCGAGGTAGAGGCATGCCGCGCGCTCGGCTTCTCGGCCGGGCAGACTCTGTGGATGAAGGTGCGCCACGCCGCCCGGCGGCTGGTACCCGCCTATTCCAACGAGGTGATCCTGGTGCTCAAGGGGAGTTCGCTCGCCAGCACCATCACCATCATGGATGTGATGGGTCTGGCCCAGCGCCTCAACGCCCAGACGTATGACACTCTGGCGGTGTTCACCGTGGCCGGTGGACTCTATCTGACCATGAACGGATTGTTAACAATTGGGTTCCGCTGGTGTGAGCGGCGAGCCTTGGCATTCCAGGCCTGAGTTCGGTAGAACTACCTATTTATGGTGGGGGGAAGTGCAGGAAATCTGTGCTTCCCCTCTGATTTTCTGCATTTCCCCCCATTTTTATTCGCCGCCTGTTTCTTGGCTCACAGAACCCGTGATTGCAACTGTTATCAGATTGTTTTTTAGGGGGGGATCCATTAAGGTTGGGCGCACAACAAGAAACAACCTTAAACCTACGCTTAAACATGGAGTTGATCATGAAAGTTGCCGTTCTGGGTGCCGCCGGTGGCATAGGCCAAGCCCTCGCTCTGCTGTTGAAAAATCGCCTGCCTGCTGGTTCCGAACTGAGCCTGTATGACATAGCCCCGGTCACTCCGGGTGTGGCGGTCGATCTGAGCCATATCCCGACTGACGTGAAAGTAAAAGGTTTCTGCGGTGAAGATCCGAGCCCGGCTCTGGTCGGCGCCGATGTGGTGCTGATCTCCGCCGGTGTGGCGCGCAAGCCCGGCATGGATCGTTCCGATCTGTTCAATATCAACGCCGGTATCGTCAAGAACCTGGTGGAAAAATGTGCCGCTACTTGCCCGAAAGCGCTGATCGGCATCATCACCAACCCGGTCAACACCACGGTCGCCATCGCCGCCGAAGTGCTGAAGAAAGCCGGTGTCTATGACAAGCGCCGCCTGTTCGGCGTCACCACCCTGGACGTGATCCGTGCCGAGACCTTCGTGGCCGAGGCCAAGGGCCTGAACGTCGACAAGGTGCGTGTCAACGTGATCGGTGGTCACAGTGGCGTGACCATACTGCCGCTGCTGTCTCAGATCGAAGGCGCTTCCTTCACTGCCGAAGAAGTGGCAGCCATGACCAAGCGTATCCAGAACGCCGGCACCGAAGTGGTGGAAGCCAAGGCCGGTGGCGGATCTGCCACCCTTTCTATGGGCCAGGCGGCCTGCCGTTTCGGTCTGTCGCTGATCAAGGGTCTGCAGGGCGAAGCCAACGTCATCGAGTGCGCCTATGTGGAAGGGGATGGCAAGCATGCCACCTTCTTCGCGCAACCCATACAGCTGGGCAAGAACGGCGTCGAAACCATACTGGACTACGGCAAGCTGAGTGCCTTCGAGCAAGCGGCTATGGATGGCATGCTGGCCACCCTGAAAGCCGATATCCAGCTGGGTGTCGACTTCGTCAAGTAAGCCGTATGGCTGGCAAAAAAGGGGAGCTTCGGCTCCCCTTTGTCATGGGTGACAGATGCAGATGGCGACGGGCTAAGGGGATGGGGCCGGCTGCCGATAACAGAGAGCAGCAGGAGAACCTTATGATGAAACCACTTACCCTTGTCGGCCTTGTCTGTTTGCTGACCACCCAGGTACAGGGCGCGGAGCCTCAGGCATCCGCCGCCACCCCCACAGCGAGCAGCGCGGTTTCCGCTGCCGAGCAGGCGATGGCATCCCAGAGCGCAGTGTCTGCCGCCGAGTCGCCAGCGGTTGCGGCCCAGAGCGCGGTATCTGCCGCCGAGCCGTCAACCGCTACCGTCCAGCCTGCCGGATCCGGCGCTGTCCCCGCTGCCGCCCCCTTGCCTGTGGCGTCCGAGTCGACACCAGCAGCTGAGCCTGCTCCCGTTGCAACGGGATCTGCGCTCGCGACCCCATCCCCCGCCTCCACAGCGGAGAGCGGGCTCTCTCCGACCAGCCGGCCCATGACCAGCACGCCATCGGGTGGTGGCGGTCTGGGTATCGACAGCAGCAATTTGCAGGCGGTCCCCCTCTATCGCCAGGACGAGCTGCTCAACTGGATTGAACAGGGTCGTCACTTGCAGCAGGTGAAGCAGGACAGGTGCCAGCTCACTCAGGATATAGAGGTGCGGGCAGAGGTGATGAAGGTGCCGGCCTATCAGTTTCTGTGGGGCGACATGCTGGCCTGGGGGGTGTGCATCAAGCCCGATGCCGAGCTCGGGGTCAAATTCATGTGGGAGGCGGCCAATCAAGGGCTGGCACCGGCGCTGGAACAGCTGGGCCGTTACTACTGGAAGGGCACATTGGTGCAGCAGGATCTGGTCAAGGCCGAGACCCTGATGCGTGAAGCCGCCAGTCTGGGATTTCAACGGGCACAGGTCGAGTGGGTCGAGATGCTGCTGCAGGGGATGGGCAGCCCGTTGGATTATGAAGAGGCCTACCACTGGCTGCACAGCACTGTGATCGGTGACAAGGCGCTGCATCAGAAGGCGACCAGCCTGCTGAGCCGCCTGGCCAAACGCATGCCGGCCAATGCCATCGTCCGTGCCAAGGCGATGCACTGAATAAAAATGACCCACAGATCTGCATCTGTGGGTCCGGATCCGGCCGCCGTGCCATGACAGGCTGGATCCTCCTTGCTTTATATGGGGCAACCCCGTTTAAAGATCCTGATGGGGACCAAAAACTTCATAGTGCAGCTGATCGGCCGGTATGCCCGCCGCGCTCAACTGCGCCTTGATTGCCTGCATGAAGCCAAGCGGACCGCAGAAGTAGTAGTGGGCCTGCGGCGCCAGCAACTCGGCCACCTGGCTCAAGTCCATGGTGCCGTGGAAGTCGTAGTCCTTCCCCTGTTCATCCTGAGCCTCCGGCTCCCGATACCAGACCCGGCTCTGCAGCTGGTCATGCTGCTCGTGCTTGCGCTGGATATCCTCCTTGAAGGCGTGCAGTGCACCCTGTTCACAGCCATGCAGCCAGCAGATGTCGGCCGCATGGCCCTTGGCCAGCAGCTGGTTGAGCATGCTCAGCATGGGGGTGAGGCCCACGCCGGCGGAGAGCAACACCACGGGCGTGCTGGCATCGGCCTGCAGGAAGAAGTCGCCGGTCGGCGGCATCAACTCCACCTGATCGCCAGCATGCAGATGGTCGTGCAGCAGGTTGGAGACCTGGCCCTGAGGCTCGCGCTTGACGCTGATGCGGTAATCGCGACCGTTCGGCGCATCGGAGAGAGAGTATTGGCGGATCTCCTGATACTCCAGCTCTGGGTGGGCCAGCTTGATGCTGAGGTACTGGCCCGGCTTGAAGTGAAGCACGGGTTTGCCATCGAGCGGCGCCAGTACGAAGGAGGTGATGAGCTCGCTCTCGACCCGTTTCTCCTTGATGATAAAGGGGCGGGGACCCTGCCAGCCACCGGTCTGACTCGCCTTCTCCTGATAGATCTCGCTCTCCCGGCCGATGAAGATGCTGGCCAGCACACCGTAAGCCTTGCCCCAGGCATCCAGCACCTCTTCGGTGACCGCACTTCCACCCAATTCTTTGAGCGTGGCCAAGAGATGACTACCTACAATGTGATATTGTTCCGGCTGGATCATGAAACCCGTGTGCTTGTGGGCAATACGTTCCACCGCGCCGGCCAGGGCTCCCAGGTTGTCGATATTCCTGGCGTAAGCCGCCACCGCGTTGAACAGCGCCAGCGGTTGACCGCCACTGCGCTGGTGCGCCAGGTTGAAAATATCCTTCAGTTCCGGGTTGTGACTGAACATGCGCTGGTAGAAATGCTGGGTGAGGGCAGGCCCCGCCGATTCGAGCAAAGGGATGGTGCTTTTGATGACGGCGATGGTGGCTTGGTCTAACATAGGAGGTCCTTGCTAATTGAACATCTAAAATGTCACTTAATAAGCTGCATCCTAGATGTTTATTTGATCTGAATCAATAATCAATTTTCCGCGTTATGCGACACAGGCACTATGAGACTAACTAGCTATACCGATTTTGGATTGAGAGCCCTGCTCTATCTGGCGACCCTGCCACAGGGCGAAATGTCGAGCGTGGCCAAGGTCTCCGCCTTGTATGGCGTCTCCCGCAACCACATGGTCAAGGTGGTGAATCAACTGGTGAAGCTGGGCTATCTGCAATCCCAGCGTGGCAAGAATGGCGGGATCCGCATGGCCTGCGCGCCGGAGACAGTCAACATCGGCCAGGTGATCCGGGCGCTGGAGGGCAATCTGGACGGCATCGACTGCAACTCGCCCGCCTGCCACATAGTCTCTGTCTGCTTGTTGAAGAATGCCCTGAAGGAGGCGATGAACGCCTTTTTGGCGGTGATGGACAGCTATACGCTGCAAGACCTGCTGGCCAATCGCGAGGAGCTGCAGAAGGTGTTCGGCGACTTGATCCCGACTCTGGTGCTGGAGCCGGACGAGGAGAGCGAGTGAGATAAAAAAGGCTGCCATCGGCAGCCTTTTTTCAATCTTCGAATCCCGACTCGTTGCGGTATAAATCTGGCATGATCCGCGCCATCTTCACCATGTTGTTCTCCACTTCCAGGATCTCGATGGGATAGCCGGCCAGCCTCAGGCTGATGTTGGGCTGGGGGATCTCCTCCAGGTATTCCAGAATGACACCGTTCAGGGTTCTGGGCCCGTCGATGGGCAACCGCCAGTTCATCTCCTTGTTCAGCTCGCGAATGCTGGCCGAGCCCTCCACCAGAAACGAGCCATCCGGCTGGGGGTGGATCTCGTCGCTGGGCGCCGGTGTCATGGAGGTGGTGAAGTCGCCCACTATCTCTTCCAGTATGTCATCCAGGGTGATCAACCCCTGAATATCCCCGTACTCATCCACTATGAGGCCGATCCGCTCCTTGTTGCGCTGGAACTTGGCCAGTTGCACGTTGAGCGGCGTGCCTTCCGGGATGAAGTAGATCTCGTCCACTTCCCGCAGCAGGCTCGACTTGTTGAACTGATCCCTGGCCATCAGCCGCAGCGCATCGCGGGCGTGCAGGAAGCCCACCACATCGTCGATGCTGTCGCGGTAGAGCAGGATCTTGGTGTGGGCGCAGTGGGCCAGCTGACGCAGTATGGTCTTCCAGTCATCGTTGATGTCGATGGCGTAGATATCGCTGCGTGGCACCATGATGTGTTCCACCGTCATCTTGTCCAGATCCAGAATGCTGAGCAGCATCTCCTGATGGCGCTGGGGGATCAGGCTGCCCGCCTCGTTGACTATGGTGCGCAGCTCCTCGGTGTTGAGGGAGTCATCCTTGTTGGGATGGAGCCGAAGCAGCTTGAGCAGGCCGCTGGTGATGCCGTTGATCAGCCAGACAAAGGGGTAGAGCGGCACCATCAGCCCCTTGAGGATCCAGGAGGCGGGATAGGCGATCTTCTCCGGGTACATGGCCGCCAGTGTCTTGGGGGTCACTTCGCCAAACACCAGCACTATCAGGGTCAGGCCGAAGGTGGCAATGGCCACCCCGAAGGCGCCAAACAGCCTGATGCAGACTATGGTGGCGATGGCCGAGGCGAGGATGTTGACCAGGTTGTTGCCGATCAGGATCAGGCCCAGCAGACGATCCGGGCGGGACAGCAGCTTTTCTACCCGACGGGCAGCCTTGTGCTTGGTTTGAGCCAGATGCCGCAGCTTGTAGCGGTTGAGCGACATCATGCCGGTTTCAGAACTTGAGAAAAAAGCAGACAAGAGGATCAAAATAACGAGAACAATCAATAATGTGCTCGTTGATATGCTGTCCAAGAAGGGCTCCTGTGGGGGCTGGGTGAGTAAAGGGGGGTGAGTATCAGCTCAGCAGGACTTCTTTGACGAAGCGGCTACCGAAATAGGCAAGGGTCAGGATGAAGCTGCCGATCAGGCTCAGGGTGATGACCTTGCGACCGCGCCAGCCACGGGTGTGATGACCCCACAGCAGCAGCACGTAGACGCACCAGGCCAGGATCGAGAGGATCGCCTTGTGGGATTTGCCCTGGGCGAACATGTCTTCCAGGAAGAAGAGGCCGGAGGCGATGGAGAGGGTCAGCAGGAACAGGCCCGCCGAGATGAGCTGGAACAGCCGTTTCTCGACCGTCATCAAGGGAGGCATGGCCGGCAACTGACTGATCTTGCGCGACTTCAGCTGCCTGTCCAGACAGGCGAGCTGCAGCGCGAACAGGCAGGCGATCATCAGTACCGAATAGGCCATCAGCGCGAGCCCTATGTGCAGCAGCAGCTGGGGATGGGCCTCCAGATGGGTGATATAGCGACCCGGGATCAGGGCGCTGGCGGCCAGCAGCAGGGCGGAGAAACTGTAGACCACGGGCAGCAGGATCCAGCCGTTGAAGCGGCGGGTGACGCAGGTCATGAAGCAGCTGATGATGAGGCTGACCAGGGACGCGACGTTGAGCATGCTCAGATTCTGTCCTGAATGGGTCACCAGCACTTCGCCGGCCACGGCGGCGCCGTGCCCGATCAGGGCCAGTCCGATACAGGCAAACAGGGGAGCTTGCCCCACAGGTTTGGCACTGAGCAGCAGGTGCAGCGAGGCGATGATGGCCAGCAGATAGAACGCCAGGGCCAGAACAGAGATCACGATCATAACCAGGTCGTTGTTGAACAGGCAGTTGGGAATAGGAGAGGCAGTATACCTTGCACAAGATGTGCTCGCCAGTTGTGCTACCGCCGATCTGCCCATATATAGGGAGCAGGTCCCCATTGCTGCCGTGCGGTGAATAATCGTCCTCGCGTCCGCTCTGGGTTATAATGCCCCCAATTTATTACGCCAAGAACCGGAATCCGTCATGTTTGAGAATTTGACTGAACGACTCTCGCGCACCTTGCGCAATGTCAGTGGGCGCGGTCGCCTGACCGAAGAGAACATCAAGGATACCTTGCGCGAAGTCCGCATGGCGCTGCTCGAGGCGGACGTCGCCCTGCCGGTGGTGCGTGACTTCGTCGCTCGCGTCAAGGAGCGGGCCGTTGGCCAAGAAGTGGCCAAGTCCCTGAGTCCTGGCCAAGCCTTCATCAAGATAGTGCACGGTGAACTGGTTTCCGTGATGGGCGAAGCCAACGAACAGCTCAATCTGGCTGCCCAGCCGCCGGCCATCATATTGATGGCGGGTCTGCAGGGCGCCGGTAAGACCACCACGGTCGGCAAACTGGCCAAGCTGCTAAAAGAACGCAGCAAGAAGAAGGTGCTGGTTGTCAGTGCCGACGTCTATCGCCCTGCGGCGATCAAGCAGCTGGAGACGCTGGCGAGCGACATCGGTGTCGATTTCTTCCCGAGCGACGCCAGTCAGAAACCGGTCGACATCGCCACCGCCGCCATCGATCAGGCGCGCAAGAAGTTCTATGACGTGGTGATAGTGGATACCGCCGGTCGTCTGCACGTCGACAGCGACATGATGGACGAGATCATCCATCTCCACGCCACCATCAAGCCGATCGAGACCCTGTTCGTGGTGGACGCCATGACGGGTCAGGATGCCGCCAACACCGCCAAGGCGTTCAACGAGGCGCTGCCGCTCACCGGCGTGATCCTCACCAAGGCGGACGGCGACGCTCGCGGTGGTGCCGCCCTTTCCGTGCGCCACATCACCGGCAAGCCGGTCAAGTTCATCGGTATGGGTGAGAAGACAGATGCGCTGGAGCCGTTCCATCCGGATCGTCTCGCCTCCCGCATCCTCGGCATGGGCGATGTGCTGTCGCTTATCGAGGAAGTGGAGCGCAATGTCGACAAAGAAAAAGCCGCCAAGCTGGCCAACAAGGTCAAGAGTGGCAAGGGCTTCGATCTGGAAGACTTCCGCGAACAGCTGGCCCAGATGCGCAACATGGGCGGCATGATGGGTATGCTCGACAAGCTGCCGGGCATGTCCGGTCTGCCGGACAACGTCAAAGATCAGATGGATGACAAGCTGACCGTGCGAATGGAGGCCATCATCAGCTCCATGACGCCCAGGGAGCGTGCCCACCCCGATCTCATCAAGGGCTCTCGCAAGCGCCGTATCGCTGCCGGTTCCGGTATGCAGGTGCAGGATGTGAACAAGTTGCTCAAGCAGTTCACCGAGATGCAGCGCATGATGAAGAAGATGTCCGGCAAGGGCGGCATGCGCAAGATGATGGGCCAGATGAAGAACATGTTGCCGCCAGGATTCGGTGGTGGTCGCGGACCTTTCTGATCCCGACCGTTTCAGCCAGGCCAAGGGCTCACCAAAGGTGGGCCCTTTTCATTGTGAGCCTTGTGCAAAAAATGGCTGGCTTGGTTGCAATTATTACGAATCCAAGTAGAATTACGCGGCTTATTTTAAGCTAGGGTCCGCGTGTTTGCGGGCCTTGTTCATTAGATGTTAATGAGGACGATATGGTAACCATTCGTTTACAACGTGGTGGCGCGAAAAAGCGTCCGTTTTACCAGGTAGTAGTTTCTGACAGCCGTTGCGCCCGTGACGGTCGCTTCATCGAGCGCGTTGGTTTCTTCAACCCGGTTGCTTCTGGTTCTGCCGAAAAGCTGAACCTGGACATGGCTCGTATTGAGCATTGGGTTGCTACTGGTGCCGCTGTTTCTGACCGCGTTGCCAAGCTGATCAAAGACGCTGCCAAAGCTGCTTAATCAGCCCAACGGTAAGGAGTTAAGGTGGAAAAACCTATAGTTCTGGGCACCCTGGGTACCGTTTATGGCATCAAGGGCTGGCTTAAAGTGAACTCCTTCACCGATGTTGCCGAAGCGATTTTCGATTACAACCCCTGGCTGATCAATCAGAACGGGGCGTGGCGTGAACTCAAGGTTTCGGCCTGGAAGCGTCACAACAAGGGTTTGATTTGCAAGATCGAGGGTATCGATCTGCGTGAAGATGCCCTGGCATTGACCAATGTCGAGATTGGCGTTCCCGCCGATCTGTTGCCTGCGTTGCCTGAAGGTGAGTTCTACTGGCGTGACCTGATTGGTTGCTCGGTATCGACCACCAAGGGATACGACCTGGGCAAGGTGACCGAATTGATGGAAACCGGCTCCAACGATGTGTTGGTGGTTGAGGCCAATGTAAAAGATGCCTTTGGCGCAAAGGAGCGGTTGATTCCGTTCCTGGAAGAGCAGGTGATCAAGAACATTGATCTGACTGCTCGCACAATCGAAGTTGATTGGGATCCTGGTTTCTAGTTTCCCGCGGTAACACAAGTGCCGGAGGTTTCTTATGTGGATTGGGGTGATTAGCCTCTTCCCAGAAATGTTCCGAGCCATTACCGAGCACGGGGTAACGGGTCGGGCCGTCAAGAGTGGCCTGCTGCAGATTGAGTGCTGGAACCCCCGGGACTTTACCCACGACAAACACCGTACGGTCGACGATCGTCCTTATGGTGGTGGGCCCGGCATGTTAATGATGGTTCAGCCGCTGCGTGACGCGATTCATGCAGCCAAGCAAGCGGCGGGAGACGGGGCGAAAGTCATCTATCTCTCTCCTCAGGGACGCAAGCTGACTCAAGCGGGCGTGACCGAGTTGGCGACGAATCAGAAACTGATTCTGGTCGCCGGTCGATACGAAGGTATCGATGAACGCGTGATACAAACCGAAGTCGACGAAGAGTGGTCTATCGGGGATTACGTGTTAAGTGGTGGCGAGTTGCCTGCCATGACCCTGATCGATGCGGTTTCGCGTCTGGTCCCCGGGGTTTTGGGCGATCAGGCCAGTGCCGAGCAGGACTCCTTCACGGATGGCCTGCTGGATCATCCCCACTACACTCGGCCGGAGTTGTTGGATGGATTGGCGGTGCCCGAGGCGCTGACAAGCGGCAATCACGAAGTGATTCGACGCTGGCGTCTCAAACAGTCGCTCGGACGAACCTGGCAAAGAAGGCCGGAACTTATTAACAACCTAGCTCTGACTGACGAGCAAGAATCACTTCTTGCCGAGTATGTCCGCGAAGTGCGTGACAGCGTTAAGTAGAGTTTTCAGTTTATCCTAGGTAAGGAAAGACAATGAGCAAGATTATTCAGCAGCTTGAACAAGAGCAACTGCGTACCGACATCCCGGCATTTGCCCAGGGCGACACCGTACGTGTTCAAGTTCGTGTTAAAGAAGGTGGCAAAGAGCGTCTGCAGGCTTTCGAAGGCATCGTTATTGCCAAGCGTAACCGCGGTCTGCACTCTGCTTTCACCGTTCGCAAGATCTCCAACGGCGAAGGTGTTGAGCGTGTATTCCAGACTCACTCTCCGCTGATCCACAGTGTAGAACTGAAGCGTCGTGGTGATGTTCGCCGCGCCAAACTGTACTACCTGCGCAACCTGTCCGGCAAAGCTGCTCGTATCAAAGAGAAGCTCAACTAATTCGATTCGAATTGGTGTCGGTATGTCGGCGAAAAGCTCGACAGGTAGTGAAAAGGCTCGCCAATGGCGAGCCTTTTTTGTATCCGCAATTCGGGGGCTGGCCAGACGTGCCAGTGTTCTGCTTGTCGTCTACTGACTAACCCGCACCACCGAGTTGTCACGTCCGAAGGGGCCGGGTACGTAGTCATCCGCCGCCCAGTCGTTGTCGTAGTGAGTCTCACCGTTCGGTTGCACCAGCTGGTAGCAGTATTCGAAATGGCTGGGGCCATCGGTGGGCAGATTCAGGGTGGTCTTGAACTCACCGCTTTTCATCCGTTTGAGCTCTATGGGTTGCCACTGGCTGAACTCCCCCAGCAACAGCACCTGCTCGGCCTCTCCTGCTGCCTCTTTTTCCACTGCGAAGGTCACCTTGACCTCGGGACGAGACTTGAGAAATTGCTTGTTGATCGGCATGACGCCTCCTTGTCATTGATTGCGAAGAAAGGGGTTCTACCTATTTTTATATCACTTTATGACAAGGATATTGATAGTGCAGATCAAACGGGCAGGGCAAAGTTGCGCTGCAGCAGGCTATGAGTGAATCCTATCTTGAGGTAAAAGCCCCGTGGCAGGGTCAGGATCGGCTGGCCGTTGCGGCCGATGGCGCGAGTCAGTGCCTTGTTGTTGGCCGCCTTGGGACGTAGCTGTATCACCTGGCCGTAGCGGGCGCTGATCTGCTCCACCTCTCCCAGCACTATCATGTCCATCAACTCCTCCCAGTCCTGGCGCAGCAGTCTCTCTTCCTCTTCGCTCGGGCTCCACATCAGCGGCATGCCGATCCTGCGCTCGCCGATGGGGATATTGCGGCTGCCTTCTACCGGGATCCAGAGTACTCGCGAGAGTTTGTTGCGCACGTTCGACTGCTCCCAACGCTGGCCGCTGACGCCGATCAACGGCGCCACGCAGACGAAGGTGGTCTCCAGCGGCTTGCCATGAGGATCGATGGGGATCGTCTTGAGCTCTATGCCGAGATCCGGGAAGTCCTGCTCCGGCTTGCTGCCGGCGCTGGCACCTAGCTGCCACTCGATCAGCTGGCCGACCCAACCCTTGTCCCGCCTCAGATCCCGCGGGACGGCGATGCCGGCATCGGCAGCCAGTTGTGCCAGCGTGAAGCCCGCCATGGCATAGGCTCGGCTCAATAACTCCTGCTCGGACTGGGGTTGGGTGGGCATGCATGGCTCCTGCAAAGGGTGATTATTCTAGCAAGTCTGATCCCCGGTGAGGATCGCTGTTTTTATAACCGATCCTGTCGAGGGGGTACGCATAGGGGACGGTTTTGTATTTAGGTACTTATCATAATGATTTTTAAAGGATTTGTCTTTGTCGTGCCGATCTATCCCAAACAGGATCCCGACTTGAAATAGTTGTCCAAGGGTTTGCTCATGCTGTTGCACACAGTTATCCACAGAAATCTTGGATAACTGATTAGAAGCGGTAATAGTCGGGGTGTTGTTACAAAAAAATGTGAAATAACAGTGATTTTTGCTGCGATGACAGGGCAGATAGTGTGCCAAGCCTGTGGATAAATTAGCCGTGCTGGATCTTTGAACAGTCGAACTTGTTCACAATCTGGATCCCGGATCTTCGGCCGGGAAAGACATGGATCTTGATCCAGCATCATGCATTTAACACCATGTATTTAAATACATATTTAGTTTTTATCATCATGCTGTATGCTGAAGCCCAGGGTAGAGCAGATAAATAAAACTACTGTATATACCCGCTTGCTCACAGGCTTATGCACAGTCTGGGTGGGCAACTTGCGGGACTTGATCCTCGGGTTTGTTTATAAGTCGGCTTGAAATTGAAAGTTATTCATGAGTGGAGGATTGCAGTCCTTGTTTGCTGCTACGGGGTGAATGTGGAACAATCTCCTTATAGATTCAGCCTTTATAAGGTGATCACGTGATAGATGGCGACGGGTTTCGTCCCAATGTCGGAATCGTGATCTGTAACCGTGACGGGCAAGTATTGTGGGCTAAGCGCTATGGGCAGCACTCCTGGCAGTTTCCGCAGGGGGGGGTTGATGACGGTGAGACGCCTGAGCAGGCCATGTATCGTGAGCTGTATGAGGAGATAGGCCTCAAGCCCGAGGATGTGACCATCATGGCCACCAGTCGCAACTGGCTGAAGTACCGCTTGCCAAAACGTCTTGTTCGTTGGGACAGTTCACCGGTCTGTATTGGCCAAAAACAAAAATGGTTCTTGCTACAGCTGGATCCGGGCAGGGAGTCCGGGATCCAGTTTGGCTGTCATGGCCACCCCGAGTTTGATGATTGGCGTTGGGTCAGCTTCTGGTATCCGGTACGCCAGGTTGTCTCCTTCAAGCGAGAAGTCTATCGGCGGGTGATGAAGGAGTTTGCGCCGCTGGCGATGCCAGTGCCTGTGGTGCAAGTTAATCGGAAAGATGGGCGGCGCAACCGCTCTCGCTAAGGAGCACACCTAGTTGCTGACGGAACTCAGACGCATCGTCGAAAGCATGGCCGAAGCCAACACCCTGGAGCTGGCCCTGCAGGCATTGGTCAGCCAGACCCGACTGGCTATGATGGTGGATTGCTGTTCCGTCTATGTCTCTGAACCGGACATGCGCCGCTACCGGCTGGCTGCGACCGATGGTCTGGCCGAGTCGGCGGTAGGCAAGGCGACCCTGCCATTCGAGCAGGGCATAGTCGGTCTGGTGGGTCAGCGCGAAGAGCTGATCAACCTGGCCGATGCCCCCTCCCATCCCAGTTTCAAATTCCTGCCCGATGTCGCCGAAGAGGCGTTTCGCTCCTTCCTTGGCGCCCCCATCATGCATCAGCGTCAGGTGGTGGGCATTCTGGTGGTGCAGCAGAAGGACAGTCGCCTCTTCGATGAGGGGGAGGAGTCCTTTATGGTCACGCTGGCGGCCCAGCTGGCGGCCCGCATCGCCCAGGCGCAGGCCAAGGGCTGGTTGCAGAAGACTGACTGGAGCAAGCCGCTGCGCGGCATCGCCGGGGCCAGCGGCATTGCCATGGCCAAGGCCTGGGTGTGGCGGCCCCGCAAGGAGCTCAGCTCCATCACCCCGCGTAAGGATGAGGAGCACGCCAAGCAGCTGGAGCGGCTGAATGTGGCGGTGGAAGAGGTACGCCACGATCTGGAGAGTCTGGCGCTGCGGTTTCGCGAGAGCTACAGCCAGGATTCGGTCGCCATCTTCGACATCTATTTGCATCTGCTCAACGATCCCGGTTACATCAAGCCCATCCGCAACAAGGTGAGCAAGGAACACTGGACGGCGGTGTCGGCGGTCAAGCTCATCAGCGACCGGCTGATCGATCAGTTCAAGGGGATGAAGGATCCCTACCTGCAGGAGCGATCCACCGATGTGAAGGACATAGCCCAGCGGCTCATCAGCCGACTGGTGCAGAATGAACCGGAACACATCACGGTCGGCGAGCCCGTGGTGCTGGTCGCCGATGAGGTGACGGCTACCATACTCGCCGAAGTACCGCGGGAATTCCTGACCGGGGTAGTCTCCCTCAAGGGCGGCACCAACTCCCATGCCGCTATACTGGCCCGCGCCATGGGGGTAGCGGCCATCATGGGGGTGGATCTGCCGCTCGGCGACATAGGTGGTCGCATGCTGGTGGTCGACGGCTACAGCGGCGATCTCTTCATCGAGCCCAATCAGGTGATCCTGACCGAGTATCGGCAACTGCTCAACGAGGAGCGAGCGCTCGATACCCTGGTGCGCAGCGTCGACAACCAGCCATCGGAAACCGCCGACGGTACGCCGGTCTCCTTGCTGCTCAACGCGGGCCTGAGCGCCGACACCGAGATCTCTCTCAATCATCTGGCGGACGGGGTCGGGCTCTATCGTACCGAAATCCCCTTCATGCTGCAGGACAGCTTTCCCTCCGAGTGGGAGCAGACGGCGCGCTATCGCGGCATCCTGGAAACCTATCGCAATCGCCCTGTCTGCATGCGTACGCTGGACGTGGGAGGCGACAAGCAGTTGCCCTATTTCCCCATCGTCGAGGAAAATCCCTTCCTTGGCTGGCGAGGGATCCGGCTCACCCTGGATCACCCCGAACTGTTTCTGGTTCAGCTCAAGGCCATGCTGCGGGCCAGCGAGGGGCTGGACAACCTGGCCATCATGCTGCCGATGATCAGCAGCGTCAGCGAAATCAGAGCCTCCCGCCGGCTGCTGGATCAGGCTTGGCGAGAAGTGTCGGAAGAAGCGGCCAGCCGCGATGCGGTGATCCGCTACCCCAGTCTGGGGGTGATGATCGAAGTACCTTCCGCCCTCTATATACTGCCCGAGATGGCGCCGCTTATCGATTTCTGGTCGGTGGGCAGCAATGACCTGACGCAATACCTGCTGGCAGTGGATCGCAACAATGCCCGCGTCGCCAACATCTATGATGCCTTCCATCCTGCGGTGATCCGCGCCCTGCAGCTGCTGGTCGATGCCTCCCATCGCTACCAGAAACCTGTCTCCGTATGCGGCGAGCTGGCCGGTGATCCGGTCGGTGTGCTCTTGCTGCTGGCCATGGGCTATCGGCGCTTCAGCATGAACACCCACAACATCGCCCGGATCAAGTACGTGCTGCGTCAATCCACTCTGAGCGAACTGACCGCGCTGATGGCAGACGGCCTCAAGCACGACAATCCTCACGTGCTGCGTGGCCTGTTCGCCCGTTACCTGGAAGAGCACGGTCTGGGTGGCTTGCTGCGGGCCGGTCACAAGACGAAACGACCTGATTGATAATCATGCCTTGTCCCTGCTGACGAATGATCGGAAAATGCGGCTTTTCTTATGACTGGGGCCGCATATGCA
This sequence comes from Aeromonas enterica, assembly GCF_054052465.1. Taxonomy (NCBI): domain Bacteria; kingdom Pseudomonadati; phylum Pseudomonadota; class Gammaproteobacteria; order Aeromonadales; family Aeromonadaceae; genus Aeromonas; species Aeromonas enterica. The sequence continues at coordinate 82,705 of NZ_JBSTYL010000003.1, read as the reverse complement.
GCACGATGGATATTGGGTTTTCTCGCAGGTTGATCCTGTAGCATTCAGTTTGGGGCCACTGTCGGTACGCTGGTACGGTCTCATGTACCTGTTTGGCTTTGCCTTTGCCATGTGGCTGGCGGGGCGCCGTGCCGATGCACCGAATAGCGGCTGGACCCGCAACGAGGTCTCCGACCTGCTGTTTTACGGCTTCCTCGGGGTGATCCTGGGTGGTCGGGTCGGTTACGTGCTGTTTTACAACTTCGACATGTTCTTGGCCGATCCCCTCTACCTGTTCAAGATCTGGACCGGTGGCATGTCGTTCCACGGTGGCCTGCTCGGGGTCATCACCGCGATGGTCTGGTTTGCCCACAAGACCAAGCGCCACTTCTTCACCGTGGCCGACTTTGTGGCACCGCTTATTCCGTTCGGCCTCGGTGTCGGCCGCATCGGCAACTTCCTCAATGGCGAGCTGTGGGGCCGGGTGACCGATGTGCCCTGGGCCATCATATTCCCGGAGGCGGGCCCGGAGCCGCGCCATCCCTCCCAGCTCTATCAGTTCGCACTGGAAGGGGTGGTGCTGTTCATCATCCTGAACCTGTTCTGGCGCAAGAACCCGCCCCGTGGTGCCATCTCAGGCCTGTTCCTGTTCTGCTACGGCCTGTTCCGTTTCCTGGTGGAGTTTGTCCGCCAGCCAGACAGCCAGCTGGGTCTCTACTTCCAGGAGATCAGCATGGGCCAGATCCTCTCCACTCCGATGATCATCGCCGGCGCCCTGATGATCTGGGCTGCCTATAAACGCCCGCAACTGTTCGGTAACGGTTCGAAGGAGGCAAAGCAATGAGGGCTTATCTCGACCTGATGCAGAAGATCCTGGATGAGGGCTCCGTCAAATCCGATCGGACCGGCACCGGCACCGTCTCCCTGTTCGGTCATCAGATGCGCTTCAATCTGGCGGACGGTTTTCCGCTGGTTACCACCAAGAAGTGTCACCTGCGTTCCATCATTCACGAGCTGCTCTGGTTCCTCAACGGCGACACCAATACCGCCTATCTTAAAGAGCACGGCGTCAGCATCTGGGATGAGTGGGCCGACGAGAACGGCGATCTGGGGCCTGTCTATGGTGCCCAGTGGCGCTCTTGGCCGGCGGCCGATGGCACCGTCATCGATCAGATCCAGCGGGCGATGGATGACATCAAGCACAATCCGGATTCGCGCCGCATCATAGTCTCCGCCTGGAACGTGGGCGAGCTGGACAAGATGGCGCTGGCTCCCTGCCACGCCTTCTTCCAGTTCTATGTGGCGGACGGCAAGCTCTCCTGCCAGCTCTACCAGCGCAGCTGTGATGTGTTCCTCGGCCTGCCGTTCAACATCGCCAGCTACGCACTGCTGACCCACATGATGGCTCAGCAGTGCGATCTGGAAGTGGGGGATTTCGTCTGGACCGGTGGTGACGTGCACCTCTACTCCAATCATATGGAGCAGACGGCGCTGCAGCTCTCACGCGAGCCGCGTCCGCTGCCGAACTTGGTGATCAAGCGCAAGCCGGACTCGATCTTTGACTACAAGTTTGAGGATTTCGAGATCGAGGGTTACGACCCCCATCCCGGCATCAAGGCGCCCGTCGCCATCTGATATCAAGGCGCCCCAGGGCGCCTTTTTTATGCGTAAAAACAGGTAGATATTCATTTTCATGCTTGAAAATAGAGAGTTGGCAGTACCGCAATGAAAGATGCCTTTGGTAGCGTTGTTTTAGTTTTTGTTCGGTTTTTCCGTTGTATTCAGCAGTAAGAAACGATTTTTCAAGAGTTGTTATCAGTTATAGACTCAACGTAAAGTAATTATGTGGATATTTTAACCATGAGCGACGTCATCAAAAAGTTCCTGAAGCTGGAGGCTGCCTCCGGAATAATTCTGATCATGGCGGCCATACTGGCAATGATATTGGCTAACACGAGTCTGGCTGGTGGCTATCAGGCATTCCTCGATACGCCGGTGCAGGTGCGCATCGCAGCGCTCGACATCAACAAACCGCTGCTGCTCTGGATCAACGACGGCTTGATGGCGGTCTTCTTCCTGCTGGTCGGGCTTGAGGTCAAGCGCGAGATGCTGGAAGGGGCACTATCTTCTCGGGTGCAGGCGACCTTCCCGGCCATCGCTGCAGTCGGTGGCATGCTTGCCCCTGCGCTCATCTACGCCTTTTTCAACTACTCGGACGAAGTGGCGCGCGCCGGTTGGGCCATTCCCGCCGCGACTGACATTGCCTTCGCCCTCGGGGTGATGGCGCTGCTTGGCAAGCGGGTGCCGGTGAGCCTCAAGGTGTTCCTGCTGGCGCTGGCTATCATGGACGACCTCGGGGTCATCATCATCATCGCGCTCTTCTACACCCAGCAGCTGTCGCTGACTGCGCTGGCGGTTGGCATACTCGCGACCCTGACCCTGCTGTGGATGAATCGCCGTGGCGAGGATCGGATCAGCCTCTACATGCTGGTTGGGCTGGTGCTTTGGGTGGCGGTGCTCAAATCTGGTGTCCACGCGACGCTGGCCGGCGTGGTGGTGGGCTTCATGATCCCGCTCAATGGCAAGCGTTATGCCTCGCCGCTCAAGCACTTGGAACATTCGCTGCATCCCTGGAGTGCCTACCTGATCCTGCCGTTGTTCGCCTTTGCCAATGCGGGAGTGTCACTGGACGGAATAGGCCTCTCGTCTCTGCTGAGCCCGGTACCGATGGGCATCATGCTGGGGCTATTTATCGGCAAGCCGCTCGGGGTGTTCACCATCAGCTGGCTGGCAGTCAAGCTGGGTATCGCCCAACTGCCGAACGGGGTCAACTTCAAGCATATTTTTGCGGTCAGTATCTTGTGTGGCATCGGCTTTACCATGTCGATGTTCATCGCATCGCTGGCGTTCGAGCATGGCGGATTGGATTACGGCAACTATTCACGCCTTGGGATCCTGGTGGGCTCCACCATGGCGGCGATAGTCGGTTATCTCGCCCTGCGGATGGCACTTCCCAAGCGGGAGGCGGATCAAAACACGGAGGGGTTATGAGAAAACTAGGATGGTTGGCCATGCTGGCTAGCCCGCTGATCTGGGCGGGCAGTCTGGAGGATTGCCAGCAGAATGCGGCATCAGCCAGTTGTTCAGCCTATCTCAACGGGGTAGTCGACAGCGCACTCATGCTGGGAGACAAACAGGCCAAGGCACAGTTCGGTGAAACCTTCAGCGAGCGTGCGTTGAGCAGCCGGGCTGGCGAGATGCTCAAGCATTCCAACAAGCGCTACTGCGGGGATCGGACCCCTGACAAGTCCCGTCTCAAGTCCAGCCTGATGGAGCAGTTCACCGCAAACAAGGTTGACTCGATCAGCGACATGTATGACATTCTGGCGGCTGAACTCAGCTGCTACCGGAGTCCGCGTACCGCGGGAACCCCATCGGATGTCACACCTTAACTACAACCATCTTTACTATTTTTGGATGACTCAGAAGAAGGGCTCCGTCACCCAGGCGGCGGAAGCCCTCTTCCTGACCCCGCAGACAGTCACCGGCCAGATCAAGCTGTTGGAACAGCGGCTCGGTGGCAAGCTGCTGATGCGCAAGGGGCGCTCTCTCGAGGCCACCGAGCTCGGCCAGCTGGTATTTCGCTACGCCGACAAGATGTTCAGCCTCTCCTACGAGATGCTGGATATCGTCAACTATCGCAAGGAGAGCCAGATCCTGTTCGACGTCGGCATTGCCGATGCGCTCTCCAAACGCCTTGCCAGCCGGGTACTACTCTCCGTTATTCCCAACGATGGCTCCATCCACCTGCGTTGTTTCGAATCGACCCACGAGCTGCTGCTGGAACAGTTGAGCGAGCACAAACTCGACATGATCCTCTCCGACTGCCCCGTTGACTCCAGCCAGCACGCGGGCCTGCTCTCCAAGCGACTCGGCGGCTGTGGCGTCAGCTTCTTCTGCAAGGCGCCGTTGCCCGAGAAGCCCTTTCCCGCCTGTCTGGAGGAACGCAAGCTGCTGATCCCGGGACGCCGTACCGCCATGGGCCGCCAGTTGACCCAGTGGTTCGAGCAGCAGGGGATCTCCCCCAGCATCCTCGGGGAGTTCGACGATGCCGCCTTGATGAAGGCCTTCGGCTTCTTCAACCAGGGCATCTTCATGGCCCCCACCATCTATCGGGAAGAGATCCTGGAAGGGGAGGAGGTGATGCTGATCGGGGAGACCCAGGATTTGATGGAAGAGTATTACGTTATCTTCGCCGAGCGGATGATCCAGCATCCGGCAGTAAAACGGGTATGCGAGAGTGATTTTTCCTTCCTGTTCGCGGGGCAGGAGGACTTGACCACGATTCAGCCGGCAACCCTGTCATTTTAAATCTACGGGTCACAGAGTATGATTCTTGCCTCGGACGAGAGGGGATGAGATGCAACTGGAAGAGATGGAGGCGAATGCGAGCCGGGCGGTGGCACTGCTCAAGGCGCTGGCCAATGAACGACGACTGTTTATTCTGTGTCAGCTGCAGGATCGGGAACTGTCGGTGGGGGAGCTCAACGAGGTGCTAGGGCTTAGCCAGTCGGCACTGTCACAGCACTTGGCCGTGCTTCGGCGGGATGAGTTGGTAGAGACGCGAAAAGAGGCCCAGACGGTCTACTATTCGCTGCGCAGCCATGAGGTGCGCGAGATGATTGGTCTGCTGCACAAACTTTACTGCAGCGCAGATAAATAAAAACCGGCACTGAGGCCGGTTTTTTTAGCTTTATACAGCCGAAGCTGATTAAGCCATAGCTTTGATCTGGGCAGACAGGCGGCTCTTGTGACGAGCAGCTTTGTTCTTGTGGATCAGGCCTTTGGTAGCCATGCGATCCATGATCGGCTGAGCGGTAGCAAAAGCAGCAACGGCAGCAGCTTTGTCGCCAGAAGCGATGGCAGCAATTACTTTCTTCAGATAGGTACGGGTCATTGAACGACGGCTGGCGTTGTGTTGACGACGTTTCTCTGACTGAATCGCGCGCTTCTTAGCAGATTTGATATTAGCCAAGGTAAAACTCCTAAAACTGTCTTAGCGAGTGTATTGAAAAGGCCCGGAAATATGCCTTCTCAACCACATATTGTCAAATGATTTGTGCAAATAAACACCGCCCCCCAGTGGTGTGTCTGTTGGGAGGCGGTTAAACTGTCGGCCGATTCTACCAGCATTCTTTCCATTCTGACAGTTCCAGAGGCTTCGTCTTGAGTAAGAAATTGATCAAATCCGGCATGATAGTGTCCGGAATGACGCTGGCGTCCCGTGTGATGGGCTTGGTTCGCGATGTGGTCATCGCCAATCTGCTCGGCGCCGGGGTGGCCGCAGACGTCTTCTTCTTTGCCAACCGCATTCCCAACTTTCTGCGCCGGCTATTCGCCGAAGGCGCTTTCAACCAGGCTTTTGTTCCCGTGATGACGGAGTACAAGAAGAAAGGCGATGAGCACGAGGTGCGCGAACTGCTTGCCGCCGTGGCGGGCACGCTCGGTGGCATAGTCACCATAGTTACCCTGCTCGGGGTGCTGGGCTCTGGGGTACTGACGGCCCTGTTTGGCTGGGGCTGGTTCTGGGACTGGTTGCATGGCGGGCCGGCGGCCGAGAAGTTCGAGCTGGCGAGCCTGATGCTCAAAATCACCTTCCCCTATCTCTGGTTCATCACCTTTACCGCCATGGCTGGAGCCATACTCAACACCTTTGGCCGCTTTGCCGTATCCTCGTTTACGCCGGTGTTTCTCAACCTCACCATGATAGCGGCGGCCTGGTGGATTGCGCCCTTGATGGAGCGGCCAGAGATTGCCCTCGCCATCGGTGTCTTTCTGGGGGGGCTGGTACAGTTCCTGTTCCAGTATCCCTTCCTGCGTCAGATCAACATGTTGGTGTGGCCCAAGTGGGGTTGGCATCATCCCGGAGTGATCAAGATCCGCACCCTGATGATCCCGGCGCTGTTTGGTGTCTCGGTCAGCCAGATCAACTTGCTGATCAACACCATGCTCGCTTCCTTTCTTGCTACCGGCGCCATCAGCTACCTCTATTACTCGGATCGCCTGCTGGAGTTTCCCCTCGGCCTGTTTGCCGTGGCCATCAGTACCGTGATCCTGCCTGCGTTGGCAAAGAAGCACGTGGATGAGGACCCAGTCGACTTCTCCCGCACCATGGACTGGGGGGTACGGATGGTGATGTTGCTCGGCCTGCCTGCCATGGTGGGAATCGCCGTGTTGCGTGAGCCCATACTGCGCGTGCTCTTCATGCGCGGTCAGTTCGGCCTGCACGAGGTGAGCATGTCCAGTGCCAGCCTGCTGGCCTCTACAACAGGCTTGCTCTCCTTGATGCTGATCAAGGTGCTGGCACCCGGCTACTACGCCCGTCAGGATACCCGTACTCCTGTGCGGATCGGGATGATGTCCATGGCCGCCAACATGGTCTGCAATCTCATCTTTATCTTCCCGCTTGGCTATGTGGGACTGGCGCTGTCGACCGCCTGCTCAGGTACCTTGAATGCGGCCTTGTTGTTCAAGGGGTTGTATCAGCAGTCGGTCTACCGTCCGTCCCGCAATACCGGGGTCTTTTGCCTCAAGCTGCTGGTGGCGACCGTGCTGATGGGGGGGCTGCTTGGCTACCTGTCGCCGGATCTTGCTCAATGGGGAGCCTGGGGCATGGGCAAGGCCAGCCTGCAGCTGACCATGTTGCTCTGTTTGGGTGGGGCCGTGTATGGCGTCATACTGCTGGCGCTGGGCATTCGGCCAAGACACCTGAGATCGGGTCAGTAACCGGAGTGACACTGCCGCCATGGGTGGGTGAACCTTGTACGGCATCATCCTGATGGCATTCGGAATTTGACCCGGATGCCTGAAATCGGCCCATGAGGGCTGACCCTGCCTGCTGGCTGATATATAATCCGCCGATTTCCATGGCAGCAACGCACAAGGCACTGATGGAGCTTATTCGCGGTATTCACAATATCAAGCCCCGTCACCGGGGGTGTGTATTGACCATAGGCAACTTTGATGGGGTCCATCAGGGTCACCATGCCGTGCTGGCACGCCTGCAGGAAAAAGCCGTCCAACTCGGTCTGCCCGCCTGCGTCATGCTGTTCGAGCCTCAGCCCCTTGAGCTGTTTGCCGGGGCGGCTGCGCCAGCCCGCCTCAGCCGGTTGCGGGAGAAATACGAAGCGCTCAGGGACATGCAGATCGACCGCATGCTCTGCGTGCGCTTCAGCCATCGCTTCGCCGAGCAGTCCGCCGCTACCTTCATCGAGCAGTTGCTGGTGGAGAAGCTGGGTGTGCACTATCTGGTGGTGGGGGATGATTTTCGTTTCGGCAAGGGGCGGGAAGGGGACTTCCACCTGCTGGAGGAGGCGGGTCGTCGCTTCGGTTTCGAGGTGATCAGCACCCAGAGCTTCCAGCTTGAACGCCAGCGGGTCAGCAGCACCCTGGTGCGCGAGGCCCTCAAAGCCGGCCGGATGGCGGAGGTGGAGCTGATGCTCGGCCGCCCTTATACCATCAGCGGTCGGGTGGCCCACGGTGACAAACTGGGTCGCACCATAGGTTTTCCCACTGCCAATCTGGCGCTCAAACGCCAGGTGATCCCGGTCGGTGGCGTGTTCGCGGTGGAAGTGGTATGTTCCGGCAAGACCTTCCCCGGTGTCGCCAATGTGGGTGTACGGCCTACCTTGAGCGGTACACAAGCCAGATTGGAAGTACATCTATTTGATTTTTCTGGCGATCTATATGGTCAACAGGTCAAGGTGCTGCTTCGCCACAAGCTGCGCGAAGAGCAGAAGTTTGCCTCTTTCACCGCCTTGAAAGAGCAGATCGAACGAGATGCCCTGGCGGCCCGAGCCTGGTTCGGGCTGCCACTACTCAATTTACCCAGCACTCTTTTAGAAAAGAAGGGAACCCAGGACTGATGAGCGACTATAAACACACCCTGAATCTTCCGGAAACCGAGTTTCCGATGCGTGGCGATCTGGCCAAACGCGAACCCAACATGCTGAAACGTTGGTACGATCAGGATCTTTACGGCGCCATTCGCCGCGCCAAAGCGGGCAAGCCCTCCTTCATTCTGCATGATGGCCCTCCCTACGCGAACGGCAGCATTCACATCGGTCACTCGGTCAACAAGATCCTGAAAGATGTCATCATCAAGTCCAAGGGCCTCTCCGGCTTCGATTCTCCCTATGTGCCCGGCTGGGATTGCCACGGTCTGCCCATCGAACTGAAAGTAGAAGGCATGGTCGGCAAGCCGGGCGAGAAGGTCTCCGCCGCCGAGTTTCGCGCCGAGTGCCGCAGATATGCCAAGACCCAGATCGAAGCGCAGAAGACCGACTTCATCCGTCTGGGCGTGCTGGGTGACTGGGAACATCCCTACCTGACCATGGATTTTGGCACCGAAGCCAACATCATTCGCTCCATGGCCAAGATCGTCGAAAACGGCCATTTGCACAAAGGCTCCAAGCCGGTGCACTGGTGTACCGATTGTGGCTCCGCGCTGGCGGAAGCCGAGGTTGAGTACTACGACAAGAACTCCCCCTCCATCGACGTGCGTTTCAAGGCCGTCGACGAGGCTGCCGTTGCCACCAAGTTTGACTGCCCCGAAGGCCACACCGGCAAGGGCCCGCTCTCCGTGGTGATCTGGACCACCACTCCCTGGACCCTGCCGGCCAACCGTGGCGTCGCCATGCATGCCGATCTGGACTATGCCCTGGTGCAGGTAGATGGCGAGCATCCGGAGCGCCTGATCCTGGCGGCCGATCTGGTCAAGGACGTGATGGACCGCGCTGGTATCGAGCAGTTCCACAACCTGGGCTATGCCAAGGGCGCTGCGCTCGAGCTGTTGCGTTTCAACCACCCCTTCTACAGCTTCGATGTGCCTGTCGTGCTGGGTGATCACGTTACTCTGGATGCCGGTACCGGCGCGGTGCACACCGCCCCTGGCCACGGTCAGGAAGACTTTGTAGTTGGTCAGAAGTACGGTCTGGAAGTGGCCAACCCGGTTGGCAGCAACGGCGTTTACCTGCCGGATACCGAATTGTTTGCCGGCCAGCACGTGTTCAAGGCCAATGCGGCCGTGGTCGAGGTGTTGAACGAGCGTGGCGCCCTGCTGCACCACATGGTGTTCAACCACTCCTACCCGCACTGCTGGCGTCACAAGACCCCGATCATCTTCCGTGCCACCCCGCAGTGGTTCATCAGCATGGAACAGAAGGGTCTGCGTCAGCGCGCGCTGGAAGAGATAGAGCGCATCGAGAAAGACGGGATCACCCAGCACGGCCAGAGCGGCTGGGTACCTGCCTGGGGCAAGAACCGCATCCAGGCCATGGTCGAGAACCGTCCTGACTGGTGCATCTCCCGTCAGCGTACCTGGGGCGTGCCCATCTCCCTGTTTGTTCACAAGGAGACTCAGCAACTGCACCCGGAATCCGTGCGTCTGATGCACGAAGTAGCCAAGCGGGTCGAGCAGGCCGGCATTCAGGCCTGGTGGGATCTGGACAAGGCCGAGCTGCTGGGCAGCGACGCCGACATGTACGACAAGGTGCCCGACACCCTGGACGTCTGGTTTGACTCCGGCTCGACTCACTCCTCCGTGGTCGATGCCCGTCCCGAGTTCAACGGTCACTCCGCCGACCTCTATCTGGAAGGTTCCGACCAGCACCGTGGCTGGTTCATGTCCTCCCTGATGATCGGCGTGGCCATGAAAGACAAGGCACCCTACAACCAGGTGCTGACTCACGGCTTCACCGTAGATGGTCAGGGTCGCAAGATGTCCAAGTCCATCGGCAACGTGGTCAGCCCGCAGGACGTGATGAACAAGCTGGGTGCCGACATATTGCGTCTGTGGGTCGCCAGTACCGATTACACCGGCGAGATGACGGTCTCCGACGAGATCCTCAAGCGCTCTGCCGATGCCTATCGCCGCATCCGCAACACCGCCCGCTTCCTCTTGGCTAACCTGAATGGCTTCAATCCGGCAACTGACATGGTGGCCCCGGCTGACATGGTGGTGGTGGATCGCTGGGCCGTGGGTCGTGCCAAGGCGGTACAGGCCGAGATAGTGACGGCATTCGACGAGTACAACTTCCACGGCGTGACCCAGAAGTTGATGCAGTTCTGCTCCATCGAGATGGGCTCCTTCTACCTGGACGTCATCAAGGACCGTCAGTACACCGCCAAGGCGGACAGCCTGGCTCGTCGCTCCTGCCAGACTGCTCTGTATCACATCGTGGAAGCCATGGTGCGCTGGATGGCGCCTATCATGAGCTTCACCGCCGATGAAATCTGGGCCCTGCTGCCGGGTGAGCGCAGCGAGTTCGTGTTCACCGAGGAGTGGTATGACGGCCTGTTCGGACTGGCTGCCGGCGAGCAGATGGGCGATGCCTTCTGGGCCGAGATCCTGACCGTGCGTGGTGAAGTGAACAAGGCGCTGGAAGCTGCCCGTGGCGAGAAGCGCATCGGCGGCTCCCTGCAGGCTGAACTGACCCTGTTCGCCAAGCCGGCACTGGCCGAGCGCCTGAATGCCCTGGCCGATGAGCTGCGCTTCGTGCTGCTCACCTCCAAGGCCAAGGTGGTGGTGGCTGACAGTGCACCGGAAGGTTCCGTTGCGACCGAACGCGATGACCTCTGGCTGAACGTGGCTCAGTCTGCCGCTGCCAAGTGCGACCGCTGCTGGCACCATGTTGAAGACGTGGGCACCATAGTTGGTCACGAAGAGATCTGTGGCCGCTGCGTCACCAACGTTGAGGGTGACGGCGAAACGCGTCAATTTGCCTGATGAACATGACTCATAACAAGAGCGGCCTGCGTTGGCTGTGGCTGGCTGTGCTGGCATTCGTACTGGACCAGGCGAGCAAGCTCGCCGTGGTCAAGTTGCTGCCGTTTGGCTATCCGGGGGTGGAGATCACCCCCTTCTTCAATCTGGTGCACGTCTACAACAAGGGCGCGGCGTTCAGCTTCCTGGCCGATCAGGGGGGCTGGCAGCGCTGGTTCTTCGCCGTGCTGGCGTTTGCCATCTGCGGGCTGCTGATCCACTGGCTGCGCAAGCAGTCGGTCACTCAGCGCTGGAGCGGTATCGCCTACTCCCTGATCATCGGCGGCGCCCTTGGCAACGTGTTTGATCGACTGGTATTGGGCCACGTGGTCGATTTTCTCGACTTCTACTGGCAGCGCTCCCATTGGCCGGCGTTCAATCTGGCCGACAGCTTCATCTTTATCGGTGCCGCCATGATAGTGCTGGAAGGCTTCCGTTCCGAGAAGAAGAGGGAAGGGTCATGAGTCAATCGATCGCCGCCGGAATTACGGCCAACAGCAGCGTGCTGTTCCACTTCGCCATCAAGCTGGAGGATGGTTCCGTTGCGGACAGCACTGCGCTGCATGGCAAACCAGCCCGTTTGCGGATGGGGGATGGCAGCCTGACCAACACCTTCGAGCAGTGCCTGCTGGGCCTGCAACAGGGTGATGCCAAGAGCTTCACGCTGGCGCCGGAGCAGGCGTTCGGCCTCGCCAATCCCGACAACATCTACCATCTGGACAGAGCCAAGTTCGGCACCGATGTGGAGCCCAAGGTCGGCACCATCATACTGTTCGACCAGCCCAATGGCAGCGAGCTGCCCGGCATCATACGGGCGGTGGAAGGCATGTCGGTGACAGTCGATTTCAACCATCCTCTGGCCGGCCATACCGTCACCTTCGAGGTGGAGATCCTGAGTGTTGATGACGAGGAGCAGGTTCACTGATGGACATTTTACTGGCCAATGCCCGTGGCTTCTGTCGCGTTGATGTCGATCGTGCCATTGGCATGAGTGAGGTGCTCTGATGGATATTCTGCTCGCCAATGCCCGTGGCTTCTGTCGCGTTGATGTCGATCGTGCCATTGGCATGAGTGAGGTGCTCTGATGGATATTCTGCTCGCCAATCCCCGTGGCTTCTGTCGCGTTGATGTCGATCGTGCCATCGGCATGAGTGAGGTGTACTGATGGATATTCTGCTCGCCAATCCCCGTGGCTTCTGTGCCGGTGTCGATCGCGCCATCAGCATAGTCGAGAGCGCGCTGGAGAAATTCGGTGCCCCCATCTATGTCCGTCATGAAGTGGTGCACAACCGCTATGTGGTGAACAAGCTGAAAGAGGCGGGAGCCGTGTTCGTCGAGGAGCTGGACGAGGTGCCGGACGACAGCATCGTCATCTTCTCCGCCCACGGCGTGGCCAAGACGGTGCGCGAGATGGCCAAGTCCCGTGCCCTCAAGGTATTTGATGCCACCTGCCCGCTGGTGACCAAGGTACATATGGAAGTCCATCGCGCCAGCCGCAAGGGTTCCGAAGCCGTGCTTATCGGTCACGCGGGTCACCCCGAGGTGATCGGCACCATGGGCCAGTACGAGAACCGCGAAGGCGGCATGTATCTGGTGGAGACGCCGGACGATGTGGCCAAACTCCAGGTGAAGAATCCGGATGATCTCTGCTTCGTCACCCAGACTACCCTGAGTGTGGATGAGACTTCGGATGTGATCGACGCCCTGCGCAAGCAGTTCCCCAAGATCCAGGGGCCGCGCAAGGACGATATCTGTTACGCCACCCAGAACCGCCAGGATGCGGTGCGGGAGATGGCGGGGCTGGTGGACGCCATGCTGGTGGTCGGGTCACGCAACTCTTCCAACTCCAACCGTCTGCGCGAGCTGGCCGAGAAGGTGGGGGCTCGCGCCTACCTGATCGACGATGCCTCCATGATCGAAACCGGCTGGCTGGAGGGGGTCGAGCGCATCGGGGTAACGGCCGGCGCCTCGGCACCGGACGTGCTGGTGCAAAACGTTATCGCCCGCCTGCGCGAGCTGGGCGGCAATATGGTTGTCGAGCACCCGGGTCGCGAAGAGAACGTGGTGTTTGAAGTGCCGCCCGAGCTGCGGATCCTCTGATCCGCATCCTGTTGGTCAGGATGAGATGATGAATCCCGAGCCACCTCCTGCGAGGTGGCTTTTTTATGCATGATTCTTATGAATCTTGTTTACCTGGATGCCGCAGGAACCCAGCGAAAATTGATGATGTATGTCCAAGATTTGAGTAGATTGAATTGCAAGCGAAGCGCTGCAGTCTAGACTGCTGATGAACTTCTCATCTGGCTTGATGGCGCATGGATATGCAAACAAGCCCCTCCACAAAATCAGAGCGAAACAGGATGTTTTTGCGTTCAGGTTTTAGTCTTATCGAGCTGATGGTCACCATAGCGATCGTGTCGATCCTGCTGACCCTGGGAGTCCCCTCCTTTAGTGCGGTATTGCGCAATATCACGCTGACCACCCAGGCCAACAATTTCGTGGCCGCCATCAACCTTGCCCGTTCCGAAGCCATTCGTCGCAACACGGCGGTCACCCTCTCCGCCTCCGCCAGCAACCTGACCCAAAACCACTGGGAATCGGGCTGGCAGATATGGGTCGACAGCAACGGCAATGGCACCCTGGATAACGGTGAGTTGCTGCGGCTCTTCCCCGACATGGGGGCCGGCACTCTGGTCAGCAACAGCTCGCTCTTGCGTTTCAGCGGCAACGGCTTTCTCGATGGCCGTGCGCAGGCAAGCCTGGTGTTCTCTCTGCAGCCACCTGATTGTGAGGCAGAGGCCACACGGGACATCATGATTACGCCAGCCGGGCGCCCATCCATCGTGGAGAGCAGCTGCATATGAAACGCCATCAGGGAGTATCCCTGCTCGAAATCATGATCGCCGTGCTGGTGTTGTCGATCGGTATCCTCGGCATGGCAACCCTGCAACTGCAGGCGCTCAAGAGCAACCAGTCGGCGCTGACCCGGACCGAGGCGACCCAGTACGCCTACATGATCACCGACATGATGCGGGCCAATCGCAGCGCGGCCCTGCTCGGCCAGTACAACGTGGGGCTGGGGGAGGTGGTCTCCGGCAGTACGATGGCCATGTTGGATCTGCAGTACTGGAAACAGGCGCTGACAGGCCTGCCGAGCGGCGATGGCGCCATTGTGATCAGCGCGGGGCAGGCCACCATCACCATCCAGTGGGACAGCAGTCGGCTGCCGACCGAGCCTTCGTTGCGCAGTATGACGCTGAGGACGGATCTATGAGCGGGCGCCCGTCACTGCGACATCAGGCCGGGGTCGGTCTGGTGGAGGTCATGATAGCGCTGGTGCTGTCTCTGCTGACGGTGGGCATCATCATTCAGGTTCTTTTGGGTAATCATAAGACTTACCTGACTGGCGAGGCCATCGCCCGGGTGCAGGAAGACAGCCGATTTGCCGTCAACCTGCTGCAAAAAGAGCTGAGAATGGTGGGTTATCAGGGGTGTCTGAGCAAGCAGGGGGTGAACATCACCAATACCCTCACCGGCGGCGGGACTGCGCTGCCCTACAACTTCACCGTCTATCTGCGCGGCTATGACAATGTCACCGCCACTCTGCCCACCGCCTTGTCTGCCCTGTTCACCGCAGGCGAGCCCAAGCCCAGGTCGGGTAGCGACGTCTTGTTGATCCAGGGGCCGACCGGGGCCGGGGTGCCGGTGACTCGCAACAACAGCGCCGCCCAGCTGTTCGTGCAGCAGATCTCCAGCAAGGCGAACTACTGTGGCACCGGCAAGCAGGGTTACAGCGACCTGTGCGAGGGGGACATCGTCATGGTCTCCGATTGCCAGAAGGCCCGGATCTTCCAGATCACCCAGACCCAGGTGGTGGGGGCGGGGACCGAGGTCAACATAGGCCACTCCAATGACAACAAATACACCCCAGGCAATGCTATCAGCTCCTGGGGCGGGGCCAGCAGCCCGGTCGAGGAGCGCTTTGGTGCCGGTTCGATACTGAGCCGGATGGAAACCCGGATCTATTACATTGCCCGCGCCTCGGCCACCGCCCCCTACAGCCTCTATCGCAAGAGTGGTCTCGCCGCCGGCATGCCGCTGGTCGAAGGGGTGACCGATATTCAGCTGACCTTCGGCGAGGATCAGAATCGGGATCGGGCGGCGGATCGTTACGTGAGCGCCGCCAGCAATCCGAACTGGGACAACGTGCTGGGGATTGGTGTCCAGCTCTTGATGCGCAGCGCTCAGGGCAATGTGGTGTCGGACCCGCAGGCCATCAGCTTTGCCGGTGCGACCTTCCAGGCAACCGACAGCCACTGGTACTGGGTGGCCGAGACCACGGTCGCTCTGCGTAACCGGCTGCCATGAGGATGGAACCTATGATGCATCGACAGCAGGGAATGGCGCTGGTGATCAGCCTGATTTTTCTGGCCATGGTGAGCCTGCTGGCGATGGCCAGCATGCAGGGCGCACTGTTGCAGGAGAAGATGGCGGGCAACCAGAAGGAGTCGCTGCAGGCGCTGCAGGCGGCGGAGGCCGGTTTGCGTGCCGCCGAGCGCTATCTGGAAGCCGGTAATTCAGGCCCCTATGACAACAGCGCCGGTTTGTACGAGTTCGTCACAGTGGCGGTGGATCCCGCGTCTCCCTCCACGGCCTGGCGTACCTATGCCAACAGCGGTCTGGCGGGGCGCGCCCCCGAGTACTTCATCGAACGACTGCCCTACACCCAGGCAGGCAACGAGAGTCTGGCGGTCGACGAACCCATAGGCGAGCGTCGCCTCTATCGCATCACGGCAAGGGGATTCGGCCTCTCGGATGAGAGCCGGGTGCTGTTGCAATCGACCTACAGCCGCTAGGAGGGCCACCCATGCGTGCGTTTGGCTACGGATTTTCGGCCTTGCTGCTCTGCTCGTCGGTGCAGGCCGCGCTCGATATTGCCCAGGTTCCTCTCTATCTCGGTACTCGGGCCGAACCCAACATCATGTTCAGCCTCGATGATTCCGGCTCCATGCATTTTGAGTTGATGCCGGAGGGGCTGATCGAAAACAGTGCTCGCTACGTCTATCCTCGTGCCGACAACGTGTATGGCAGCGAGGACTATGACAACCGGACCGTGACCTTCACCGGCAACAACGACCGCAACGCCTATACCCGCTCGAGCAACAACAACAAACTCTACTACAACCCGCAGCAGAGCTACCGCCCCTGGGCCAAGGCGGATGGCACCCTGATGGCGAATGCCAGCATCAGCTGTGCGCCGCACAATCCGTTCAATACGGCAGCAGGTTGCCGTGACCTCACCACGAACAATCGGTCGAGATCGCTGCGTTACTACACCGGATTCTCCTCCAGCGACTACAACAGTGACGAGACGTTCTGGCCCGCCGTCTACTTTGCCTACAAAGGCAGTGGCGATGTGAAAAAGGTGGGTAGCTACACCCGGGTCGAGATCAAGTCGGGCAGTACCTATGGCGGACGTCCCAACCGCAGCGACTGCAAAAGCGTGCCTGTCTGCAGCTATGACGAGGAGATCCAGAATTTCGCCAACTGGTACACCTACTATCGTTCCCGGATCCTGGCAGCCAGAGCCGGGGTCGGCCGTGCCTTTGCCAGTCAGGGGCAGGCCCTGCGGGTGGGCTTTGCCACCATCAATGCCAGCGGCAGCGTGATCCGCGGCGTAGCGCCTTTCTCCGGCACCGATCGCAGTGCATTTTTCAGCGACCTTTACAGTCGCGACATTCTGGCGTCCGGTACGCCCCTGCGCACCAGTCTGAAGGATGTGGGGGAGTATTTCTCTCGCACCGACAACAATGGCCCTTGGGCAGCCAGTGCCAGCAGCACCTTGCCCCACCTCACCTGCCGCCAGAGTTACAACATTCTGATGACGGATGGCTACTGGAACGGAGACACCCCTGCGGTAGGGGATCAGGACAAGGACGGCTACAGCAATACCCTGGCCGACGTAGCCTACAAGTATTGGAAGACTGACCTGCGTACCGATCTGGCCGACAAGGTGCCGACCAGCACGGCGGATCCCGCCAACTGGCAGCATCTGGTCAATTTCACCGTCGGGCTGGGAGTGAATGGCTCGCTCAATCCGGCCAACGGCATCCCGAGCAGCTGGCCCAATCCCCATGATCCGGATGACAAGGAGTACAAGAATGCGCCCTATATTCCGGAGTACAAGATCGATGACTTGTGGCACGCGGCGCTCAACAGCAAGGGAAATTTCTTCAGCGCCGCTGACCCAGACACCTTTGCTACGGCCCTGAGCAGTACCCTGGCCCAGATAGCGGCCCGCAACAGCTCCGCCAGCTCGGTGACTGCCAATGCAACCCGGCTGGACAGCAATACCCACATCTATCAGGCCCGCTACAACAGCGGGGACTGGTCGGGGCAGCTGGTTTCCATTCCCCTCAACAGCGATGGTTCGCTGGGCTCCATGGCTTGGGATGCAGCGACGCTGATCCCGGCACACACGTCCCGCAGCATCTTTACCCGGCAAAACGGGGTCGGCATTCCCTTCACGTGGGCCGATCTCAATGCCACCAACCGTGCCCTGTTCAACCTTGCCGGCGACAACCAGGCGGAAAATCGGGTTGCCTATCTGCGCGGTGACCGCAGCCGTGAGCAAAGCAATGGTGGTCTGTTTCGCAGCCGCAGCGATCTGCTGGGGGACATCATCAACTCGGATCCCGTCTATGTGGGGGCCCGGGATTACGGTTATGCCAGCGCTACCGGCTTGACCCAGACGGAGCGTGACAGCTACCAGACGTTCCTCGGCTCGACGGCCATCACCCGTCGTACCCCCATGCTCTACGTGGGGGCCAACGACGGTATGCTGCATGGTTTTCGCGTCGCCAACGGCGTCGAGAAGCTGGCCTACATTCCCGCCAGCCTGCTGGGGGATCTGAGCCTGTTGACCAAGCCTGATTACAGCCACCGTTACTATGTGGACGGGACACCCAAGGTGGGCGATGCCTATCTTGGCAGCAACTGGAAAACGGTTCTGCTGGGGTCGACGGGAGCCGGCGGCAAGGCGGTATTCGCCATCGACGTGACGTCACCGGATAATTTCACCGCCGACAAGATGCTGTGGGAGTTCACCAATGTCGAGATGGGGGTAGCACTGGCGGCACCGACGCTGGTCAGGGTCAAGTCAGGCAGCAAGTGGGTGGCATTGGTGGCCAATGGTTACAACAGTACCAGCCAGACGGCGCGCCTGTTCGTGCTGGACCTGGCAACCGGTGCAGTGATCAAGGAGATAGATACCCAGGTGGGGTCGGCCAGCGAGCCAAATGGCCTCTCTTCCCCCTTGCCGGTGGATGAGGATGGCGATCGGGTGGCTGACTATGTCTATGCCGGCGATCTGCAGGGCAACCTGTGGAAGTTTGATCTGACTGACAACAATAGCACCCAGTGGGGCAGCGCCTTCAAGACCGGCAACAAGCCCAAGCCGCTGTTCCAAGCCTGTAATGGTATCTGCTCGGCCGGTACGCGCCAGCCCATCACCATGCGGCCACTGGCGATCCGCCATCCCAAGGGGGGGATCATGGTGCTGATGGGGACGGGCAGCTATTTCACCAATGACGACAAGTTGCTGCCGGCGACCCCCAGGCTGGAAGCCGTCTACGGCATCTGGGATACGGGAGCCACCGTGCTCAGCAGCCAGCTGTTACAGCAGAGCATCACCCACGAATACTCCGCCAATGGCACCACCATCAAGTTCAATGTGCGTGTAGTGTCCAACACGGCGGTCAACTACACCAGCCAGAAGGGATGGTACTTGGTCTTGAAGTCGCCCGGTCTGAGCAAGGGGGTGGGGGAGCGAGCCGTTTCAGAGATGCTTTACCGCAACAAGCGGCTGATCTTCAACACCCTGATCCCCTCGGCGGATGCGTGTGACTTTGGCGGCCGCTCCTGGTTGATGGAGCTGGATCCCGTGTCGGGGGCCCGTTTGACCTATTCGGTATTCGATGTCAATGGTGACGGTGCCGTCAACGATGACGACTATGTGGGGATCAAAGATGATGCCGGCAATGACGTCAAGGTGCCGGTCAGTGGCAAGCAATTTGACGAACTCACCACGACCCCGAGCGTGGTGGAGGATGCGGACATGGAGCGTAAATACATCAGTGGATCCAGTGGCAACATTTCGGTCACGCTGGAAGAGGGGGCGGGCGATCTGGGCGGTCGTCAATCCTGGTTGCAACTGGAGTAGAGGTTGGCATGGAACGTGGATTTTCCCTGATGGAGTTGATGATTGCGGTGGCCGTGATGGCCATCCTGACCGTGATCGCCTACCCCAGTTACAACAACTACATCGCCTCGGCCAAACGGGCCGAAGCCAGGGCGGCTTTGCTGGAAGCCGCCCAATATCTGGAACGGCAGTTTACCGCCGAGGGCAACTATGATGGCGGCAACCTGGCTTCAGCCGGGTTGGCCTCCTTGCCCAGGGATGGTGGGACGGCTTATTACAATCTGGCACTCGATGCCAGTGGGGGCCGTTATACCCTGACGGCGATTCCGACCGGAGTCATGAATGGTGACCCCTGCGGTCTGCTGACTCTGGATCAGGGCGGGCAGCAAGGGGTGTCAGGTGCCACCATGACAGCGGCAGAGTGCTGGTAGGGTGTCAATACCGGTCGCTTGTTACCAGCAATCGGCCGGTGTCTTGGTATCGGCCTTGTTGAGGGTCAGAGTATCGCAGGCAGTGCTGCCGGCCTTGTCTCCGACCTGAGCCCCTTTGGTGGTGGCGATCAGGGAATAGGCGGTTGCGGTCGCCCCTGAAATGGTGAAGGTGTAGTAATCGCTGACAGGGTTGCCCACCTGGGAGGGGGTGGCGCTATAGCTGGTATTGGAGACCCGAAACTCTTCCTGCTTGAGCTGCATGCTGAGCAATCCCTTGAAGGCTTCGGCTCGGCGCGATTTGCGCAAGCCATCGGTAAAGCTGGGATAGGCGATCGACGCAATGATGGCGACGATAGCAACAACAACGATCAGTTCTAGCAGCGTGATACCTGATTGTTTGATTCTCATGGGCGGCATGGTTCGTGAAACAGGTTGATACTATAGGATAGTACTGACAGTACGCTCTACTGGCATGAGCAAAAAGAAAGGAGTCTTGAGCTAATGGAATGCACAGAGGGCAGATCCGCCGGTTTTACCCTGATCGAACTGATGGTTGCTCTGGCCTTGGTCGCTTTGCTGTTGACCGTGGCCATCCCCAGTTATCAATCGCTGCGCCAGGATCAAATGGTCAAGGCGGCGACGCAGGCCGTCTATACGGACGTGATGCTTCTCAAATCCGAAGCGCTCAAGCGCAATAAACCCATTACATTCAAAATATTCAATGCGGGGCATGCTAATTGGTGCTACCGCATTGCTATCGATACATCCTGTAGCAGTTGTGCCGACTCCTGTGCTGTCATTGAAGGTCGGAAGGGGGTCGATGCCAGCGAGTTTCATGGGATTATCTTGACGACAAACTATGAGTTATCGGGTTTTGAAAGCGCGATTGAGATTAATAAT
Source organism: Aeromonas enterica (assembly GCF_054052465.1). NCBI lineage: Bacteria > Pseudomonadati > Pseudomonadota > Gammaproteobacteria > Aeromonadales > Aeromonadaceae > Aeromonas > Aeromonas enterica. Next base: position 62,373 of record NZ_JBSTYL010000003.1, on the reverse strand, counting down.
CGCCGTGGCGTATTCAAAGACCTACATGGCAGCCTAGGAAATGGTTCCATTTGTCTAAAAAGTGGGACGTCTGAATACAGGGTTATTATTGCCTCGAATGGACGTATCCGAACCGAGCAAGTAACGGGAGCATCTCCATGCGATTGATGGCTCGAGGCTTCAACCTGGTCGAATTGATGGTCGCCATGGTGGCTGGACTGTTGCTGGTGGCGGCAGTCATCTCCTTGTTCGCGACTATCCTCAAGGCCAATTATACCGCTATGCAGACCAGTCGCCTGAATCAGGAGATCCAGCTACTGACGGACATGATAGCGCGCGATATTCAGCGAGCTGGTTATGATGCCACTGCGACCCAGTTTCTTGCCGCTCCATCCGGCAGCCGCTCCAGTTTCTATTTTGATGCGGCAACGGATCTGATGAATGAAACGGCGACGGGATCGGGCCTATACACCTGTATCAGGGTGCGCTATGACAATGATGACAATGGTGTACTGAGTACGGGTGACACTCTGCTTTACAGTTTCAGCAGTGCAGACAAGGGGATAAAACAGGGTACGGGAGCCACTACATGTGGCAACGGCAGTTTCATCTCTACCGATGACACCATAGAGATAACGGCCATGACACTCAGGTTGCTGCCGAGCAGTCAGGTCAGTGGTGCGCGAGCGCTGCAGTTGATGATGAGCGGCCGCTTCAAATCTGCACCTGCATTGACGTTGAATCTGCAGCGGGACATCAAATTGCGTAATGATGGGTACTGATATGCGCCGACAGTCCGGTTTTACCACCTTTACCATCACCTTGTTGCTGATGTTGATCTTGCTGGGTATTTCACTGCTGGTTGGCAAGATGCTGGTCGCTGATCGGCGGGTGACCCTCAACGAAGTGCTTTATCGCCAAGCCATGGCGATGGCGGAAGTGGGGCTGGCGGATGGGCTTGGGCGACTAACACTGGACCCGGCTTGGCGAACCAGCGGCGCAACAACCACGTTGACAACGGGGAGCTATGTGCTTTCCGTTGCAGATGATCCACCTTCTATTGCTGTAGGTTCAACAACCGTGATGCCAATCGCCGTGAGTTCTACTGCAACATTGAACGATACGCAGGCAGAGGCCGTAGTTAGAACAAAAGTTGTTCGGTTCAGTGTGTTGGCCGGTACCCCTGCGGCCCCCCTGACCGTTGCAGGTGGCATGGCGGTTGGCGGCAACTTCACCATTGTGGCCAACCCCAATGGCGGTGGTCTTGGGGTTCCTCTGTCGGTCTGGACCAGTGGCAACGTCGATCTCATCACGGGCACGGGTCAAACTTGTCATCAAGGTGACTATGACGGTGGCTGTTCTGCCAACATCAGCCAAAAGGGGGATAAACAGTCAGATATCAAGGACAACGACACCTCTTTTCCGACGGATCTGGTTTGGTATCTGTTTAATGAAAAGGATGACGCAAACGGCTGGGCCAATCTGGAGGCTCGGGCCACTCAAAGACTGACTGACTGCAGTTCGCTTGGTCCTGCATCAACCGGACTCATCATAGTGGATGGTGACTGCAAGCCCTCTGCCAATGTAGGTTCCGAAACGGCACCGGTCATTTTGATCGTACGCAACGGCAATCTGGCGGTGAATGGCAACACTGTGTTGTACGGCCTGGTCTTTGCCTACTCATCCAATCCGGCTGCGGCCGGAACGGATGTGAAGCTGACTGGGGGGGCCATAGTGCACGGCGCCATGGTATCCAATTATCAGCTGGGAAATGCCAACGGCACCTATGATGCAAAGTTCGATGCCAGTGTATTGAGTAACATCTCGAATGGCGCCGCTTTCCAGGTCGTAAATCAGGTGCCTGGCAGTTGGCGGGACTGGTAGAGGAAGATGACGATGAATAGGCAAAAAGGATTTGGCCTGCTTGAGATTTTGATCACGCTGGTCGTGCTGGGAGTGGGCATCGTCGGCTTGGTTGCCATGTCGAAGTCGGCGCTGACAGTGTCGCAGGATGGACGTCGCTATGAGACGGCGATGCGGTTGGCGGAGTCAAAGCTGGACGAGTTTCGCAACTTCAATGGTGTGGTGAGCGCAACGGCGCCGCTGACGGCTTATAACCAAATCACCTCGGCAAGTGCTGCCGTAACTCTGTCTGGAGAGCCCTACTCGGTAACCTGGACGGTGGCCAATCAGTATCTGAATGGCTCAAATTGGCAAAACGTGGCACCGACGGGTTATCGCCTCAGCTACCCCGGACGCAAGGCGATCACGGTCAACGTCGGCTGGACAGACAGCGAAGGACAGACCCGGACGCTGCAATTGGCGGGTAATGTCTCGCCCATCGAATCATTGAGTTCTGCTCAGCTGGATGGCGGCTTGAATACGGCGAGGCAGGGCCCCAAGGTCAATTACACGCCAGGGGTTGCACCGGATGTCATTTCGGTCGAGTTGGGAGATGGCAACAAACAGGAGACAAGCAAGCCGTTGCCTACAGTGACATCAAAAGATGGACAGGTCGGCAAATTGGTCCAGTTCGAGACGGTGACCTACAAGCCAGCGGCGGGAGGCAACACCCAGCAGGTGTTGCAGGATATGGCTTCAGTTTCTTGCTCATGTAGTTACGGATCCAGCCTGACGGCCTATTTGCCTGGACAGGTCTACAGTTCGGCCAGCAATCAGTTGTACTGGAAAGCGGGAACGATGCAGAGCAAGACCACAGGGACGCTCGACAGCAGCGTCAATGGCCAGCCCACTCTCTGCACCAGTTGCTGCAAGGATCACTTCGATGGCAGCGGTTCGAGTTTCGGCAACTTCTATGCCCCGCTCAATACCAGCAGGGTACGTTACAACAGCAGTTTGAGCACGGCGAGCAGCGGCAAATATGTGGATGCCTGTCGTTTTGTCCGGCTGGATGGTTATTACCGTCCTCTGCCTGACTGGAACTTGGCCAAGGTAGTGGTCACCACTGCTGATTTTCTGGCTAAACCTGCCAATCAGGCCAGCTATCAGAAATACATCAAGTATGTGGTCAAGACCTATATCGATTGGCAGAAGTCGACCCTGAACTGGACCCAAGGGACATCCGCCACTCTGCCGTCCATTACTGACTTTTCGGCCTGGCTGGCCTCCAGCGCGGAAGCCGGGGGAGATACCACGACCGGGATCACCGTCAGCACGGGCACGGCGCAACTCATCGCCCGCGGCATCTATGTGGACGTGCTCGACCCTGTCTATCTGGTTGGCATTGACACCAGCGCGACGGACTATCTGACCAAGGTGCCGTTTCAGGATATCAACCTGACCATGCTGGCAGAGTGGGCCATGGGGCCGCTGACCCTGCTGACCGGCAGCGCCACCGATTACGCGACCGTTACCAATGAAGCGGTGAAAACAGTGGTGGATCTCAATAACTACTATTTCGGCAGTTACAGTCGCGGTTATATGACGGCGAAAAAATCGACCAAAGATAGCAATCAGGTACTGCGGGACGTCACGATACGGGTTACCGCCTATCAGGGGAACTCGGGGATCACCGCTTCGCTGATCTCCCCGCGGGATCAATCATTGGCATTGAGTGCCGACATGCTGGTGAAAATCGATGCAAGCCAGCAGACGGTACCGACCATCAAGGTCGGTGGGCGGATCGAGTGTTTGACGCGGGGAAATGGTAAAAATGCACCGCCAGTGGCCTGCAGCAAGAACACCTTCAACAACCTGAGCATCAGCACGCCAAACTCGGGGGCGACCTGCCGTATCGACAAACCGCAGGCGAACAACCAGCCCGCAGCCTATCTGTGCGAGGCCCCGGAAAATGCGACGCTGGCCATCAATCTTTCCTACACCAATCAGGGCAGCACTACCTATATGCTGCAGCCGCCCTCTTTCAGCGTGCAGATGACGCCACAGCCCAACAATCAGGTGTTGAGCGGGCCCTGTTCCCTGCTGGTGGACAATGGCGTCACCAACGCTGCCAACCTGACTTGCACCCCTTGAGCCTTGGGCGCTGGCACAGCCAGCGCCTTTTCTTTATCATTCCCCATCATTTTCGATTTTAAGATGTATCGCCATGGCAAAAGCCCTCTCTCTGATGCTTGCCCAGTTGAATCTGACGGTAGGCGCCATCGAAGATAACTGTGACAAGGTGCTGGCTGCGGCCGCCCAGGCCGAGCAGCAAGGTGCTGATCTGCTGGTGTGCTCCGAGCTGGCCCTGACCGGCTACCCGCCGGAGGATCTGCTGTTGCGTGCCGATCTGATGATACGGGTCGACGCTGCGCTGGCTCGCATCGCGGCCTGGCAGGGCAAGTGTGCCATTCTGGTGGGTCACCCCTGGCGTGAGGGGGCTGCGCTCCATAATGCGGCTTCTCTCTATGAGCAGGGCAAGCTTATCGCCCGTTACTTCAAGCAGGATCTGCCCAACTACGGAGTATTCGACGAGAAGCGCTACTTCACCGCAGGCACGGATAGCTGCGTGGTGCCCTTCCGTGGTCATCAGCTGGGACTGCTTATCTGCGAAGATCTGTGGCAACCGGGCCCGGCGCTGGCCGCCAAGGCGGCGGGAGCCGAGCTGCTGCTCACCATCAATGCCTCGCCCTACGATCAGGAGAAACCCTGGATCCGCCATGAGCTGATGACGACCCGCTGTCACCAGACAGGTTTGCCGCTGGTCTATCTCAATCAGGTGTGTGGCCAGGACGAGCTGATTTTCGACGGTTGTTCCAAGGTGTTCAACGGTCGGGGCGAGCTGACCCATAAATTGGCTCCGTTTGCCGAAGAGCTGGCGCTGGTGCGCTTTGCCGCCGGGCAGCCGCTGAAAGAACGTGAGCCTGCCGCGTCGCTCGACCCTTTGGCCGAGACCTATCAGGCACTGGTGCTGGCGGTGCGTGACTACATCACCAAAAACGGTTTTCAGGGGGCCGTGCTGGGTCTCTCCGGCGGTATCGATTCCGCCCTGACCCTGACCATCGCCGCCGATGCCATAGGTGCGGACAAGGTGCAGGCGGTGATGATGCCGTTCCGCTACACAGCCCAGATGAGTGTGGAGGATGCCAAGGAGCAGGCCGAGCGGATGGGGGTCGAGTTCGACATCATCTCCATCGAGCCCATGTTCGAAGGTTTCATGACCCAGCTGGCACCGCTGTTTGCCGGCACAGCCCGGGATACCACGGAAGAGAACCTGCAGGCTCGCTGCCGTGGCGTGCTCTTGATGGCGCTCTCCAACAAGCGTCGGCGCATAGTGCTGACCACGGGCAACAAGAGCGAGATGGCCGTGGGTTATGCCACCCTGTATGGTGACATGGCGGGCGGTTTCGACGTGCTCAAGGACGTGCCCAAGACGCTGGTCTTCAAATTGTGCGAATATCGCAACTCGGTCGATTACGTGATCCCGCAGCGGGTCATCGACCGTCCCCCCTCGGCAGAGCTTGCGCCAGACCAGGTGGATCAGGACAGCCTGCCCCCCTACGACATCCTGGATGCCATCCTCAAGCGCTACGTGGAAGAGGATGCCTCGGTCGCCGATCTGGTGGCAGAGGGATTCGAGGAGGCGGTGGTGCGCAAGGTGATCCGGCTGGTGGATCTCAACGAATACAAGCGCCGTCAGGCCGCCGTCGGGCCCCGTATCACGGCCCGCAACTTTGGTAAGGATCGCCGTTACCCCATCACATCCGGGTTTGGCAAACAGAACTGGTAAGGAGTCACCATGAAGAAGATTGAAGCCATCATCAAACCGTTCAAGCTGGACGATGTGCGCGAGGCCCTGGCCGAGATCGGCATCAACGGCATGACGGTATCCGAAGTCAAAGGCTTCGGCCGCCAGAAAGGGCACACCGAGCTCTATCGCGGCGCCGAATACATGGTGGATTTCCTGCCGAAGGTGAAGGTGGAGCTGGTGGTGCAGGACGAGGATCTCGATGCCTGCCTGGAAGCCATCCAGAACACTGCCCGCACCGGCAAGATAGGTGACGGCAAGATTTTCGTCTGCGAGGTGGAACGGGTCATTCGTATTCGTACCGGCGAAGAGAACGAAGACGCGATTTGATGTGATGCATGTGCCTCGTAACGATCAAGAGAACGAAGATGCAACACGGCTGATGTCATGGATGCGCCTCGCTGCGGTGGCAGGCCTGCTGGCCGGCCTGACCGCTTGCAGTACCCGGCCGCCGGCCCAGCCGGAGAACCTGTGCCAGATCTTTCGGGAGAAACCCGAGTGGCACAAGGCGGCACTCAAGATGAACGAGAAGTGGGGTACACCGATCCAGGTGGTAATGGCCATGATGTACCAGGAGTCCTCCTTCGTACACGATGCCCAGCCACCGATGGGATACTTCCTCTTCATCCCGACCGGGCGGGCCAGCTCCGCTTATGGTTATGCCCAAGTGAAAGACGAAACCTGGGACGATTACCAGCGGGAAACCGGCAACGGCTGGAGCAGTCGCGACGACTTTGCCGACGCCATCGATTTCATGGGCTGGTACACTAACAAGGCCCAGCGGCTGAACGGCACCTCCAAGTGGGATGCCTATGGCCAGTATCTCAACTATCACGAAGGGTGGGGTGGCTACCGGCGTGGCAGCTACCGCAGCAAGGGGTGGTTGATGAAGACCTCCCGCAAGGTAGAGGCTCGCGCCCAGCGCTACGGCGCCCAGTATCGACAATGCAAGGATCAGCTCTCCAGCGGGGGCTGGTTCTGGTAACCAAATCAGGAGTCAGAAATGCCGTTATTGGACAGTTTTACCGTTGACCACACCCGCATGGAAGCCCCTGCGGTACGCGTGGCCAAGACAATGCAGACCCCGAACAAGGACACCATTACCGTGTTCGATCTGCGTTTCTGCGTGCCGAACCAGGAGATCCTCTCCGAACGCGGCATTCACACGCTCGAGCACCTGTTTGCCGGTTTCATGCGTGATCACCTGAACGGCAACGGTGTGGAGATCATCGACATCTCCCCCATGGGTTGCCGTACCGGTTTCTACATGAGCCTGATCGGCGCACCGGACGAGGCCCGGGTTGGCGCAGCCTGGCAAGCGGCCATGGCCGATGTGCTGACCGTACAGGATCAGGCCAAGATCCCCGAGTTGAACGAATACCAGTGTGGCACTTTCAGCATGCACTCGCTGGAAGAGGCTCACGCCATCGCCCGTCACGTGCTGGAGCGCGGCATTGGCGTCAACCACAACGACGAGCTGGCCCTGCCGGAAGAGAAGCTGAAAAGCCTCTGAACCGGGTATTGCAACGATGAAAAAGGCCGGTCATTGACCGGCCTTTTTGCGTGCTGATGCCCTCAGGAGGGCAGTGGCATCACCCGGTTTCGGCCCAGATCCTTGGCCTTGTAGAGCAGCTTGTCGGTACGTTCGACCAGGGCATCACCCGTCTCCTGGCCATTGTACTCGCCTACTCCGAACGAGGCCGTGATGTGGTCGATGCGGCGGCCGGACTTGCGATCCAGAATGGACATCTTCTCGATGGCCCGGCGCAGGCTCTCGGCCATCTGGCGGCTCAGGGCCAGACTGCGCATGGGCACCAGCAGGGCAAACTCCTCGCCACCGAGCCGGTAGGCGGTGACGCCCTCCTTGCAGGTTTCCCGCAGTCGCTTGCTGAACGCGCGCAATACCTGATCTCCCAGCAGGTGGCCATATTCATCGTTGAAGTTCTTGAAGCGGTCTATGTCCGACAAGATGAGCGAGAAAGGCTGCTTGCTGCGGATCAGGCCATCGATCTCCAGATCGAAGGCGCGCCGGTTGAGCAGGGAGGTGAGGGCATCCTCGTTGGCCAGCTTGCGAGTCTCATTCAGTGCCTCTCGCAGCTCCTTGATCTCCTTCTCTGCGCTGCTGAGCTGATTGCGAAAGTGCATGGTCGACATGCGCACATCCCGCGACTCGCGTACCAGCTCCCGCAAGATACCCATGGTATCCTCCAGGCTCAGCCCCTCATCGTCGATGAGGCTCAGCCGATCGAAGCTCTTGTCGAGCATCTCCTGAAACATGCCGGTGTCGGAGATGGCATCCTGCATGCTATGGCCGAGCTCGTTGGCCATGGCAGCCAGAGTGAGCTTCATCGCCTCCATCTGCTGCTCGTCCTCGGCGGCGAGATGCTGGTGATAGAGGCGTTCGCAGGTGGTGAGAGAGCAGGTGCCCTGCAGCTTGATGGCCTGATCTATGGCCTGATTGAGCTCGGGCATGCTGGCGGCCACATAGTTATACCAAAGGGTGTAATTATCCGGCGTTGTGGGAATTTGATACTTGATCATCAGGGGAACCGCCTGCTTCAAATAGGCGGCGGATTGGGCGAACGAGTCCTTGCTCATGAGTTCCGTGTCTCATCATGCCTGCAAACTTTGCATAGTATGACAGAGAGATTGGCCAAAAGGCAGCCGATGGATGCCATTAGCTCCCCCCTTCGATATAATGTCTGGGTTATTACCTACCCTAAGGCCTGCTTATGTCTCAAAAAGATCCTTTCCTCCAACGCGAGGCCGAAAAATACGAAAACCCCATCGCCAGTCGCGAGATGCTGCTGGAGCTCATCAAGGGCCATGAAAAACCCATGTCCCGGGAAGAGCTGGCCAAGGCTCTCAAACTGACCGACGAAGAGCCGTTGGAAGCCTTGCGCCGTCGTCTGCGCGCCATGGAGCGTGATGGGCAACTGGTATTCACTCGCAACCAATGTTATGCCCTGCCGGATCGTCTGAATCTGGTGAAAGGGTATGTACTCGGCCACAAAGATGGTTTCGGTTTTCTGCGCCCGGAAGGTGGTGGACCGGATCTCTATTTGAACAACCGCGAGATGCAGCGCCTGATGCATGGCGACTACGTGCTGGTGCAGCCGACCGAGATTGACCGCAAGGGTCGTCAGGAAGCGCGTCTGGTGCGTCTGCTCAAGTCCCGCGAGGCAGATATCGTCGGCCGTTACTTCGTCGAGAACGGCGTCGGTTTCGTGGTGCCGGATGACAGCCGCATCGGCCAGGACATCATCATCCCCGAAGGGGAAAACAAGGGTGCCCGCCAGAGCCAGGTGGTAGTGGTGCGCATCAATCAGCGCGCCACTTCCCGCATCAACGCGGTCGGTACCGTGCTGGACGTGCTGGGCGAGAACATGGCGCCGGGCATGGAGATCGAGATCGCCCTGCGTACCCACGGCATCCCGCATACCTGGCCGGAAGAGGTGACCAAGGAGGTTGCCGGTCTGGGCGAACAGGTACCGGAGAAGGCCAAAGAGGGTCGTATCGACCTGCGTGCCCTGCCGTTGGTCACCATAGACGGGGAAGACGCCCGTGACTTCGATGACGCCGTCTTCTGTGAAGCCAAGCGTGGTGGCGGCTGGCGCCTGTGGGTGGCCATCGCGGATGTCTCCTCCTACGTGAAGCCCGGCACTGCGCTGGATGCCGAAGCGTATCAGCGTGGCAACTCCGTCTATTTCCCCGAGTTCGTGGTGCCCATGCTGCCGGAGGTACTCTCCAACGGCCTCTGCTCCCTGAACCCGCAGGTCGACCGTCTGTGCATGGTGTGCGAGATGACCATCTCAGCCGCCGGCCGCATGTCCGGTTACAAGTTCTACGAAGCCGTGATGAACTCCCACGCGCGCATGACCTACAGCAAGGTGGCGGCGATTCTGGATGGCGAGCCCAAGCTGCGTCAGCAGTACGAGCCGCTGGTGGGTCACATCGAGGAGCTCAACAACCTCTACAAGGCGCTCAAGCACGCCCGTCACCAGCGTGGCGCCGTGGAATTCGAGAGCGAAGAGACCCGCTTCATCTTCAACGCCCAGCGCAAGATCGACCAGATAGTGCCGCTGGTGCGCAACGATGCCCACAAGATCATCGAAGAGTGCATGATCCAGGCGAACGTGGCCGCGGCCCGTTACATCGAGAAGAACGAAGCCTTTGCCCTGTTCCGGGTGCACGACCGTCCGGGCGAAGAGCGTCTGACCGGTTTCCGTGACTTCCTGGCCGAACTGGGTCTGGAGCTCAAGGGGGGCCTCGAGCCAGAGCCGAAAGACTTTGCCGAGCTGGCCGCCAAGTTTGAAGGGCGTCCGGATGCGGAGCTGCTCTCCACCATGCTGCTGCGCTCCATGCGTCAGGCCGTTTATCAGGCTGACAACATAGGTCACTTCGGTCTGGCCCTGAAGTCCTATGCGCACTTCACCTCGCCGATCCGTCGTTACCCCGACCTGATACTGCACCGCGCCATCAAGTACCAGACGGCCAAGGAGCAGCAGGGCAATCTGCGCCACAAGTGGACTCCGAGCGGTGGTTACCACTACCAGCTGGAAGAAGTGGATCCCATGGGCGAGCACTGCTCCATGACAGAGCGCCGTGCCGACGATGCGACCCGCGACGTGGCCGACTGGCTCAAGTGCGAGTACATGCTGGACCACGTGGGTGACGAGTTCGACGGCGTCATCGCCAGCGTCACCGGCTTTGGTTTCTTCGTCCGTCTGGCGGAGATCCACATCGACGGTCTGGTGCACGTCAGCACCCTCACCAATGACTACTACCAGTTTGATCCCCTGCACATGCAGCTGATCGGCGAGAACTTCCGCCGTCGCTACCGTCTGGGCGACAAGGTACGCGTCAAGGTGATGGGCGTGAACCTGGACGATCGCAAGATCGACTTCGTGATGGTGGAAGCGCCACTCACCGGCAAGGATGGCAAAGAGGTAGTGCGCAAGCCTGCCAAGGGTGGCCAGCGTCACGATAAACGCAAAGAGGGCAAGGATACCGGCAAATCCGACAAGGGTGGCCGCGCCAAGCCCAGCAACAGACGACCGAGCAAAAAGGCTCGCGATAAGGTCAAGAGCACGAAATGAGTACTGAACTGATCTACGGCATTCACGCTGTATCCGCTCTGCTTGAGCGCACCCCGGAGCGTTTCATCGAAGTGTGGGCCCTCAAGGGCCGGGATGACGACCGGCTGCAACCCCTGCTGACCGAGCTTGAATCCCTCGGTCTCAAGGTGCAGAGCGTGAACCGCAAGACGCTCGATGACAAAGCCGAGGGCAACAATCACCAGGGCATCATGGCCAAGGTGATAGAGGCGCCCAAGCTGGCCGAGCACGATCTGGCCAGCCTGCTGGACGGCTTGGCAGTGCAAGAGACCGCCCCCTTCCTGCTGGTGCTGGACGGGGTGACGGACCCGCACAACCTGGGTGCCTGCCTGCGCAGCGCCGATGCGGCCGGAGTCCATGCGGTGATAGTGCCGCGGGACAAGGCCAGCGGCCTGACCTCTGTGGTGCGCAAGGTCGCCTGTGGCGCCGCCGAAGTGGTGCCGCTCATCCAGGTCACCAACCTGGCCCGCAGCCTGCGCGAGTTGCAGGAGCGCGGCGTCTGGCTGGTCGGCACTGCCGGCGAGGCGGATCACGACCTCTATCAGGCCAGGCTGACCGGTCCCATGGCACTGGTCATGGGCGCCGAAGGCAAGGGCATGCGCCGACTGACTCGCGAGCATTGCGACGAACTGGTGAGCATCCCCATGGCCGGGGCCGTCTCCAGCCTCAACGTCTCGGTGGCAACGGGCGTCTGCCTGTTTGAAGCCGTGCGTCAGCGTCGCGCCTGAGGCGAACGGGATGGACAGACCTCCGTTTAGCCGGGATCGGGTCATGAATGAGCAGGAGGCCACGCGCCTCCTCTCTTTTGCCCGCTCGTTGGCCTTGAGCCCCCGCGCCTGTCTCTGGCATGCGGGCGACAGACCCGATCTGCTGGTCAGGGTCGAGCAGGGGTTGCTGCGGGCCAAGGTGGTGCTGGCGGATGGCCGCGAGTACATCAAGGAGTTCTACTGGGAGGGGGACGAGTTTATCGACTTCCACCATCTGCTCAGTGGTGAACCTGCCCGCTACAGCGTGGAGGCACTGGAGCCCTGCCGGCTGCAACTCTTCAACCTTGGCGACTTGCGTCAGCTCCCTTGCTGGTCCGCCTGGTATCACCATCTGCTGGCGGTGCAGCTGCGCATCAAGGAGGAGAAGGAGTTGCTCTTGCTGACCGAGAGCCCCCAGGCCCGTTATCAGCACTTCCTGCAATGCTTCCCCGAGCTGGACGCCAGGGTGCCGGATCACCAGATCGCCGCTTATCTGGGCATCACCCCCATCAGTCTGAGCCGCATTCGCAAACGGTTGAAGGATCTTAACAAAGGTTAATGCCAGCCCCTTGCTGGCTGGCTATGCTGCCCTTCTCATCATGAGCAAGGAATTCACATGAACTGGTCCCTCAAGTCTTTTGAACAACTCGACGTCAACGAGCTGTATGAACTGCTCACCCTGAGATCCCGCGTTTTCGTGGTGGAGCAGACCTGCGTCTTCCTCGACCTGGACGGGGTCGACAAGCGTCCCGACGTGCAGCACCTGCTCGGCTGGCAGGATGGCGTGCTGGTGGCCTACGCCAGACTGATGGCGTCCGGTGTAGCCAAGGCACATCAGGTGGTGATCGGCCGGGTGGTGACGGCCCCCGAGGCGAGAGGCGATGGCTTGGGTCACCGGTTGATGCAGCAGGCGCTGCTGGAATGCGAAACGCTGTGGCCTGGGGTCAGCATCTATCTGGGGGCTCAGGCGCACCTGCAGGGTTTCTATGGTCGTCATGGCTTCACCACCGTGGGTGAGCCCTATCTGGAAGATGACATTCCCCACATTGGCATGACCTCGTCTTAATACCTTTAAAGCATAACAATGAAATTATTATGTCTTGAGGTAGTAAAGAAAACGGGTGATCGACGCCATGTTACTGGGTACCCTCTGAGTGATTAATCGGCAACCGTTGATGGATAGGTTTAAAAATGGTTTTTTACCCCATTAATACAGAACAAGATTCAGCGATTGAGCCGTTGAGCCATTTTATCTGCGTTCACCACACGAGTGGCTGTCGCTGATGGAGCTGTTGCGCAAGCGGTTCGCTCTGGACCTGCAAACCTTCGCCATCATCACCTTGGTGCTGGGCAATCTGGCCCAGGCCTTCTCCGATGTGCTGGTCAAGCTGATCGGCCCCGGTTTCAGCCCCTTCCAATACATGTTCCTGCGCCAGTTGCTGACTCTGATGGTGCTGCTGCCCTTCATGCTGCGGGTGCCGAGAGCCGCCTGGGGACTGGGCGCCTGGAAATGGCACCTGCTGCGCGGTCATCTCTGCCTGCTCGGCGGGGGCGGCATGATGCTGGCCCTGACCCAGTTGCCGTTGGCCACGGCCAACGCCATCTTCTATGTCTCTCCGCTGCTGACCTTGCCGCTGGCGGCCTGGCTGCTCAAGGAGAAGATCAACTCACGGGTCTGGCTGCTGGGGGGCATGGGCCTGCTCGGGGTTGTGTTCGTGCTCAAGCCGGGGGATTTTCATCTGGCGGGGCTGGGTGCCCTGGTGACCGCCTTCACCTTGGCGTTGTTCAACGTGACCGGCCGCAAGCTGCCCATGGGTATCTCTGTGGTGGCGACTCTGTTCTGGGCCAATCTGCTGGCGTTGCCGTTGACGGCGGGCTTGGCGGTCAATCAATGGCAGCCGGTGGACTGGCGTCTGCTGGCACTGATCGGTGGCAGCGGCGTGATGCAACTGCTCTACCATGCCAGTTGCATTTATGCCTACCGGCAGGTCGAGGCCAACCGCATCGCGACGACCGAGTATTCCGGCCTGATGTTCGTGGTGCTGCTGGGGGTTTGGCTGTTTGGCGAGATCCCGGCCTGGAATCTCTGGGTCGGGGTGGGCTTTATCCTGCTGGCCATCCATTGGCAGCGCCGCCTGCGCTAGTGCACTCTCTTCCATATGACAAACCGGCGGCTGGCCGGTTTGTCATATGAGCAGCTTATGAAGCCGATCCCGGTTGTTGCAGCGAAAATAGAGTAGCCTGTCCCGCTCTTAGTGACAGGAACCCCGTCGTGACACCCACCCTCTTTGCAGCCATCCTGCTGGCCGCGCTGCTGCATGCCCTCTGGAATGCGCTGGCCAAGCGCCAGGCCGAGGGGCGCGTCAGCGTCTTGCTGGTCTCCCTCTGCTCCGGGCTGTTTGCCGCCCCCTTCTTGCCGCTGGTAGGGCTGCCTGTGCCTGCCGAATATCCCTGGCTGGCGCTATCAATCCTGCTGCATTGCGGCTACTGCCTGTTTCTCGGTCGGGCCTATCGGCTGGGGGAGTTCGGCCAGATCTATCCGCTGGCCCGTGGCAGTGCGCCTCTGGTGACTCTCTTGCTCGGGGCCCTGCTGCTGGGGGAGGTACCCGGCGGGCTGGCGGTAGCGGGCGCCTTGGTGCTGGTGAGCGGGGTGCTGTTGATGGCCTGGCGCGGCGGTATCAGGCTGGCGCCTGCGGCACTGCGGGCCGTGCTGATCACGGCGCTGTTCACCGCTGCCTATACCCTCTCCGACGGCGCTGGCGCCCGCTCGGCCGGTGAACCGATACGCTATACCCTCTGGCTGTTTGCCCTGACTGCGCTGATGATGCCGCTGCTGATGCGCTGGCAGAGTCGCACCGCCTTGCGCGCGCTCGATCTCGCGGCATGGCGTACCGGTGCCCTCGGCGGCGCTCTGTCACTGCTTGCCTACGGCATCGTCATCTGGGCCATGACCCAGGCGCCCATCGGGCTGGTGGCGGCGCTGCGCGAGAGCAGCGTGCTGTTTGCCGTGTTGCTCTCCTGGTGCTGGCTGGGGGAGAAGCTGGGGCGGGTACGGCTGTGGGCCGCGCTGGTGATCCTCTGCGGTATCTTGCTGATCCGCCTCGGCTGATGGGGGACGACGTTCGGCCGGGATCGCCCCGGCCTGACGGTTGGCTCAGGGAGTGACCCGGGTCGTCAGGGTGAAGCCCTCCTCGCAGGGGGCGAGCTGCACCCGAACCTGGCCCAGCTCGGCCAGACTGCTGACGTGGGTGCCGCCGCAGGGGATGGTGACCTCTTTACCTTCAAGCATGCAGTGCCAGTAGCGTGAATCTATGATGGCCTCACCGGCCCGGCTGCGGCGGATCTCGCCACCGGCCGACAGCCAGTCTGCCAGCTGCTGGTTGATCCTCTCTTCTATCTGCGGCAGATCCGCCAGCAGCGCCTCGCTGTTGACCCCCTTCTTGCGCAGGCTCTTGCCGATGCGGTACTGCTCCTGGGAACCCATGGGCTCGACCCGCGAGGTCTGGATGGCGAGGCGGTCAAAGTCGGGCTGATCCAGCGCGTCGCGCTCACTCACCTCTTTGCGCCAGTAGGGAACCAGCACCCGGTTGAGGGCCAGCGCCGCCAGATGGCAGCCGCTGTGGCCCAGGCTCAGGGCGTGGCGGACTGTGGCATCCACCTTCAGTTCAACCCGTGAGCCCACCGCCAGAGAGTGCCGGCCTGCCAGAGGATGCACCACCACGAAGGCCCAGCCTTCGGCGCCACGCTTGACCGGAATCTCTGTGTCCACGAACAGTTCGCCTTCCGGGCTGATGGCACCCATGCGGCAGGGGCCCACGCTGGCGTCGCCGTCATCCCAGCAAACCGTGCCCACATCGCCTGGCTGATCGGGCCAGAGGTGGCTCTGGGGGTGGAAAGGGGTGAGGTCGGTGACCAGCAGGCTGGTGTCGCCGCTCTGGCAGAAGAGCACGCTGGCCTGTTCATGATGGTGGCCCAGCACGAAGCTGGCTCGGGTATGTTCCATGGATGGCTCCTGCTAATCGAAGAGGAAGAGAGAGCCGCAGCATACGCCAAAGTGCAGACCGGCTCATTAACCTGGGTTAATGAGCCGGCCTGAATCGCGGGTTGTGAGCGCTAGATCATGGCAACCAGCAGGTAGGCGTTGAGCCCGATCACCAGCGCGACGATAAGGCGACCGACTGCCTGGGTCACCGGGTGGTTGCGATACTCCCCCATCAGGGCACGATCGCCGGTCAGTATCAGCAGCGGGATGAGGGCCAGCGCGATACCGAAGCTCAGCACCACCTGGCTCAACACCAGGATTTCGGTGGTGTTGAGCCCCATGGCGATCACCACGAAGGCGGGGGCCATGGTGATGGCGCGGCGCAGCCAGAGCGGGATGGTGAAGCGCACGAAGCCTTGCATCACCACCTGACCGGCGAGCGTACCCACTACGGTGGAGGAGATACCTGAGGCCACCAGTGACAGGCCGAACAGGGTGGCGGCGGCCTGGCCGAGCAAGGGAGTGAGCGTCTGGTAGGCGGTTTCGAGTTCGGCCACGGGCTGGTTGCCGGCGCCGTGGAAGGCGGCCGCCGCCATGGCCATCATGGCCAGGTTGACGAAGCCGGCTATGGTCATGGCAATCGCTACGTCGACCCGGGTGGTGTGCAGTCGCTGAGGCACAGTGCCCTGATCCTGGGTGTGCTGGGTCAGTGCCGAGTGCAGGTAGATGACGTGGGGCATCACGGTGGCACCGAGCACGCCGGCCGCCAGATAAACGGCGTCGCTGTTGGGCAGGCCGGGGAAGAGGGCGCCTTCCAGCAGGCTCGGCAGGTGGGGGCGGGAGAACACCAGCTCGACGATATAGGCCGCCGCCACGAACAGCAACAGGCCGCCCACTACGAACTCCAGCGGCTTCTGACCGCGGCTCTGCAGCATCAGAATGCCCCAGGTGACCACGGCCGTGATGCCGGCGCCTTCGAGCAGGGTGACGCCGAGCAGCAGCTTGAAGCCCACGGCCGCACCGATGAACTCGGCGAGATCCGTGGCCATGGCGATGATCTCCGCCTGTACCCAGTAGGCCCAGACTGCCGGTTTGGGCAGCCGGTCTCGGATGTGCTCCGCCAGGTTCTTGCCGGTAACTATGCCGAGCTTGGCGGAGAGGGTCTGCACCAGCATGGCCATCAGATTGGCCCAGACCACCACCCACAGCAGCTGATAGCCGAAGGTGGAGCCGGCCTGGATATTGGTGGCGAAGTTGCCCGGATCGATATAGCCGATGGCGGCGATAAAGGCGGGGCCAAGCAGGGTCAGTTTGAATTTGCGGGCCGGGATGGCCGTGGTCAGCGCGGGTTGCATGGAATCACCCTCCATAAAATTATGGAGATAGAATAGATATAAATGATAATTATTATCAATTGATGTTTTGTATCATACCCATAGATAAAAACATCTGTGGCGGCCAGTTGCAGTGAGGGATGTGATTTCGTACAATACGCCGCCCTAGAAAGCAGTGTCTAAACACACCATACGTTCCTTGCCTCCGAGGTCTGGCTGCACCTGGGCGGAGGCTGAATTAATCCGTAAGGAGCTAAAATGCGTCATTACGAAATCGTCTTCATGGTTCATCCGGACCAGAGCGAGCAAGTACCCGGTATGATCGAGCGTTACACCGGTGCTATCACCACCGCGGGTGGTACTATCCATCGCATGGAAGATTGGGGCCGTCGTCAACTGGCTTACCCGATCGACAAGCTGCACAAAGCTCACTACGTTCTGATGAACGTGGAAGCAGAGCAAGCCGTTATCGATGAACTGGAAACCAACTTCCGCTTCAACGATGCCGTTATCCGCAACATGATCATGCGCACCAAGCACGCCGTGACTGAAGTTTCTCCGATGGCCAAGGCCAAGGAAGAGCGCTTCGTCCGTCGTGACGACGAGCGCCGCGAAGATACTGTTGAAGCAGCGTCTTCCGAAGAGTAATTCTGGATCACTGAATAGAGGATAAAGGCCATGGCACGTTATTTCCGTCGTCGTAAGTTCTGCCGCTTCACTGCCGAGAACGTTACCGAGATCGACTACAAAGATATCGTTACTCTGAAAAACTACGTCACTGAATCTGGCAAGATCGTACCGAGCCGTATCACCGGTACCCGCGCCAAGTATCAGCGTCAGCTGGCACGCGCCATCAAGCGTGCTCGTTACCTGGCTCTGCTGCCGTACACCGATCTGCACAACAAGTAAGAATCGGCCCGGCACTTAAGCCTAACTCAACTTTTATAGAGGAAAGGTAATGCAAGTTATCCTGCTCGACAAAATCGCCAAACTGGGCGGTCTGGGTGATCAAGTCGCTGTTAAAGCTGGCTACGCCCGTAACTATCTGATCCCGCAAGGCAAAGCCGTTATGGCTACCAAGGCCAACATCGAGACTTTCGATGCTCGCCGTGCTGAACTGGAAGCCAAACTGGCTGCCGGTAAAGCTGCCGCTGAAGAGCGCGCTGCCAAGCTGGGTGAACTGGCTGCTGTTGTCATCGCCTCCAAATCTGGCGACGAAGGCAAGCTGTTCGGTTCCATCGGTACCCGTGACGTGGCTGAAGCCATCACTGCTGCCGGCG
This sequence comes from Aeromonas enterica, assembly GCF_054052465.1. Lineage (NCBI taxonomy): Bacteria > Pseudomonadati > Pseudomonadota > Gammaproteobacteria > Aeromonadales > Aeromonadaceae > Aeromonas > Aeromonas enterica. The sequence continues at coordinate 44,228 of NZ_JBSTYL010000003.1, read as the reverse complement.
TTGCTGTTGCCAAGAGCGAGGTCCGCATGGGCAACGTTCTGCGTAACACTGGCGAGTACGAAGTTGTTGTTCAGCTGCACGCTGACGTCAAAGCAACCGTACAAGTTCAGGTTGTTGCCCTGTAATAGCGTTTCGCTTTTGCAGAAAAAACCCGCGCATTTGCGCGGGTTTTTTATTTTGGGATCAAAGGGTAAAGTGAGGTTCTGTTCCTCTGGAGGAGAGTCTTATGGCAGCCTGGGTCGAAGGTAGGGTCATCGAGCGTATCGAATGGACCCCCACCCTGTTTTCTCTGCGTGTGGAGGCCGAGCTTGCCCCCTACAAGGCAGGCCAATTTACCAAGCTGGCCCTCAAGCAGGGTGAGCGCCGCATTCAGCGGGCCTACTCCTTCGTCAATCCTCCCTCGGCCCCCTATCACGAGTTCTATTTCGTCGAGATCCCTGATGGGGAACTGACCCCGACTCTCGGTTCCCTGCAAACGGGCGACACTCTGCTGGTGCAATCCCAGGCGACCGGCTTTCTGACTCTGGATGAGCTCCCGCCCGGCCGCGATCTCTGGCTGCTCTCCACAGGTACCGCCATAGGCCCCTTCCTCTCCATGCTGGCGGACGGCGAGGCGTTCAAGCGCTTCGAGAACCTGGTGCTGGTGCACGGGGTACGTAAAGGGGAGGAGCTGAGCTACCAGCCGCTTATCGCCAGTTTTGCCGAGCAGCAGGGGGCTTGCTTTCGCTACGTGCCCTTCGTCAGCCGTGAGGCCTGGCCCGATGCGATGGAAGGACGGATCCCGGCGGCGATCGCCAGCGGCCAGTTGCAGGAACGGGTGGGGCTGGGCTTTTCAGCGGAGTCGAGCCAGGTGCTGATCTGTGGTAATCCGGCCATGGTGAAGGAGACGCAACAGGCCTTGCTGGCATTGGGGCTGGCCAAGAACCTGCGCCGGGCGCCGGGCAACATCAGTGCGGAGAATTACTGGTAGTCCAATGAACACGGGGGCCATGGGCCCCTGTGTGATTTCTGCGATGGTTCCGGCTAGTTCTTCTTGCCGTTTCCATTTCCGTTCCCGTTGCCCTTCTGCTTGTCGTGGCCCTGGCCCGGGTTGTTGCCGCTGTGGATGCTGCGGTTGTAGTGATCGCGATACTTGCCATCCATCTTGTCGCAGTTGAGCTGGATTCGGCTGTCACCTATGCCGAGATCCAGACAGTTGTTCTGCCACCAGTCGTACTCTTTCTGGTCCCAGTTGATGTCCAACTTCATGTCGTCGGTGGAAAGCTTGATTCCATCGTTGTTCTTGGAGGGGGGCGCGGCAAAAGCCATGCCATGGGCCAGCAGGAGGGAGAGCAGCAGGGTGGTTTTATTCATGATGACCTCGGATTCAGAATGATTGTTATCAGTCTAGAAGGTGCAGGCTTAACCTGAACGGAACCAGCCATCATTCCGGCTGCGCCGGTTTTTTCCGCTTGGCACGTCCCCTTGCCAGAAGGGCCGCGCCGCTTCTTCGGTTCGGCATTTCGCCTTGCTATTGTGTCGAGGATGGCAGGTTCCGTCCGTCCCGTCATCATGCCGGTGGCGGCTATTTGCCCAATCTGGTCGCAGCCTGTCCATCCAGGGCAGTATCTGATTGAATTCAAACGATTAGCCTTCATTCTGTCGATGGGGGGACTATAATCGGCAGCCAACTTTTCCTGCACAGTATCCCCACTTCATCATGAATACACAGGCTTCTGCCATATTGCGCTACCCCAAGGGGTGGTTCGCTCTGACTACGGTGTACAGTTTTACCGGGTTGGCCATTCTGGCTTCCATCGTCTTCTCTCTGCTGCTGTTTCTCTCCATCGACGACAACCCCCTGATGAAGTGGCTGTTCGGCGGTCTGGCCATCATCTTCGAACTGGGCAAGTTCTACGTCTGGTACGAGTACGGTGAGTGCAAGGCGCGCCGCGATCTCGGCGGCGCCTTCTGGTCACTGCTGTTCTACAGCGTGCTGGCCGCCATCTCCATCGGCGGCAGTATCGGCGGCATCAACAGCGCCACCAACACCATACTGAACCAGCAGGCGCGCCACGAGCGGGTGCTGGCCCGTTTCGACGAGCAGATCGCCAGCATAGAGCGCCAGATCCAGCTCAACGAGGAGGCGGCGCGCAAGTATATCGAGATGGCGCGCATCTCCAGCGGCGTCAGCGGCTTGCAGCAGGCCAACACCAAGCTCAGATTGAAGCAGGATGAGTTGCGCCAGGAGCGGGATGCCAAACCCCTCAACGAACAATCCTCCATGTTGGGGCTGATGAGCAGTCTGGCGGACGGGGTGGGCATGAGCATCAGCCAGGTGCAGTTTCTGCTGGTCTGCTTCCTCTCCGTACTGCTGGATGTGTTTGGTGCCTTCTTCGTCAGCCTGATTGGCGAGGAGAACCGCTTTCGCCGCATGTGGCTGTGGCAGCAGGCGCGGGAACAGGCCGCGGCACGGCAGGCGGAGGCCGCGGCCACTGTGCCCCCGGTGGTGAGCAAGCCGGAACCCGAGCCCGCTGTGGTGGCCCAGGTGCGCTCCGTGCTGGAGAGCGGCGAGCTCAAGTGCAGCAAGCGCGGGGTAGCCGAGGCGTTGTCGCTGTCGCTGGAAGAGGTGGACAGGGTATTCCAGCATCTGCTGGCCCAGGGGGTGCTGGGGCAGGGCAGCAACCGCCACTACCACCTCAGCGCGCAAGCGGGTTGATGATCTGGCCACCTAGAGGTGGCCTTTTTATTGCCGCGTGCGGGCGGCGCTAGTGAGTCAGCACCATCATCAGGCTGAGGAAGGCGGCCAGCCCCCCACCGATGCCGATGATCCAGTAAAACCCCTTGGCCCCCTGTTTGAGCGGGATGCGGAAGTAGAGCAGAAACGCCCACCACCCCAGTGCCAGCAACAGAGGAATAAGAAACATTCGAGCCATGTGGTCCTCGCTGTTATTCTGTGGATCCTTGATCAATCAACAGGATGGATTGTGCAATGACGCAGCTACAGATTACCGCATTCGGCGACCCCTCGGTACTCAAGCTCAACCCTTCCCTCGACAAGGTGCCTGCCGAGGGGGAAGTCCGGGTGCGCATCTGCTTTGCGGGGGTCAATCCCATCGATGCCAAGACCCGGGCCGGGCTCGGCTGGGCCGCAGCCCAGAACCAGGACAAGTTGCCCTGGACGCCCGGTTATGACGTGGCCGGGATGGTCGACAAGGTGGGCCCCGGCGTCACCTCCCTCAAGGAAGGGGAGCCGGTGTGCGGCATGGTGGGTTTCCCGCTGGCGGGGGGCGCCTATGGTGAGAGCATGGTGGTGAGCGAGAGCGAGCTGGTCAAGCTCGATGGTATCAGCCTCAAGCAGGGTGCTGCGCTGCCGCTGGCCGGTCTCACCGCCTGGCAGGGATTGTTCGAACATGGTGCCCTCAAGGGGGGGCAGCGGCTGCTGATCCTGGCCGGTGCCGGCGGCGTTGGCCATCTGGCGGTACAGTTTGCCAGCGCTTACGGCGCCGAGGTGGTCGCCACGGCCAGTCGTGACAATCACGGTTTTCTCCATAGCCTTGGAGCTGGCCAGCTGGTGGATTACCACGACGCTGACTGGGTCGCGCAGATCCTGGCCCAGGGTGGTCAGGTCGATCTGGTGCTGGATCTGGTGGGGGGCGAGAGTGGCAAGGCGGCGCTGGCCTGCGTCAAGCCCGGTGGCCGCTTGGTGACTGTGCCCACCATCACCGCTCAGCAGATCAAGGATGCGGCGGCCGATGCCGGCATAGAGGCGCTCGGCATGCTGGTGCACCCCGACAGCAAACAGCTGGCCCAGATGCTGATCCTGTTGCGCCAGGGGGATGTACATATCACGGTCGGTGGCGAGTTTGCCCTGGCCGAGGGGGCGCTGGCCCATCAGACCATTGAACAGGGTCATGTACGTGGCAAGCTGGTGCTGCGCATGCCTGCCGCCGATGGCCTGCCCGGATGACTGCCATTGCTGAGATGGGGCTGGGTTGGCTGTTTTTGAGCGCCTTCACCTCCGCCACCCTGCTGCCCGGCAGCTCGGAAGTGCTGCTGGGGGCCATGGTGGCCAAGGGAGAGTGGAGCATGACCAGCTTGTTGTTGTGGGCTACGCTCGGTAATACCTTGGGCTCCATGACCACCTGGTGGCTTGGCTGGCTCGCCACCTTCAAGAAAAAACCGGAAGATTTTCAAGGTCGTGGGGAACAAAGAGCCCTCGGCTGGCTCAAACAACATGGTCACTGGTGTCTGCTGCTGGCCTGGACCCCTGTGGTCGGTGATGGCCTCTGTCTGCTGGCCGGTTGGCTGCGGCTCTCCTTCTGGCGCTCTCTCATCCTGATCGGGCTCGGCAAACTATTGCGTTATGTCCTGGTTTTTCTGTTGGCCAGTCACATTTTCTAGCCCTCTTCTTCACTCACGAGGTAACCGTGAACAAACTCATTCCATTAAGTATTCTTATGGGCTTCACCCTGCCTGTGCTGGCAGCCCCCACCCTGGTGTCGGAACAGGTCAAGGAAGAGGGCAAGCTCGGCATCCCTTACCAGATGTACAAGCTGGACAACGGTTTGACCGTGATCCTGGCGCCCGACAAGTCAGATCCCCTGGTGCACCTCGACGTCACCTATCACGTGGGCTCGGCCCGCGAGCAGGTAGGCAAGTCCGGGTTTGCCCATTTCTTCGAGCACATGATGTTCCAGGGCTCAAAACACGTTGGCGATCAGGAACATATGCGGATCATCAACGAGGCGGGTGGCGACATGAACGGCACCACCAACAGGGATCGCACCAATTACTACGAGACTGTGCCGGCCAATCAGCTGGAGAAGGTACTCTGGCTGGAGGCGGATCGCATGGGCTTCCTGCTCGATGCGGTGAGCCAGAAGAAATTCGAGATCCAGCGTTCCACCGTCAAGAACGAGCGGGCCCAACGCATCGACAGCCAGCCCTATGGTCTGGTGAGCGAGAAGGTGGGCGAGGCGCTCTATCCGCGCATGCACCCCTATTCCTGGCAGCCTATCGGCTATGTGGAGGATCTCGACCGGGTCGGGGTGGATGACCTCAAGCAGTTCTTCCTGCGCTGGTACGGCCCGAACAACGCCACCCTGACTCTGGGCGGCGACTTCGATACCAAGCAGGCGCTGGCCTGGATCGAGCAGTACTTCGGCTCCATCCCCCGTGGCCCCGATGTGGCCGAACCGACCCCGGCGCCGGTGACCCTGCCAGAGACCCGCTATGTGACGCTGGAGGACAAGGTTCATCTGCCGCTGCTCTACATCAGCTACCCGACCGTTGCCCTCGGCGATCCGCAGGAGCCGGCGCTGGACATGTTCGCTGACGTGCTCGGCGGCTCCGCCAGCTCCATGCTCTACCAGTCACTGGTGAAAACCGGCAAGGCCATTGATGCGGGCGCCTCCCATTACTGCGAGGAGCTGTCCTGCACCCTGACCGTCTACGCCTATCCCAACCCGGCGGTGGATGGCAGCCTCAAGACCCTCAAGGGGGAAGTGGACAAGGTGATCGGCGAGTTTGCCGGTCGCGGCCTCAAGCCGGAGGACCTGGAAAAGGCCATCAACAGCTACCGCGCCTCGGCCATTTGGGGGCTCGACAGCGTCTCAGGCAAGGTGAGCCAGCTCGCCATGGGTCAGGTGTTTGCCCAGGATCCCAACTATGTGTTCAAGAGCCTGGATGCCATCGGCAAGGTGACCCCGGAGCAGGTCAAGGCGGCCTACGACAAGTTCATCGTGGACAAGCCGGCCGTGGTGCTGAGCGTGGTACCCAAGGGCAAGACCGACTGGCAGGCGGCCAAGTCGAATTTCACCCCCGCCAAGCGCGATCTGCCCGATTACAGCCAGCATGGGGAGCCGCTGGCGCTGCGCCCGGTCAAGGACAACTTCGATCGCAGCGTGCAGCCCAAGGCGGCCGATGCGGTCAGCGTCAAGGTGCCCGCCATCTGGCACGGCAAGCTCGACAAGGGGATCGAGATCATCGGCACTCAGAGTGACGAGATCCCGGCCGTTTCCATCATGATCGCCCTGCCGGGTGGCATGCGGGCCGAAGGCAAGGGGGAGCTGGGGCTGGCCAGCCTCACCGCCAGCATGATGGGGCAGGGCTCGGTGCGCCTGACCGAGGCCCAACTCAGCGACGAGCTGCAAAAGCTCGGCTCCAGCGTCAGCGTCTCCAGCGCCCAGTACAGCAACCTGGTCACCATCAGCAGCCTGACCGACAAGCTGCCGCAGACCCTGGCGCTGGTGCGCGAGGTGTTCGAGCGTCCCGGCATGCGGGAGGCGGACTTCGAGCGGGTCAAGGCGCAGATGCTGCAAGGCATGAAACAGAGCGAACAGCAGCCGGAGTGGCTGGCAGGCCAGGCATTCCGCGAGCTGGTCTATGGCAAGCAGAACCGCCTCGGCCAACCGGGTGACGGTGTGCTGGCCGACGTCGAGAAGCTGACCCTGGCGGACGTGAAGCGCTTCTATCAGAACTACTACAACCCGACCAACGCCAAGGTGGTGGTGGTCGGGGATGTGGCTCAGCCGCAGGTGGAGGATCAACTCGGCTTCCTGACCCAATGGAAGGGTGCCACGCCGGTACTCGGCAGCCTCAAACCCAAGGGTGAGCAGGCCAAGCCGGGCATCTATCTGGTGGACAAGCCGGGGGCGCCCCAGTCGGTGATCCGCATCGGTCGTCGCGCCATGGCGTTTGATACCACGGGGGATTACTTCACCGCCGGGCTGATGAACTTCAACCTGGGAGGCAACTTCAACAGCCGCATCAACCTCAACCTGCGTGAAGACAAGGGCTACACCTACGGGGCCAGCTCGGGCTTCTCCGCCAATCGCGAGGTGGGTACTTTCTCCACCGGCGCCAATGTGCGGGCCGATGCGACCGTGGATGCCATCCGTCAGTTCCTCAAGGAGATGGACAGCTACCGAGCGACCGGTCCGACCCCGGTCGAGCTGGCCTACATGCGCAGCGCCGTCTCCCAGCAGGATGCGCTCTCCTACGAGACCCTGAGCCAGAAGGCGGGCTTCCTGCTGCAGATGATCATGTATGACCTGAAGCCGGACTATGTACAGGCCCAGAACCAGCTGATCAAAACGGTGTCACCCGAGGCGCTCAAGGCCAGCGCGGCCCGTTGGCTGGATCCAGCCGACATGGTGATTGTGGTGGTGGGCGACAAGCAAAAGCTTGAAAAACCCCTGAAGGAGCTTCATCTTCCCATCTATCCGCTGCAGCTGCCCTGAGGGCGCTTCATAAAAATAGCGCCGCCCCCTGTAGGGCGGCCACACATGAGCCGTGAATATGACTACTACTAGCTTGTCACTCACCGAGTTGTTGACCGCCCTGGGTTCACAGGAACGGCTGACGGCCCTCAAGGGGATCCGGCGCGGGATCGAACGTGAATGTCTGCGCATCACGCCGGAAGGGACCCTCTCCCAGACGGATCACCCCAGGAGTCTGGGTTCGGCCCTGACCCATGCCAACATCACTACCGACTACTCGGAGAGCCTGCTGGAGTTCATCACCCCGGCCACCGACTCCATCGACAGCCTGATCGAACAGCTGGGCGATATCCATCGCCACGCCATCCATCATCTCGGCGACGAGCGCATCTGGCCGCTCTCCATGCCCTGCTTCGTCGGCGACGAGGAGAGCATACGGCTGGCCCAGTACGGCAGCTCCAACATAGGGCGGATGAAGACCCTCTACCGGCAGGGGCTGAAGAACCGCTACGGCAGCCTGATGCAGGTGATCGCCGGAGTGCACTTCAACTTTTCCATGCCGGACAGCTTCTGGAGCGAGTGGCAGGATCTGGTATGCGAAGGCTGTTGCAGCCAGCGCTTCATCTCCGACAAGTACATGGGGCTTATTCGCAACGTCTACCGCTTCGGCTGGCTGGTGCCTTACCTGTTCGGTGCTTCACCGGCCATCTGCGACTCCTTCTTGAAGGGACGCAAGAGCAGCCTGCCGTTCCAGAAGACCGGCAAGGGTACCCTCTATCTGCCCTATGCCACTGCCCTGCGCCTGTCCGACCTCGGTTATACCAACAGCGCCCAGGCGGGTCTCAAGATCAGCCACGACAGCCTGCCAGCCTATGTGAGCAGCCTGCGCCGTGCCATCAACACCCATGATCCCGAGTTCGCCAAGATAGGGGTCAAGGTGAACGGCGAGTACCGTCAGCTCAACGACAACGTGCTGCAGCTGGAGAACGAGCTATATGCCCCGATCCGGCCCAAGCGCACCCCGCGCGGCGGCGAGAAGCCGTCGGATGCGCTGGAGCAGCGCGGCATCGAGTACATAGAGCTGCGTACCGTGGACGTGAATCCCTTCACGCCATTCGGCATAGAGGTGGATCAGATCCGCTTCTTCGATCTGTTCCTGGTCTGGTGCCTGCTGCGCCCGTCTCCCGTGCTGGGTGACGAGGAGATTGCCCGCAATCGCCGCAACCAGAACAAGGTAGTGCTGGAGGGGCGTCGCCCCGGCCTCGAGCTGGAAGATGAGCAGGGCAACCCGATTGGCCTCAAGGAGTACGGCCTCAAGCTGTTCGAGGAGCTGGGTCAGGTTGCCTCCCTGCTGGATCGCTGCTGTGGCCGCAACCGCTACCGCGAGACGCTGGCCATGCACAGGGAGAAGCTGATCAATCCCGAGCTGACCTACTCGGCCCGCCTGCTCAAGCAGTTGCTTGAAAGCGGCCAGGACAACGGCTGCTTTGGCGACGAGCTGGCGAGCCGCTATCGGGAAGAGATGCTGGCCGGCGAGCTGCAGTACTGGGATGAGGCCTACTTCGCCGCCGAGGCGCGCGAGTCCCTCGCCAAGCAGCGGGAGCGGGAGCGCAGCGACAGCCTGTCGTTCGACGACTTCCTGGCCGACTACTTTGGTACTAGTACCACCCCGGCCTGATGGCAGGCAGAACAAAAGCAAAAAGCCGCTCAATTGAGCGGCTTTTTTTATTTCCACGAACCTGGGCTGGCTCAGACGTGATGGTGCTCAGACATGGTTATACATGGCCTCGATCTCGCTCTGGTACTTGGCCTCGATGATCTTGCGGCGCAACTTCATGGTGGGGGTGATCTCCCCCAGCTCCATGGAGAAGGCGCTCGGCAACAGGGTGAACTTCTTCACCTGCTCGAACTTGGCCAGCTCCTTTTGCAGATCCTGGATGCGGGCATCGAAGAACTCCATCACCCGGGAGTTGCGCAGCAGCTCCGTCTTGCACTGGTATTGCAGGTTGATGGAGCGGGCGTACTCCTCCAGCGACTCGAAGCAGGGCACGATCAGTGCCGAGACGAAGTGACGGGCATCGGCGACGATGGCGATCTGCTCGATGAAGCGATCCTTGCCTATGGTCCCTTCCACCAGTTGCGGCGCCACGTACTTGCCGTTGGAGGTCTTCATCAGCTCCTTGAGGCGCTCGGTGAAGTAGATGTTGCCGTCGCTGTCGAGCTCGCCCGCATCGCCGGTACGCAGGAAGCCGTCTTCGGTCATCACCTCGGCGGTGGCGTCCGGCTTGTTGTAGTAGCCGCGCATCACGGTCGGGGAACGCACCAGCAGCTCGTTGCTCTCACCCAGCTTCACTTCTATGCCGCTGAGGGGCGTGCCGATGGAGCCCAGCTTGAACTGGTGGTCTTCGTAGCAGCATACGGTGGCCGTGGTCTCTGTCATGCCATAGCCGTACTTGAGGTTGAGCCCCATGGCCTGGAAGAAGAAGTTCACGTCGTCGGCGAGGCGGGCGCCCGCCACCGGCAGGAAGCGGGTGCGACCACCGAAGCGGGCACGCAGCTTGCGAAACACCAGTCGCTCCGCCAGCCAGAGCTGGGCGTAGAGCAGCGGCGAGGTCGCCTTGCCGGCCTGACGGCTTGAGACCAGCTGCTTGCCGACGCCGGTGGCCCAGCCGAACAGGGCTCGACGCAGGCGTGGCGCCTGAGCCACCCTGGCCTGGATCATGGCGTAGGCCTTCTCGTAGAGGCGCGGCACGGCGCACATCACGGTCGGCTGCACCTCGCCGATGACATCCATCACTTTCTGCGGATCGCGGATATAGACGTTCTCGGCGCCGCAGTAGAGCACGTAGTAGGTCCAGGCGCGCTCGAACACGTGGCTGAGCGGCAGCATGCACAGCGACACATCCTGCTCGTTGAGGTCGAGGCGGCTGTTGTGCATCTCGAAGCAGGCGGCGATGTTGGCAAAATCGAGCATGACCCCCTTGGGTTCACCCGTGGTGCCCGAGGTGTAGATCAGGGTCAGCAGGTCGTCCATCCGGTACTGGGTTTCTCGTACCCGCAACTCCTGCTCGCTGGCCTGATGGTTGCCGGAGACCAGAAAAGCCTGGAAGTGGCTGGCCGCCGGGCAGTCACGCAGGTTGACCTTGCCATCGAGGGCGACGATCTGGCGGATCTCGCCATCCTTCAACAGGGTGAGCGCCTGATCGAACTGGGCCTGTTCGCCGACGAACAGCAGACCTATGTTGGCATCACGTACGATATAGCGCAGTTGCTCAAGGGTGCTGGTGGGGTAGATGGGCACGCTGACGCCGCGGGCGGCGAGGATGCCGAGATCGGCCTGGGTCCACTCCGGCATGTTGCGGGCGTAGAGGCCGACCATTTCGGTGGGCTGGTGGCCGGCACGGATCAGCGCCTGGGCGCAGTAGTCCATGGCCTGTCCCAGGGTTCGCCAGCCGATGGCACGCCACTGGCCATCCTGTTGTACGCGCAGGGCGGCCTTGTTGCCAAGCCGGGCGATACGTTCACGCATCAGTCGAACCAGATGGAGTTTCGGCATCAGTCAAACATCCTCAAGTAACAGTTGTACGCCCGCAGGGGCACTAAAAATCGCGCTGGAGTTTAAACTCTAAGATTACAGCTTACAAGTGTGCGCTATTTGTCTTGGATCACAAAGTCAGCAATCAGGGCGAGCTTGAGGCATGATGGCCGATGACCAAGAGGAGTCATTCAGGGAGGGTGAACAATGAGTGTCGGGATCAAGGGGATGGTCACAGGGGCATTGCTGGTGCTGGCCGGGGCTGGCGGGCTCTGGTTCGCGCTAGGAGGATCGGGTGGTGAAGAGCAGAATCTCTGGCTGAGTGGCGCCGAGGGCTACGACAAGGCGCAGCAGCTAGCCCTGCACAAGGGATATCCACTGCTCTATGTGATCGAGCGCGCCAAATGCCGGCGCTGCAAGCTGCTGGAGACGACCCTGTGGCAGTCGGAGGAGATGGCGCCCGTGCTGGCCAAGCTGGTCAAGGTGCGGCTCAATCCGGATGCGGGGGATGGCAGCGAGCACATACTGCGCCGCTTCCCGCAGGTGGCGACCCCGCCCGGCATCTATGTGCAGCAGCCGGGGGAACCGCTCAAGCCCATCAAGATAGTGGTGGATCTCCAGCAGATCTGGATGCCAGGCGTCACCTGGCAGCGCGGCTTCTTCATGCCGTTGTCGGCGGCCGGCTTCGAAGCCGTGCTGCACAGCACCCAGAGTCTGCAGGATCCGGCCCTCGACAATGCGCCGCTGCTATAAGCACCAAGGACAGGGGGTCTAGCCGAAGTCGAACAGGCGTGACATGAGCACGGCGTCTTCCCGATCCTGGCCGGTGCCATAGTAGTCGGCCCGGCGGCAATACTCGGCAAACCCCTCGCTCTCGTAGAGATTGATGGCGGTCCTGTTGCCGGCCCGCACCTCGAGGAACCAGGCCTCGGCCCCCTTCGCCTTGCTGCGCGCCAGATACTCCTTCAGCAGCGCCCGTCCCAGCCCCTTGCCCTGAAAGTCGGGGTGCACGCAGATATTCATCAGCGAGCTGTCGCCCGCCACCAGATCCGAGATGTAGAAACCGGCGGGGCGGCCATCCAGCAGCATCAGGCCATTGAGATAGCGTGGCCCGAAGCAGGAGATCAGGTTGGCCTGGCTCCAGGGCTCCTTGTGGGCGGCCTGTTCTATGGGGTAAATCAGCTCGAAATCTGTCTCGAGCAGGGGACGAAACTCAGGCATGGTGGCTCCGGGTCGGGGCGGCGGAAGGAAAGGGGGGCAGATCCGGGCGACAGGGTCGCTTAACCGGAGCGCGATCTGAGTTGCTGCCACAGCGCCCGTTTCTGGGCCGGTGTCGGCGTGAGCGGGCAGACCAGCGCATCGGGCCAGGCGGGGTCGGCCCGTTCCAGCCAGAGCTGGGGGGGCCTGTGCCCGGCGGGCAGCGTGGTCAGCAGCGTCACCTCGTCGACGCCTATGCCGAGCAGCTGGCAGAGATCCGCCAGCAGGGTCGGGGCGGGCAGGCGAGGGGCCAGGATCCAGAGCTTGCCGGCTGGCGGCAGGTCGAGCACCGGTTGAGCTTGCGCGACGGACACATCCCGAGCAGGCGTTGCCTCGGCTGGGGCAGCCTGGGCCCCCAGCAGGGCCGGGCGGCGCAGTTGCCAGCTCTGTATGCCCATCCGGGCCAACAGGGTTTGACGCATCAGGTCGGGCGTGAGGCCGCTTTGCTCAAGGGATGGCGTCTGATGTGCGTTCTGACGCTCGGGATCTTGCATGGCTGTGGCTCTGTCTTGATCTGCATTGGTGAAAAAAGCTCTGCGCAGGGTACACTCGAACGCGTTTTGCTGCATCTTTTGCGGTATGTTTTAGCCAGGAGTGGTGGCCCAGCGCCCATGTGCCCGCCGGTTTTTTCCGCAGGTGACCTCGACACAATACAATCAGCAGAACAGGGAACATTCGACCGAGTCGCGGGTGTGCCGGTTCCAGACAACCCCAGTATCGGAAGTGCGCTTATGCCACCTTTAGCACCACAGAATCTTCGCCTTGCCCCCATTCATGAACGCTTGCCACGCCTGCTGTCGGCCCTCGGCGAGGGATTGTATGAGCGCCAGGATGCCCTGCGGCTCGGCCTGCTGGCCGCCCTCAGCGGCGAGAGCGTCTTCCTGCTGGGCCCGCCCGGCATCGCCAAGAGCCTGATCGCCCGCCGCCTCAAGCTGGCCTTCCACGAGGCGCGGCACTTCGAATACCTGATGACCCGCTTCAGCACGCCGGAGGAGGTGTTCGGCCCCCTCTCCATTCAGGCGCTGAAGGAGGATGGCAAGTACCTGCGGCTGACCACGGGCTATCTGCCGGAGGCCGAGGTGGTGTTCCTCGACGAGATCTGGAAGGCGGGCCCCGCCATCCTCAACACCCTGCTCACCGCCATCAACGAGCGACAGTTTCGCAACGGTGACAGCCAGCACCCCATCCCCATGCGGCTGCTGGTGACCGCCTCCAACGAGCTGCCGGCACCGGACAGCGGGCTGGAGGCGCTTTACGATCGCATGCTGGTGCGGATCTGGATGGACAGGGTGCAGGAGAAGGCCAACTTCCAGGCCATGCTGGCGAGCGATGGCCAGTCCCATCAGAACCTGCCCCCCTCGGTGCAGATCCACAGCGAGGAGTATGAGGCCTGGCAGGTGCAGATCGACCAGGTGCGGCTGCCCGACGACTGCTTCGAGCTCATCTATCAGCTGCGCCAGCAGCTCGATAGCCAGCTGGCCCATAGTTGTTACGTGTCGGATCGGCGCTGGAAGAAGGCGGTCAGGCTCATCAAGGCGAGCGCCTTCTTCAATGGCCGCGACGAGGTGGCCCCCCTGGATCTGCTGCTGTTCAAGGATTGCCTCTGGCACGACGATGCCTCCCGCACCGCCCTGCTGGAGATGATGACCGAATTCTCCCGCCTCTACGGCTACCAGCAACTGGCCATGACCCGCCAGCTGATGGGGCTGCGCGATCAGTTCAAGCAGCTCAGGAGCGCGGTGGCCCAGCGCCTGTGCTGCAAGGCGAAACAGCGTCAGCAGTGGTTTGGACGCCGCGCCCGCGGCATCCAGATCCCGCTGGCCAATGCCCGTCCGTTTGGCAAGCTGGTGCACTTCAACCTGCTCACTCCGGCGGCGCTGGATGGCGATGATCCGGATAGGCTGATCGAGACCCTGGTGTTCGATCGCACCCTGCTGTCGCACTGGCATCCGACTGGCGAGGCGCTGGTGGGCTGGCCGCTCGGCAACCCCAAGGAGGCGCACTACGAGCTGGTGCTGGACGACGAGCTGCGACTGCAGGTGCTGGACCTGCAACGCCAGCAGATCCCGCTGGTGCTGGTGGAGCGCACGGCCATCCCCGAGGTGGTGATCGCCCCCTGGCAGGCGGCGCTCACCGGACTGCTGGCCGAGAGCGGCCTGCTGCAACAGGAGCTCAAGCGTCAGCGCGGCCTGTTCGAGCGCCATCAGCAGCACCTCTTCATCGGCCGTCACTGGCTGCAGCAGGTGGAAGACAGCTTCTTCGTGCTGAACCGGGATCTGGAGCAGCTGCGCAGCGACATCAGCCACTGGCACGATCGCCTGCCGAAGCTGGACGCCTGAGCCATGCACACGGGCGAGGCAAGCAAGCGAATGGCGCCTGGCGGCGCAGTGAGCCGTCACGGGAGGATCCATGCTTGAGATCGGCATGATGGATCTGGGGCTGCTCATCGGCGAGGGAGAGCTGGCGGGGGAGATGGCGCTGCTGCTCGCCTCGGCGCCCAAGATCTCCGAATTCATCAAGCGTTCCCCGCTGCAGGGCAAGCTGCTGCAAAAGCGCATCCGGCGCTGGAGCGAGCAGCTCGGCGAAGAGATGCGCCACAAACCGGTGCCGGTGGCGCTGGAGCAGGAGTACCGCTTGTATCAGGCGCACAAGGGCTTGCCGCTGGCCGAGCTGATGGGGCGGCTGCCGACCCTGCTGGACGGGCTGGAACAGTTCAGCCCCTTCGCCGGCGAGGCGCGCAGCCTGGTGCGCCAGATCATGGCCCACCCCACCGACAGTCAGCGGCTATTGCTGATGGAGAAGTGGCGCACCAGCCTGGTGGGCAGCCTGTTGCAACTGCAGCAGCAGATCGCCGAGGCGGAGCGGGAGAAGCAGCGCCAGGAGATAGAAGATCAGCTGCTGGCGAGCCGCACCCTGGCCGATGCGCTGGATCCGAACCAGATCTCCGCCGGCGGCCTCTGGGATCTGGCCCAGGGCAGCTGGCACAAGCGCAGCCTGGTGCTGATCAAGCAGTACGCTCGCATGTTGCAGCGCGAGCCCCTGCTGGCCGAGATAGCCAACCTGCTGGGGCGCAGCGAGCAGGACAACTGGGCCAATGAATCCCCGGTGCCGCCGGTGCAGGTGCACGAACTGGAAGAGGTGCAGACCGACGACGTGCCGGACGATCTGGTGGGCATTCACCCCGCCAGCGACCTGATGCGGCTGTTGCCGAGCGAGGCGGTGATGCTGGCCCTGCCTGAGCTCGAGCTGGAGTTCTATCGCCGCTATCTGGAGCGGCGCCTGCTCAGCTACCAGTCGCGGGGCACCTTGCCGCGCCAGCGCCTGCTGCTGCGCACCCCCGAGCTGGGAGGCCATCAGCTGCAACAGCGGGGCCCCTTCATCGTCTGCATCGATACCTCGGGCTCCATGGGCGGTTATCCGGAGGAGTGCGCCAAGGCGCTGTTTCTGGCGTTGCTCAAGGTGGCGATGGATGAGAAGCGGGGCTGCTATCTGATGCTGTTTTCTACCGAGGTGGCGACCCTGGAGATCACCGCAGACACGGGGCTGGACAAGGCGGAGCGCTTCCTCTCCATGAGTTTTCACGGCGGCACCGATCTGGTGCCCTGCCTCGAGAAGGCGTTGATCAAACTCGATGATCCCGCCTTCGCCAGGGCCGATGTGCTGGTGGTCTCCGACTTCATCGCCCAGAGTCTGCCGCACGCCCTGCTGGATCGGATGAACCGCCAGCGCAAACAGCAGACCCGCTTCCATGCCGTCGCCATGTCCCGCCACGCCAAGCCGGCGCTGCTGCGGGTGTTCGACAACAGCTGGCTACTCGACTGCGGCCTGCGCGGCCGGCTGTTGAGGCGCTGGCAGCGCAGCTGAAACACGCCGTGCCGGCAGACTGGCCAGCACAACCCCGATACACAAGAGGCCAAGCGCCAGCCACACCGGCGGCGTGACGGTTTCCCCCAGCAGCAGCCAGGCCAGCATGGCCGCCATCACGGGCGTGAGCGAGCCCAGCGCCGAGCTGACCTCGGCGCCCAGAGTGCGGATGGCGTGGGCGTAACAGAGCGCCGCCAGCAAGCCGGCGCCGATCCCTTGCAGCAGGCCCTGCCATAGCCAGACGCTGGCATGGCTCACGGCGGGCAAGGGGCTCCACAGGAGCGTCGGCAGCAGCAACAGGGCCGACGGCACCGCCACCAATGCGGCCGCATCCAGCGCCGCCAGTCCGCTGCGCCTGACCGCCAGGGTAAACAGGGCCCACAGCAGGGCCGCCGCCAGAAAGCAGACTTGTCCCTGCCACAATCCCGGTTTTCCGCCCAGCAACAGGATCGCGGTGGCCAGCGCGATGAGGGCGAGCCCCCAGCGCCGCTGCGCGGGGCAGGGGGCGCGCCACAGCAGCAGGCCCAGCAGGCTGACCATGAGGGGCACAGTACCCGGGATCAGGGCGCTGCCCTGGGCCACAGGGGCCAGCTGCATGCCGGTGGCGCCGAGCCAGAAGAAGGGTAGACCGGCCCCCGCCAGCATGGCCAGTTGCCAGCGCAGGGGCGTGCGGCGCAGGCGGATGCGGTGACGCCAGTAATAGGGGAGCAGCAGCAGGGCCGGGATGCCGAAGCGCAGCAGCGCCAGCGCCTGTGGCGGGAGCTTCTCCTCGGCGCCGAGGCGCAGGGAGAGAAAGAAACCGGACCAGAGCAGCATGGTGGCGAGGGCGGCGGCCCAGCCGCTGCAACGGGGTGACAGTGTGAATGACATCGGGCTCCCTCCATGGCGTGTCCCGGGTCATTATCTCGCCAGGGGGGAGGGTGTTGCAGGGCAAACTGTTTGAGAAATTCGGGTGTAATTGCTAGTTTCAGCCAATCCAAAAGGGATTTTTACCGGATATCACCAAGATGCTCGACAGGATTGATTTATATCTGCTGCGGCTGCTGCAACAGGATGGGCGCCTCACGACAGTGGAGCTGGCGGAGCGGGTCGGATTGTCGGCCTCCCCCTGTGCCCGGCGTCTGAAGCGACTGGAGGGAGAGGGGCACATTCGGGGGTATCGCGCCGTGCTGGCGCGGGAGAAGCTTGGTCTTGGCATCACCATCTTCGTCAACGTGCGGCTCAGCCAGCACAGGGAGCCGCTGGTGGAGGCTTTCGAGCAGGCGGTGGCGGCCATGGTGGAGGTGATCAGCTGTCACACCGTCTCCGGCAACTACGACTATCTGCTGGAGGTGGTGGTGCCGGATCTGCCCGCCTACGAGCAGTGGGTCCGGCGGTTGCAATCACAGGACATGGTCAACGACATCAGCAGCCACTTCGCCATTCGCGCGGTCAAGGTGATGGGGCCGCTGCCCATTTGACCAGGTTCAGGTGCCGGGCTGATGGCCGAGCCCGCGCTCATTCACCTGCTCCTGATCCAGCAGCGGCTGACCACTCGGCTGGGAGACGTAAAAGCCCCGCTTGCCGCTGCGTTTGACCCTGTACATGGCCTGATCGGCCCGGGCCAGCGCCGTGCTGAAGTCATCCTGTGGCCGGATCGCCGCTATCCCCATGCTCAGTCCCACGGCGGCGTCGCCATTGGGCAGCTCGAACGGGGTCGAGATGGCGTCTATGCAGCGGCGGGCCAGGTGGCTGGTACGGGGATCCTCGCTCGGCCAGGGCAGCAGCAACACGAACTCGTCGCCGCCGAGTCGGCCGATCCTGACCCCCTCCTCGCAGCAGGCCTTGAGTCGCCGGGTGAGGGCGATAAGCAGCTCGTCCCCGGCCCTGTGGCCCAGGTTGTCGTTGACCTGCTTGAAGTCGTCGAGATCGATGAAGCAGATGGCCTCGAACGTCTGCGGGAACTGGCGTTGCAGTGCGGTGCGGTTGAGCAGGCCGGTGAGGGGATCCCGGTGGGCCAGCTGGGCAAGCTGCTGCTCGTACTCCTTCTCGTGGGTGATGTCGATGTGGGTGCCCATCACCCGCAGCGGGTTGCCCTCTTCGTCCCACTCCACCACCCGGCCCCGATCCAGTACCCAGGTGACCTTGCCATCCTTGGCGATCATGCGGTGCATTGCCTGATAAAACGGGCTCTTGCCGCTCAGATGATCGAAGAAAGCCTGCAACACCCGCTCCCTGTCTTCCGGGTGCAGGTGTTCGCGCCACACGTCGAAGTGGGCCGACAGCTCCTTGGGTTGAAACCCGAGCATGGCGCCCCAGCGTCGGTTGAAGATGATGAGTTTGCCACTGGGGACGTGATTCTGCCAGATGCACAAGCCGGTGCCGTCCATGGCGGCATCCAGCTTCTCGCGTGCATCCTCGGCGACCCGCTTTAGCCGCTCATTCTCCTGCAGCAGCCTGTCATAGGCAGCCTGCAGTTCCTCGTGTGTCATGAACTCACTCTTCCCTGTGGTGGATGCGCCTATAGTCGATGCTGACTTTCCTCCTGTAAAGGGGATGAGAACGCCAGTGTGAGAGCCACCCAGAACTGGCGTTTTTTCCCTCGGGTACTGCGTTTGCTGTGCGTTGGAACAAGGCAAGATATGATGGTGCTAGTGGGCACGTTTGTGTGCCAGCGTCACCGAATGGGGAAACCGAACCGGCATGAAACGCATCATGACCCTGATCCTGCTGACCAGCCTGTGTGGCGCCCCCGCGTGGGCTACCCGGGCGCCGCTCACCGAGCCCCAGTTATCCCGAGAGTTGCAACTGCTGGAGGAGGGATTCCAGCCTGATCGCATCTTCCGCTTGCGCATCGCCGCCCTGATGGCGAGCCGTGCCGCTTATCCGCCCGAGGTGCAGGGCCGTATAGTCCGGCTGCAGTGCTGGGCCATACCTGCCGAGCGAGACAGCCAATATCGCGGCGTGGTGGCCTTTGCCAACAAGGAACTGGCCCTCGCCCGTGAGCGCAAGGACAGGATCACCGAGACCGGTCTGCTCACCTGTCGCGGTTTTTATCAGCAGATGCTGGGCAATATGGAGCAGGCTAAGGCTGACTATGAACAGGCGCTTACGTTTGCGCGCCGGCTCGGCGATCGGGTGCAGGAGGCCGACATCCTCAGCTACCGTGGTGATATGTATGCCTATCAGGGGGAGCTGGCGGAAGGTCTGATGGATCTCATCGAGGCGCACAAGCGCTTCGAGTCGCTTGGGCTGGATGGCAAGGCACGGGAGGTGTTGTCCCAGATTGCCAATGCTTACCGCCGCATGGGGCTCTATGCACGGGCAGAAGGTTACTTTCAGGAGCTGGAACATGACTACAGCTCCTTGGGGGATCAGGAGCGGCTGGTGGACATCCGCTCCCAGCAGGGGCTGCTCTATGCCGAGATGGGGGAGTATGACCGCGCCCTGCCGCTGATGACGCAGGCCGAGCAGCTCTATCGCTCGCAGCACAAGCAGGGCTCGCTGGCCTGGATCCAGATCGAAATGGCCACCATCCTGATCAATCAGGGCAAGGTGGGGGAGGCCATGACCAAGCTGCAGCAGGCCAATGTGGCCCTGCGCAGCCGTGAGGACACCGACAGCGTGACCCTGGGTCACTGGCAACTGGTGATGGGCATGGCAGAGGATGCACTGGGCAATCCGACCAAGGCGCTCTACTACCTGACGCATGCCGAACCCATCTTCGCCAGGGAGAAGAACCAGCGCTTCCTGGCGCGGGTCTACGAGGTGCGGGCTCGCATTCTCGAACAGCAGGGCCAGGTCAATGCGGCGCTGGCCAGCCTCAAGCTGTACGTGCAGACCCGGCAGGCCCTTGAACGGGTGCTCAGGGAGCAGCGCTCCCTGCAAATGCGTTTCGAGTTCGATCTGGCCCGCAAGGAGCTGGAGAATCAGGCCCTCAAGACCAAGCAGCTGTTGCAGGAGGCCAAGCTCAAGCAACTGCAGGAGCGGCGGCAATGGCAATACGTGGTGGTGGTGTTATTGCTGGTGGTGATGGGCATGCTGGTGCTGCATCAGTTCAACCGCTCCCGCAAGCTGCGCCGGCTCGCCATGACAGATGAGCTCACCGGCATTCACAACCGCCGCCAGATCCAGGCCCAGGGGCAGGCCTGGTTCAAGCAGGCGAGAGAGCAGGGCAAATCCCTGTGCGTGCTGATCCTGGACATAGACCATTTCAAGCAGGTCAACGACAGGCTGGGTCACCACATGGGGGATCTGGTGCTGGCGGCCGTCGCCGGGTGTATCGCCGCCCAGCTGCGCACCCTGGACAGAGTGGGGCGTAACGGCGGCGAGGAGTTTCTGGTGCTGTTGCCCGACACCTGCATGGCGGAGGCGGTCGAGGTGGCGGAGCGGATCCGCCATCGGGTCTCCCAGCTGCGCATCGAGGGAATGCCGGAGGGGCATCCGGTGCACGTCAGCATAGGCTGTGCCCAATACAGCCCCCTCGACGACAGTCTGGGGGATCTGATCCAGCGGGCCGACGAGGCCATGTACCGGGCCAAACAGGCTGGCCGCAATCGGGTGATGCGGGCCGAGTAGGGCGCTCCGGCGCCCTTCGCGAACGGCCCTAAGCCGGGCTGGGTATTTTTCACTCGCGCGGGTATAATGTCGCGCAATTTTGCTTTGACTCAGGCGAGAAGACCCATGTAATGCAACCCGCTTCCCCTGTCCCACCCGGTTGGCCTCGATGCCGGCCCGCGTGGCGTTAGTTGCATGCAGTCCTGTGTATGCCGGCGGACCCGAGGCCGCATACATGCAAATGTGCCGTGAGTCGAATGCGGCATCCCGGATTTATTCCCACGGTGGCCAAGGCCATCGCTCAATAGAAGAACGTTGAATTATGTCAGCTGAATTTCTGAGTGAAGTCTCCAAGAGACGCACTTTTGCGATCATCTCGCACCCGGATGCGGGTAAAACCACCATCACCGAAAAAGTCCTGCTGTTCGGACAGGCCATTCAGCGCGCCGGTACCGTCAAGGGCCGTGGCTCGGGCCAGCACGCCAAATCCGACTGGATGGAGATGGAGAAGCAGCGCGGTATCTCCATCACCACCTCTGTGATGCAGTTCCCCTATGCCAACTGCCTGGTCAACCTGCTCGATACCCCGGGTCACGAGGACTTCTCCGAAGATACCTACCGTACCCTGACGGCGGTCGATTGCTGCCTGATGGTCATCGACGCCGCCAAGGGTGTTGAAGACAGAACTCGCAAGCTGATGGAAGTCACCCGTCTGCGCGATACCCCCATACTCACCTTCATGAACAAGCTGGACCGCGAAGTGCGCGATCCCATGGAAGTGATGGACGAGGTGGAGCGCGAGCTGAAGATCATGTGCGCCCCCATCACCTGGCCCATCGGCTGCGGCAAGTCCTTCAAGGGTGTCTACCACCTCTACAAGGATGAGGTCTATCTGTACCAGACAGGTCAGGGCCACACCATCCAGGAGAAGCGGGTGGTCAAGGGCCTGCACAACCCGGATCTGGACGCCGCCATCGGCGAGGATCTGGCGGCCCAGCTGCGCGGTGAACTGGAGCTGGTGCAGGGCGCCTCTCCTGAGTTCGATCACGAGGCCTTCATCGCCGGCGAGATGACCCCGGTCTTCTTCGGTACCGCGCTCGGCAACTTCGGCGTCGACCACATGCTGGATGGCCTGACCGACTGGGCGCCTGCGCCTATGCCGCGCAAGGCCGAGAGCCGTCTGGTCGAGGCGACCGAGGAGAAATTCTCCGGCTTCGTGTTCAAGATCCAGGCGAACATGGATCCGAAACACCGCGACCGTATCGCCTTCATGCGCGTGGTGTCCGGCACTTACAGCAAGGGCATGAAGATGCGCCATGTGCGCATCGGCAAGGACGTGAACATCTCAGACGCCGTCACCTTCATGGCCGGTGATCGGGAGCAGGCCATCGAGGCCGTCGCGGGCGATATCATCGGTCTGCACAACCACGGCACCATCCAGATCGGTGACACCTTCACCCAGGGTGAGGATCTCAAATTCACCGGTATCCCGAACTTCGCCCCCGAGCTGTTCCGCCGCATCCGCCTGCGTGATCCGCTCAAGCAGAAGCAGCTGCTCAAGGGGCTGGTGCAGCTCTCCGAAGAGGGCGCCGTGCAGGTGTTCCGTCCGCTCATCAGCAACGATCTCATCGTCGGCGCCGTCGGTGTGCTGCAGTTCGATGTGGTGGTCTCGCGTCTGAAGAGCGAGTACAACGTCGAGGCCCTGTACGAGGCGGTCAACGTCTCCACCGCCCGCTGGGTGGAAGGGACCGACGTCAAGAAGTTCGAGGAGTTCAAGCGCAAGAACGAGTTGAACCTGGCGCTGGATGGCGGTGACAACCTCACCTACATAGCCCCGACCATGGTCAACCTGCGTCTGTCTCAGGAGCGTCACCCGGACGTTCACTTCCGTCAGACTCGCGAACACTGATCGCGGCTGGCTGGCCATATTGGCTGACGACCCATGACAAGAGACCCCGCTTAGGCGGGGTCTCTGTTTATCTGCGTCTCGTGGCACTAAAAGGCGCGCAGCAGCCGGGCTGGATTGCCCGCATAGGTGCCGTGGATCAGGATGTCGCGGGTCACCACGGCGCCGGCACCTATGACGGCACCCCGGCAAATCCGCACCGGCAATATGGTGGCGTTCGAACCGATGGAGACCTCATCTTCGATGAAGGTCCGGCCCCAGTTCGCAGAGTCCGGATCCGGGGCTCCCTCCCGAAACAGATCGTTGGCAAAGATGACGCCGTGGCCGATAAAGCAGTGCGCCCCGATGGTGACATGCTCACAGATAAAACTGTGGGACTGGATCCGGGTGCCCGGCCCTATGCTGACGTTCGACTGGATCTCGACGAAGGGGCCAACGAACACATCGTCGGCCAGGGAACAACCATAGAGATTCACCGGTTCAACCAGCTTCACCCGCTCTCCGAACTGCACATCACGGATGCCGACCG
Organism: Aeromonas enterica; assembly: GCF_054052465.1. NCBI lineage: Bacteria > Pseudomonadati > Pseudomonadota > Gammaproteobacteria > Aeromonadales > Aeromonadaceae > Aeromonas > Aeromonas enterica. The sequence continues at coordinate 21,399 of NZ_JBSTYL010000003.1, read as the reverse complement.
TCAGGCGAGTCGGGCCGTTCATGTCGCACTGTCCGGCATCAGCGTCAGCACCATGCAGATCTCGCAGGCGTCGTGGCCAGTGCAGCCGAGCGGCCCCGGCAGGTGCTCGAAGCCAAGGGATGCATAGAGTGTGGTCGCCTCGCGCAGCACCTCGGTGGTTTCCAGATAGCAGCGCTGGTAACCCAGGGTTCTCGCCTCGTCCAGCGCCTGCAACACCAGTCGCCGTCCCAGCCCCAGCCCGCGCAGAGAAGGCATGAAGTACATTTTCTGCAGCTCGCAGACCCGATCCTCTTCCCCTGCCAGCGGCGCTATGCCGCCGCCGCCGAGAAGGATGCCGTCGGGCCCTTCGATCACCCAGTAGCGGCTCTTCTCCCCCCGATAGGTCTCGTGCAGCCGATCCAGATTGGGGTCGGCCACGCCATAGCCCTTGTCGGCGGTGAGGCCGTATTCGGCGGAGACGGCGCGCACCACGGCGGCGATATGAGGGTTGTCGGCGGCTGTGATGGGACGGATGCGATAGCCTTGCTGACGACGGGCGCGGGAGAGGGCGCTGCGGTAGAGGCGCAGGCCGGCCCACAGCTGCTCGCGTTCGCTCAGGGTGAGTTGGGCCAGGGTCTCTTCCATGGCGTTGTCCATCTCCTGATGCAGATCCAGCAGCTGGGCCTGGCCGGCGATGGTGAGGCGCGCCTCCTTGCTGCGGCCATCGGATGGATGAGGGTGCCAGCTGATGAGCTCGCGCTCGGCGAGTCGCGCCAGCGGACGGCTGGCGTTGGATTTGTCGATGCGCAGCCGTTCTGCCAGCTGCTGGTTGGTGGCGGGGCCGTTCTCCAGCTCAATCAGCAGATGGGCTTCGAGCGGGGTCAGCGCCAGCTCGCCGCACTGCTGGGAGAGCATGCCGAGTTCGCGAACCAGATCGCGCGACAGGGCGCGCAGGGGGCGGGGATCCATATCAGGGCTTCCTATTTGGTTGTCATCAACAACCAATATAGTCAACTAGTTGTTACTAGCAACTTTTTTATTGGGTCAGCGAAGGGTCATGAAATCGGCGGGCATAATGAGCGGGCACAAAAAAGGGCCCGGGAGGGGGCCCAAACATTGGAAACCCGCGCGAGGGCGCGGATCCCATCCTTGGTCAGGCAAGGTGCCAGCGAGCGTTAGACCAGCTCGGCCAGCATGGCGTCGGCATAGGGAACCAGTGTCTCGCCCTTCTGCACTTTGGCGAGATAGTCCGGGTTGGCGATCAGCGGACGGCCGATGGCGACGAGGTCGAAGCGGTTGGCCTTGATGGCATCCAGGGCTGTGTCGGCGCTGTAGTTGCCCACCCCCACCAGATGGCCGTCGTAGTGGGCGCGCAGGTAGTCGGAGGCGCGGCCATCCAGATAATCGAAGGTGAGGCTGTCATCGAAGATGCCCAGGTGCACATAGGCCAGGGCGCGCAGGTTCAGTTCGCTCAGCAGATGGTCGAACACGGCACGATCCCGCTGGTCGCCCTCAAGGTGCACATAGGCGCCGGGGGAGAGGCGCAGGCCAACCCGCTCGGATCCGATGCGGGCGTTGACCGCATCCACCACTTCCAGTGCGAAGCGGCTCATGTTCTCCGGGCTGCCACCGTACTGATCGCTGCGCAGGTTGCTCGAATGGTGCAGGAACTGATCGATGAGGTAGCCGTTGGCGCCGTGGATCTCCACCCCGTCGAAGCCCGCCTCTATGGCGTTGGCGGCGGCCTGGGCGTAATCCTCGGCCAGCTGGCCTATCTCGGCCACTGTCAGGGGACGGGGTACCTGATACTCCAGCTCGCGCATGCGCGGCACCGTCCCCTCATGGGCGACGGCGGACGGTGCCAGCACCTCGCCATGGTGGAAGAAGGGGTGGGAGAGGCGACCCACGTGCCACAGCTGGGCGAAGATCTTGCCGCCATTGGCGTGCACGGCGCTGGTGACGTTTTTCCAGCCTGCGATCTGCTCCGGGCTGTAGATCCCGGGGGTGTTGGGATAGCCCTGGCCGTCCGGACGAATGATGGTGGCTTCGGAGATGATGAGGCCGATATCGGCACGACGGGCGTAATAGGCGGCCATCTGCTCGGTGGGCACCAGGCCCGGGCCGGCCATGCAACGGGTGAGCGGTGCCATCATGAAGCGATTCGCGAGGGTGAGGGTGTCGTTGAGGCGATAGGGCTGAAACAGGGTATTCATGATCGTCTGTCCTGAGGGAGTGATTCTTGAACGTGCATTCAAGACGTTTTTTGTTTTGTGCGCAAGTCTTTTTTGAACGAGCATTCAAGATGGGTTGGTGTTGCCTGCCCGCTGGGGTAAACTTGCCGCCCTTTTTGTTCCCCCTCATCGGCTTTGCGCCGGTGATCGTTTTTTCAACGGAGAAACCATGCGCAGCGCCGAGTTCAACCGGGACGACGTCTTGCGAAATGCCATGGAGGCATTTCGGGCCAAGGGTTACGCCAAGACCACCATGCAGGAGCTGGTGGCGGCGACCGGGTTGCATCCAGGCAGCCTTTACGCGGCGTTTGGCAACAAACGCGGTCTGCTGCTGGCGGCGGTCGATCACTATGTGCAGGAGAAAAGCGCGCTGCGCCGTGGCTTCTTTGCCGGCCAGAGCCCGCTGGCGGGGGTGCAGGCCTACCTCAGCCAGATAGTGAACGATGCCCTCTGCGGCACCTGTCTGGTGACGCGTACCCTGATGGAGTTGGCGGAGCAGGACGAAGAGCTGCATCTGCGGCTCAAGGCCATCTATGCCGAGCTGGACGCCGATCTGGTGCAGATCCTGAGTCTCGCCCAGCAGCACGGCGAGCTGATGGCCGACCGCGACATCCCGACCCTGACCGCCTTCCTGCTCATCAACATTCAGGGTCTGGTCACCTTCGCCCAGTGCCGCCCCGACCGCGCCCTGCTCGATGGCGTCGTCACCCAGCTGATGACGGCCCTGCGGGCATGATGACAGGCAGATAAACAACAATGGCTCCCGCGGGAGCCATTGTTGTTTCTGGGGATGTCGTACGCAGCCGGATTACTCCGGATTCACCAGCTCTTTCATCAGATCCTTGAGCCACACCAGTGCCGGTTGCTGCACATGGTGCTTTGGTATGCCAGGCGCAGCCGTTATTCAGGATTAACCAGCTCTTTCATCAGATTCTTGAGCCACACCAGGGCCGGTTGCTGCGCATGCACCGGATGCCAGACGCAGTTGAGGTGATAATCCGGCACGTCTTCAGGCAATGGCAGGCTTTTGAGCGGCCAGTGGTTGGCGAGCAGCTCGGCCACCATGCTGGGCAGCACCAGCAGGTGATCGCTCTGGCTAACGATGGCGGCGGCGGACATATAGCTCTGGCTGTTGACCGAGATGGTGCGACTGAAGCCCAGCGTCTTCAGATAGCGGTCCAGGCTTGCCTCCGAGGTGCCGAGCGGCGAGTGGAACACATGGGGCATGGCGATAAGCTGCTCAAGCGTGATGCGCTCCTGCCATTGGGAGGGATCGCTCTCGGCCCCGGTGGTCGCCGATTTGGCAATCGGCAGATCGGCGCGCACCAGCCCGGCCAGCGGCTCGGTGAGCCAGGTCTCCTTGCCCAGATATCCCGGCACCTGCATGTATTCGTCAAACCCCAGCACCAGATCGATTTCGCCGCTCGCCAGCTCCGCCTCCGGCAAGGTGTCGCGCAGGATGCGGATCTCGATGGTAACGCCGGGCGCCAGTCCCTTGAGGCGCTGGATGAGCGGCGGGATCAGCACGCACTCCACGTAATCGGTGGTGCAGAGCACGAAGCGGCGCTTCGACTGGCTTGGCTCGAACACCTCTTCGTCCGAGAGCTGCTGCTCCAGCAGCCGCAGCGCTTGTTGCACTCCCAGATGCAGTCGCTGGGCGCGCGGGGTCGGCAGCATCCCCTGCGGGGTGCGCACCAGGAGCGGGTCGCCGAAGAAGGTGCGCAGCCTACCCAGCGCATGGCTCATGGCCGGCTGGCTGATAAAGAGTGTTTCGGCGGCGCGGGTCACGCTCCCTTGCGTCATCAGGGCGTCAAAGGCAAGCAGCAGATTGAGGTCGAGCTGGTGCAATTTCATGGTGAGATTATTTGCCGTGCTTATGGGACAATCCATCCTATTCATTTGATGGATGGGGGCGCAACGTCTTACTCTGCAACCCACTGTTATTTTTTCAGGGTTCCCGCGCAGATTTCCCGCGTAAATAGGGGGCCTCAATCCATGCAAGGAGCCTTGCTATGAGCATCAAGACCATGAACACCACGCCGGCCGCTGACGGCTTCACCATGCCCGCCGAGTGGGCGCATCAGCAGGCCGTCTGGATGATCTGGCCGTTTCGCCCGGACAACTGGCGTGAAGCCGGTCGCTTCGCCCAAGCGACCTTCGCCAAGGTGGCCGATGCCATAGGCCAGGCCACTCCTGTCTTTATGGGGGTGCCAGCCGAGTTTATGGAGCAGGCCCGCGCCATCATGCCTGCCCACGTTACCCTGGTAGAAATGGCCAGCGATGACTGCTGGGCCCGCGACACAGGCCCGACCATAGTCACCAACGCAGCAGGCGAATGCCGTGGGGTGGACTGGGGCTTCAACGCCTGGGGCGGCCACAAGGGCGGTCTCTACTACCCTTGGGATCAGGATGAAAAAGTGGCAGCCCGGATGCTGGAACAGCACGGCATGGATCGTTACGCCGCGCCGCTCATTCTGGAAGGGGGCTCCATCCACGTCGATGGCGAAGGCACCTGCATGACCACCGCCGAGTGCCTGCTCAACGAAAACCGCAACCCGCACCTGACCAAGGAACAGATCGAAGCTTATCTGCGCGACTATCTGGGCGTCACCAGCTTTATCTGGCTGGACGAGGGCGTCTATATGGACGAAACCGACGGCCACATCGACAACATCTGCTGCTTCGTGCGTCCGGGTGAAGTGGCCCTGCACTGGACTGACGACCAGAATGATCCCCAGTACGCCCGCTCCCTGGCCGCCCTCAAGGTGCTGGAAGCGGCAGTGGATGCCAAGGGTCGCAAGCTGAAAGTATGGAAGATGCCCCAGCCGGGCCCGCTCTACTGCACCCAGGAAGAGTCTGCCGGCGTCGAGAGCGGTACCGGTGTGCCGCGCGAGGCCGAAGGTCGTCTGGCCGGTTCCTATGTGAACTTCCTCATCACCAACGATCGCATCGTCTACCCGCTGCTGGATGCCGCTACCGACGGTGAAGCCCAGCGCATTCTGGAAGAGATCTTCCCGGATCACACAGTCGTCGGCGTGCCGGCCCGCGAGATCCTGCTGGGCGGTGGCAATATCCACTGCATTACCCAGCAGATCCCCTCCGGCAAGTAAGAACCGGTTCCAGTTGGTATTCAAAACCCCACGCCGTGGGGTTTTATCTCTTGATGGTGTGATGGTCGCAGGCGCTGATGCGGCGACCACCATCACAAACAGTCACCCTTTTACAGGAGATCCCCATGATCGAAGTGACAGAGGTTTCCATTGCCGAGCTGCGCGGTGCGCTCGAAGCAGGCCGCACCACAGCGGTCGAACTGGTCAAGGCCTATCTGGCCCGGATCAAAGCCTATAACGGCCCCGAGACTGCCACCAAACTCAACGCCCTGGTGGTCGCCAACCCGGATGCACTGAAAGAAGCCGAAGCTTCCGATGCCCGCCGTGCCCGTGGCGAAACCCTGAGCCCGCTCGACGGCATCCCCTACACCGCCAAAGACAGCTATCTGGTCAAGGGGCTGACCGCCGCCTCCGGCAGCCCGGCCTTCAAGGATCTGGTGGCCCAGCGCGATGCCTTTACCGTTGAACGCCTGCGCGCCGCCGGTGCCATCTGCCTTGGCAAAACCAATATGCCGCCGATGGCCAATGGTGGCATGCAGCGCGGCGTCTATGGCCGTGCCGAGAGCCCCTACAACGCCGACTACCTGACCGCGCCGTTTGCCTCCGGCTCCTCCAACGGTGCCGGTACCGCCACCGCCGCCAGCTTCTCCGCCTTTGGTCTGGCCGAAGAGACCTGGTCGAGCGGCCGTGGCCCGGCCTCCAACAACGGTCTGTGCGCCTACACCCCGTCCCGTGGCGTCATCTCGGTGCGCGGTAACTGGCCGCTTACTCCGACCATGGATGTGGTGGTGCCTTATGCCCGCACCATGGCCGATCTCTTGGAAGTGCTGGATGTGGTAGTGGCTGACGATGCCGACACCCGTGGCGATCTCTGGCGCATGCAGCCCTGGGTGCAGCTGCCCAAGGCCTCCGAGGTGCGTCCGGCTTCCTATCTGGATCTGGCCGCCAAGCCTGATGCCCTCAAGGGCAAGCGCCTCGGCGTGCCGCGCATGTTTATCAACAAGGATGAACTGGCCGGCACCAGCGAAAACCCCGGCATCGGCGGCCCGACCGGTCAGCGTATCCATACCCGCCCGACCGTGATCGCCCTGTGGGAGCAGGCCCGTCAGGCGCTGGAAGCCGCTGGCGCGGAAGTTATCGAAGTGGACTTCCCGCTGGTTTCCAACTGCGAAGGGGACAGACCCGGCGCGCCGACCGTGTTCAATCGCGGCATCGTGAGCCCTGAGTTTCTCAACGACGAGCTGTGGGAGCTCTCCGGCTGGGCGTTCGACGACTTCCTGCGCGCCAACGGCGATCCCAAGCTCAATAAGCTCGCCGATGTGGATGGCCCCAAGATCTTCCCCCATGATCCGGGCACCTTGCCGAACCGCGAGGGCGATCTGGCGGCGGGCATGGACGAGTACGTCAAGATGGCCAAGCGCGGCCTCAAACGCTTTGACGAGATTGCCTCTGTGCCGGACGGCCTGCGCGGTCTGGAAAAGACCCGCAAGCTGGACTTGGAAGATTGGATGGACGGGCTCAAGCTCGACGCCGTGCTGTTCCCGACCGTCGCCGACGTCGCCCCGGCTGATTCGGACGTGAATCCGGCCTCCGCCGATATCGCCTGGAGCAACGGCATCTGGGTTGCCAACGGCAACCTCGCCATTCGCCATCTCGGTGTGCCGACCGTTACCGTCCCCATGGGCGTCATGGCCGATATCGGTATGCCGGTGGGCCTGACCTTCGCCGGTCGCGCCTATGACGACAACAACCTGCTGCGCGTCGCCTCGGCCTTCGAGTCCACCGGCAGCAAGCGCAAGGTGCCGCCGCGGACGCCGCCGTTGGCGTGATTGCTGGTGTGAGTTAAATAGCCCGGGTTCGCCCGGTGATAACGAAAATAAAACCACCCGCGCGATACGGGTGGTTTTTTATTGTCAGTTCTGGGGAGTGAGAGAGCCGAAAAGGGGGCTGGCGCGCTTGGCCTGAATGATTTCCCCATCGATTGTCACATTTCAACGTGATGTCATTTGGGTTCTCAAATGACACAAGGAGTGAGGCAATGAAATACCATGGAGAGTGCATTTTGGCCGATGCGTTGGCCTATATCGATGTCACCAGACTGCCCGGGCAGTTGCAGGAACTTATCGATATTATGGGACTGGAGGAGGCGTATATGTTCACGCAATCCTTTGGAGGGCAGTGCAAATATATCCCTAAATCACCCAAGCACCATGCTGCGTATTGCAGTGAGGTGACGATGGGGCGATTGTGTAACGCTTTGGGGGGACTAAGCATAGAGGTGCCTCTGGCCAAGCATATAGATAGACAATTGCGCAACCGAGAGATCATGGTTCAGTCGGAGAGTGGTAAATCGCGCACTCAGCTCGCCAAAGAGTTCGATCTGGGGACTCGCCAAGTTGCCAATATCAAGCGAAAGATGAGAGCGCAATAATTTTCGGTATCAGCCATAAGCGGGGCGGGCAAGGCCCTGCTTTTATCAACCGAGAAACCTGGACGGGCTATGGCCCTGCGTATAACGGCTATCAAATCGGCCCATGTGAGATGTTTGGATTGTCAGGCAGGAATAAAAATGCCCGGGTCTCCCCGGGCGAAGATGTTATAAGGTGATGGTCGCTTTATATTTGAAGTCACCCGCCGGTTGGCCGTAGAAATTCAGCTTGTAGCTGGTGGCTGTCTTATGCTCGCCCATGGCAATAATATAGTGGTTGCCACCATCGTCGTAGTAGAAGAGGCTGACGCTCTTCTGTACGTTGCCGGACGATGCATGCAGCACAGCATGGCCGTTATATTGATAAGCGCCAGTCGCCTTACCCTTACCTCCCGTCACGTCGTTCAAACACTGCTTCAGGTTGGCGTGGAGATTTTTCTCCAGATATTCACTCAGATACTGTTCGGCTTCGCACTGGTCCATGGGATCCAGTGCATGGCCGTTACCATCGATAATAATTATATCTTTCATCTTGTGCTCCTTGGTTGTGTAGAGGCGGCGGTATGAACCCGCCGCCCAATACTCAGGCTGCTGTGATGGCCCAAGAGTTGTCTTGTTTCAGGGTTGCAACCATCTCGTAGATGTTGGGCCCGAACTTGATCTCAACCGCATCAGTGATCTGCTCGATATCCAGGATCTCTCCTTGCTGGAAGTCGCCAAATACAATCCAGTAAGAGGGGTGGGGGACAAACTCCAGATGCAGGTTCGGCTGGGTCGCCTTGACGAAGGTACCCGCTTTGCTCATGCCGATACCGACAGCGGCCTGCTTGAGAGGCACATTGGCGCTCTCGTCGATATAGAGAGAACCTGATTGGCCGCTAAAGGAGGTTGGCGAAAAAAAGTAACCGCCGTTGTAATCCAGGGTAATGGAGTTGGCCGTGGTCAGATCGGCGGCTATTTCCTCTCCCCCTTCGAAGATGATGCCGGGTTTGATCTCACCGGTATCGGACCAGACAAAGGAGTAATCAATTTCCCATTTGAAGATCTCGTGTACGTTTGGATTAACAAACTTACTGAACCAAGCGAGGGAGAAAATATTCTGAGCTCGTTGATCCGGCAGCTGCTGAAAAAGCGCCACATTCCCTGAGTTAGTGGAGCTGTTGACAAACTTAACGCTGTATTGATTGGACATGGTATTTTCCTTGGTTATGAGGCCCATTATTAGGCCCAAGTTCAATTTCCCATGTCGTTACCGATTAAATAATCGGGAAGATATTCAGGTGAGTGTTTTTAAGTGATAAGTGTTTATCAGAGTCGTAGGTTCGAATAGCTAAGCGTATTCGGACGGTCGCGAATAGGTCGTGGCCGAGACGCCGCTGTAATACAGGGGGGCTGCCAGTATTGCTATGACGCGGTATGCGGACGATTACACTGCTCTAGTCGTCCCTGCATCAAGGCGCTGATTGCATGTTTTGACCATTTACCTCTTTCCATTTTCCACATCGCCAATCGCCATCTTGGTCGTGGTTCGCTGCTGATTTCTCCGGACTTTCCCCAGACTTCACCTTCTCTTCACAGAAGCCCATTTTCCCTTCACAAATCCCCCGTATTTTCTGCCCACTGCTTAAAAGGCCCGGCTTGCCACAGGGGTGGCGAGGGGCCGGTTGGAGCGAGGGAGCAAGATGATGAAAGGTTGGATAAAGTGCGGGCTGGCCGGGGCCCTGGTGCTGGTGGCGAGTTTCTGGGGCGGCAGCGTGCATGCGGCGGCGATATCGCTCACTCAGGTGAGCGGCCCTGTGTATGTGGTGGAGGACAACTACTACGTCAAAGAGAACTCCATGGTCTATTTCGGGGCCAAGGGGGTGACTGTGGTGGGGGCGACCTGGACGCCGGATACCGCCCGCGAGCTGCACAAGCTGATCAAACGGGTCAGCAGCAAACCGGTGCTGGAGGTGATCAACACCAACTACCACACCGACAGGGCAGGCGGTAACGCCTACTGGAAGTCCATCGGGGCCAAGGTGGTGGCGACGCGCCAGACACGGGATCTGATGAAGAGTGACTGGGCCGAGATTGTCGCCTTTACTCGCAAGGGGCTGCCGGAGTACCCGGATCTGCCGCTGGTGCTGCCCAACGTGGTGCACGATGGCGACTTCACCCTGCAGGAGGGCAAGGTGCGTGCCTTCTACGCGGGCCCGGCCCACACGCCGGACGGCATCTTTGTCTACTTCCCCGACGAGCAGGTGCTCTATGGCAACTGCATCCTCAAGGAGAAGCTGGGCAACCTGAGCTTTGCCGATGTGAAGGCCTATCCGCAGACGCTGGAGCGGCTCAAAGCGATGAAGCTGCCGATCAAGATTGTGGTCGGTGGTCACGACTCGCCGCTGCACGGGCCCGAGCTTATCGATCACTACGAGGCGCTTATCAAGGCCGCCCCGCAGGCATAGAGAGCCAGGGCGCAGAGATAACAAGATACGCCTCACTCTTGACAGGTGCTGGCCAGAGAAAACGCCCAAACGGGCGTTTTCCTGTTTTCAGCGCACCGGATTTTCTGTGGCTGATTTCCGAATCTTGCCGGCCGGCAGCCGGCCCCCGGCATTAAGGCTGTTCAAGCCGGGTGCGCTTTCATAAGATGGATTCCTCTCTGGCCAGCCATTAACAAGCAATTGATATGCAATATAAATCCCTCGAGCGGCTGAAGCAGGCCTTTATCACCGGCATGTGGGCCTCGCTGGTCAGCATCGTCATCGGCTTCTCCTTCAAGGTGTGGCTTGCGCAGTGGGTGGCCAAGGGGGATCTGGCGCTGTTCAATAGCGTGGTGGATTTGATCTCCCTCTCTCTCATCCTGATGACCGGCTTTCGCTCCTCCATGGTGGTGAGCTACTCCCAGACCAAGAACGACAGAGACATCATCAATATCTTCCGCTACTTCCTCATTGGCATGGTGCTGCTCACCTGGGGGTTGGTGATCCCCTACATCAAGCACGGGCTCCATATACGGGTGGAGTATCTGCAACTGGTGGGGGTCATCTTCGGGCTGGGGCTCAAGGTCTATTTCACCAATCTGGTGGCCATGTACCGCATGTATGACATTTCCAACAGGGTCACCTGGCTGGAGCCGCTCGCCAATGCCCTGCTGTTTATGGCCTGCTATTTCGGGCTGGGGATGGATGCACTCTCGTCGCTCTTCTACGGGCTGACGCTCTCGTCGCTGGTCATCGCCGGTTATATGTATCTCTATCGGCGCAGGGCCATCGCCACCCGGCCGCTGGCCAAAGTCGAGCTCGGCCCCGAGATGCGCAGCTATGTGAAAAAGAGCTTCACCGCCTCGCTGGAGGCGGGGGCCAGCATACTGATGATCTACATCACAGTGCTGCTCACCATACGCCACTTCAGCATCGACGAGCTGGGGGATTTCCAGGTGGTGGTGCGCCCCATCTTCACCTATATGACGCTGCTGTTTGTCTTCCCAATCTACCGCTTCGTGCTGCCTGAGCTGGCGGTCAATCTGCGCAACGGCGATCACCGCCAGATCAGGATGATCCGACGCTGGATCTTCCGCCTCTCGGCTATCGTCAGTCTGGTGTTCTTTGTGCTGATGCTGCTGGCGGGCAAGCCGCTGGTGTTGCTGCTGTTCCCCGTCGACTATGTGGGGGCCGTGCCCGTGCTGCTGCACTTCTCCCTCTTCTTCATCTTCATGATGCTCAACGGCTATCAGCTCGCCTATATCAAGGCCCACGGCCACTTTACCCAGAGCCTGCTAATCCGGCTGGTCGGCATAGTGGCGCTGGTCGCCGCCTACTATCTGGTGGCCGAGTTCACCAGCAACGTGGTGGCCATTATTGTGGCGCTGGGGCTTGGCTATATGGTGATGTTTATCCTCTCGACCCTGGCGGAGCAACGCATCCTGCGGGCCCTGCCACCCATGCTGGCCACCGATTCATAGCCGCCTGCGGTTAGCCGGAAAACAAAAAACGCCCATGCGGGCGTTTTTTGTGGGCGGCGTTGAGGCGGCTTAACGCTTGCCCTTGCCGCTCTTGCCGCCGCCGAGGGCCAGCTTTCTGGCGCGCTGCTTCTGGGCTGCCTTGCCGTTGCGGCGCGGCTCGGGTTCTAAGCGGGTGAGGTCGGGCTCAAAGCCCGGGAACCACTGCTGGGGCAATCGGGTGTCGAGCACGGCTTCCACCTTCTCCAAGAGCGGCGCATCTTCCGGGCTGAACAAGGTGATGGCCAGCCCCTTGTTGCCCGCGCGGCCGGTGCGACCGATGCGGTGCACGTAATCCTCTGCGACAAAGGGGAATTCGAGGTTGATCACGTAGTTGAGATCGCTGATATCGAGGCCGCGTGCTGCCACGTCGGTAGCGACCAGCGCCTGCAGGGTGCCAGCCCTGAACTCCAGCAGCACCTTCTCCCGCGCGCTTTGTGACAGGTCACCGTGGAAGGCCAGCGCATTGATGCCCGCTTTGCCCAGCTGCTGGGCCAGCTTGTCGGCCCCCTGGCGGGTGCGGCTGAAGATCAGCACCGGCGCCCAGCCCTTCACCTTGATCAGGTGCTCCAGCAACGCCAGCTTGCGCTCGCCATCCACCGCATAGACCCGCTGCTCCACCTCGGCCGCCGTGGTGTTACGCGGTGCCACCTCGATCAGTTCGGGGTCGCGCAGCAGCACACGGCTCAAGGCAAACAGGTTGTCATCGCAGGTGGCGGAGAAGAGCAGGGTCTGGCGATCCGCCGGTATTTGTTTGAGCAGCGCCTTGATCTCGTCCATAAAGCCCATGTCGAGCATGCGGTCCGCCTCGTCAAACACCAGATGGCTGAGGCGCTCAAGGCTCAAGGTCCCCTGGCGCAGATGGTCGAGCAGTCGGCCCGGGGTGGCGATCAGCAGATCCACCCCGGCTTTCAGCGCCTCCACCTGCGCGGCTATGCTGACCCCGCCGTAGACCAAAGCGCTGGTGAGACCCGTACCTTGTCCGTAGCGCGCGACGCTCTCGTGTACCTGCACCGCCAGCTCGCGGGTCGGCACCAGCACCAGGGCGCGGATCGGCACCAGCACCAGGGCGCGGATCGGGCGGGATGCATCGCTCGCCGGGTGCTGCATCAGTTGCTCCAGCAGCGGCAGCACGAAGGCGGCTGTCTTGCCTGTGCCGGTCTGGGCCCCCGCCATCAGATCGCGCCCCGCCAGAATGACGGGGATGGCGCAGGCCTGGATCGGGGTGGGCGCGGCATAGCCGAGTTCGGTCAGCGTCTGCTGCAAATGGGGGGATAGGGCCAGTTCGGCAAAGGAGGCAATGGACATAGGGGCACCAGTGTGGGGTTATCGCGGCCAGGGCCACGACAGAAACAATCGTAGTGGCCGGCATGGTAACAGAAGCGGGGGCATGGGCAGAAGGCGGGCGAGGGGAGTGGGCCTCTATCCCGCGCTTCGCCCTGCAGGTCTGGCTCGGGAGCTGCGCCATGGCGAGCAGCTCCCTGTGCTGGAACACTCTGTGCTGGTTAACGGCAGTGAAACACCTCTTCCAGCGCATCCACCACGGCGCGTACCCGGCTGGCCTTCTGCAGGTCGGGGTGGAGCACCAGCCAGATGTCGACCGGATCGCTGAGGGCGGGCAGCACGCGCACCAGCTCAGTTTCTTTGTCTGCCAGAAAGGTGGAGAGCAGGGCTATTCCCAGCCCCTGGCGGGCCGCCGCCAGCAACAGCAGCTGGGCATTGCACTGCAGCACCACGTTCGGTTCGTGCAGCGGCTCCCCGCACAGGCTGTGCCAGTGGCGGGAGACCAGCTCCTTGGCAAACAGCAGCAGGGCGTGCTGACTCAGGCCGTGGCCGCTCTTGGGCGTGCCGTGGCGAGCCAGATAGTCGCGAGAGGCGTAGAGCCCCATATCTATGGTGGTGAGCCGCTTGATCACCAGCTCGTCGTTGTCGGGGCGCAGCCCCCGGATGGCGAGATCGGCCTCCCGATAGGCGATGTCGCTGACGCTGACCGCCGTCTGCAAGCTGAGGCGGATACCTGGGTGGCGCTCGCGCAGCAGGGTGAGGGCGGGCAGCACGAAGGCCTGGGCCAGGGTGTCAGTGGTGGCGATGCGCACCTCGCCGCACAGGCTCTGATCCCCTGCGCTCGCCTTGCGTTCTATGGCCTTGATGGCCTGCTCCATGGCGCTGGCATCCGCCAGCATGGTCTCGCCGAGGGGGCTCAGATCATAGAGTTTGGGGGTGCGGATAAAGAGCTTGGAGCCCAGGTTTTGCTCCAGCGCCGTGATGCGCCGCCCGACGGTGGCCTGATCGACCCCCAGCACCCCGGCCGCGCCACGCAGTGTGCCCTGTCTTGCCAATGCCAGAAAAAAACGTGCGTCATCCCAGTTGATCATCGAGCCTCCCACTCAAAGTGCCCCCTTGGGGCGAGCCCATTAGAAGCCAGCACAGGCGGGATCACAAGGCGAGCGTGGCCTTGTTGGCATGCAAATAGATGTTACCGGCATGCATTATTGAAGCGGCATGATGCATTTGTGCCGCTGTTGGCAGGGATGGACGGGCGCTATCATGGCCGACTCTCGTCAGCGTGGCCCGGCCTCGCGTTCATCGGAGTTGTGCATGTCATCATCCCTGTCCACCGCCCGGCCCTGCGAGGCGCAGGCTTCCCATGGCGCCATCTTGCTGTTTCTGCCGCTGGCCCTGATGTCGGCGCTGCTCAACAGCAGCGTGCCCACCCCTCTCTATCCCCACTACCAGCAGGTACTGGCGCTGAGCGATGTCAGCCTCACCCTGATCTATGGCGGCTATGCGGCCGGGGTGCTCATCTCCTTGTTCGGGGTGGGCAATCTGGCGGGCCGGGTGAGCGATCTGCGCGCCATGATCCTGCCGGCCCAGCTGGCGGTCGCGGGAGGCGCCCTGCTGTTTTCCCTGGCCGATTCGTTCTGGTCGCTGCTGCTGGCGCGGGTGCTGGCCGGGATCGGCACGGGGGCGCTGACCGGCGCCGCCAACGTGGCGCTGCTGCGCTTTGGTCCGCGCGACGGCGGCAAGCGGGCCGCTCTCAGCGCGACCCTCTCTTTTACTGCCGGACTGGCGCTAGGCCCGGTATTCAGCGGGCTGGCGTTGCAGCTGGACTTTTATCCGACTCAGCTGCCTTTTCTGCTCATCATGGGGTTGGCGGCCTGCGCCATGACAGGTGTTGTGCTGAGCTGGCCCGCCAGCGCGCAAGGGGCGCCGGCCGCGGCAACGCATCAGGGCAGGGGATCGCTAGGGGAGGGGCTCAAGGCCACTGGGGTTGCATTCTTTCTTTGTGCGCTGGCGTTGTTTACCGCCTGGGCGGTGGCGGCCAGCCTGCTGGCCATCGGCCCCAAGGTGGCGAGCCAGTTGCTGGGGATGCGGGATCTCGGCCTGTTTGGCTATCTGATCGCGGCTTATATGTTGCTCTCCGGCCTGTGCCAGCTCTGGGCCCGCCGCCTCGATGCCCGCCATACCCTGCAGAGCGGTTGCCTGGCGCTGGCACTCTGCGTGCTGCTGTTTACCGGCGCCGTGCACGTCCAGTCGCTCTGGTTGGCGGGGCTTGGGCTGCTGGTGGCAGGTTACGCCCAGGGCGCCGTGTTTGTCGGCAGTGCGACCCTGGTCAACCGCATCTCTCCCGGCGGCAGCCACGCCCGGCTGGTGTCGTTCTTCTATGTGATCGCCTATGTGGCGAACTGGGTGCCTGTGCTGCTGGGCTGGGTGAGTGACAGTGTTGGCCTGCTGGCGGCGGTGGACCTGCTCGCCGTCGGCACCATTCTGATCAGTCTTGGGCTGGCCTGGGGGGTATCACGAACCCGCTTCGAACGGGCTGCGCCTTGATAGGCTCACCCATCAATCCGCCAGCAACACTCGTTTGGCGTCCAGATGGTGCATCCATTCCCGCAGGATCAGCAGCACGGCGGCAAAATGCCGCCCCTTGGGCAGATGGGCCGCCGCCAGCGGATCCCCTTCCACCATGGCGGCAAACTGGCCGAACAGCTGCTCTATGCTCTCCCGGCTCAGCTCATGGCTGCCGAACTCGTCAGCCAGCGGGAGCGGGCTGTCCAGTGTCACGAGTTCGTGGGCCGGAATGCGGGCAGCCAGCGGCATCAGCGCATCCTCTACTACCATGATGGCTTGCTCCAATTCGAGTGCGCTCGGCGGGTCATGGCGAAACGGGCCCGGCGTCATGGCCTCGAAACCAAATGCCAGCTTGTAGGTGAGGGTGATGTCGTCTGCCTGGGTGATCTGCACCTTGCTGGTCTGCTCCCCCAGCTTCAGCATGATGGCGGGGTGTCTGCTTGTCATGAGATCTCCTTGCCGTGTTGATGATCAGACTTATCCATACACCCGCCCATGCTTGCTGGCGAGGGCTTTCAGCTCCCCCATTCGGCTGATACGGCTTGCAAACTTGGTTATTGATGGCATTCTGGATGTCTAAATGGCTATTGCTCACCTCTACGCTTCAGGAGTTCTGATATGGATATTCGCACCGCTCCCCGCGCCCTTGCGCTCGCCCTCCTGCTGACCAGCAGCCTCGCCTGTGCCAACGAGGCCCTGGTGATCCAGACCGATTTTGGTCTCAAGGATGGCGCAGTGTCGGCCATGAAGGGGGTCGCCTTCGGGGTTGATCGCACCCTGCCGCTCTATGACCTGACCCACGAGATCCCGGCCTACAACATCTGGGAAGCCTCCTACCGGCTCTATCAGACCATCAACTACTGGCCCAAGGGCACCGTCTTCGTCAGCGTGGTGGATCCTGGCGTGGGGACAGATCGAAAGTCGGTGGTGCTCAAGACCAAGAGCGGTCACTACATAGTCTCGCCGGATAACGGCACCCTGACCCTGGTGGCGGAGCACTTCGGCATCGACACAGTGCGCCAGATCGACGAGAAGACCAATCGCCTCAAGGGTTCCGAGAAGTCCAACACCTTCCACGGCCGCGATGTTTACGCCTACACCGGCGCCCGGTTGGCCTCCGGTGCCATCAGCTATGAGCAGGTGGGCCCGCTGCTGCCGGCCGAGGTGGTGAAGATCCCTTACCAGCCGGCAGTGGCCGAGCAGGACGGCACCGTCAAGGGCACCATCCCGATCCTGGATGTGCAGTACGGCAACGTCTGGACCAACATAGACGAGACGCTGCTTGCCAAGGCGGGCGTCAACAAGGGGGATCAGGCCTGCCTCAAGATAAGCGAAGGGGACGTGCTCAAGTACGAGGGCAAGGCCCCCTACGTCAGCAGCTTCGGCGACGTGCCTGAAGGCCAGCCGCTGGTCTACCTCAACAGCCTGCTGCAAGTCTCGGTCGCCCTCAACATGGACAGCTTCGCCGTCAAACATCAGGTGCAGTCCGGTGCCAACTGGCATATCAGTCTGAAGAAGTGTTCATGATCATCGGCTGACACCAATAACAACGGGCGCCGCGGCGCCCGTCTTTTTTACCGGCTCAGCACAGGTCGGCGGGAGGCGGTCCTTCTACCTTATATAGTGCCCGTCCAGTTCCCGCTGGTAGTAATGGCCGGCTTTGGCGTAGTGGCGACGGTCATCCAGATCCAGCGGGATAGGCTCGCGTCAGTCTGCACCTCGATCACCTGGGTTGGCGGCGTGACCACCACATAGTGATTCTCCTGTCGCTAGTAATAGATGTCGCCGAGCACATAGTCGGTGAGCCCGACCAGCAAGACCGTCTCCACCCCCGCCCACACTCGCGGGGAGGGCGATGAGCAGCGGTAATGCTCGGGGCCTGGAGCTATCCCTGTTCATCCTATTGGCCCTTGAGCGGAGCAGTGGCGGACTGGAGCCTGATTGGCTGGGGGGGTAGCTCCCGCACGCTGACCATCACCTCGTAACTTTTGTTGGCCTCGGCGGCGGGGATGTTCTTTAACAGCTCCTGGGCCGTGGCCTGGGGATCCTTGCTCTGCTTGCTGGCCTGATAGAGAACCGAGGGTGGCGCCGGTATCTGAGCGCCGGGGTGGCCTGGCATGGGGGGCGGCATGTCGCTGGCGTGCACAGACAGGCTGCCGAGCAGCAGGGGCAATACGAGGGCTTTGCATGACATGGGATGACTTCGTCCGGGTGAATATGGCCCATCAAACGCCAGCCTGGCTCTGCGCTCAATCGCTTTTACACCCTCTTTTCACCCCCTTTACAGTTGTGACAACGGGCGCCTGGGCGCCCGTTGTGTGTCATGGGAGGAGGTCGCCTCAAAACTCGTTGGAGAGCGCCTTGTAACCCTTGACCAGATCTATGTTGGTGTGGGCCACGTCTTCGGAGAACTCGGTGGCATCCACTGTGACTCTGGGGATCTCGGCCAGATCGCTCTGCTGATTGATGCGGGTGGTGGAGGGCACATAGAAGCCGGGGGGCAGATCGCAGCCATCCACCACAGAGTTGTGGCGCACCACCGAACCTTCACCTATGTGGCAGTTGAACAGCACGCTGTTGAAGCCGATGAAGACCCGGTTGCCGACCTCGCACGGGCCGTGCACGATTGAGCGGTGGGCGATGGAGGTGTACTCGCCTATGGTGACGGCCGCGCCGGACTTGGAGTGGATCACCACCCCGTCCTGAATGTTGGAGTTGGCGCCTATGATGATGGGCTCCATGTCGCCACTGGCATCCACCTCGTCGGCGCGGATCACCGCATAGGGGCCGACAAACACGTTTTCCTTGATGATCACCTTGCCACAGATGATGGCAGTCTTGTCGATATAGGCTGATTCGTCGATGACCGGCAGGTGGCCGGAAGGATTCTTGCGGATCATGTGACATCCTGTTGAAGATGAAATCGGGACGGGGAAAAAGGCGAGGCCACTGGCCTGCCGGTGGGTCAGCTTACGCCTGTGGGCCGGGAGGGGGAACCCCTGACTGGTCAGACCCTTGGGGGCGTACGCATATCTTGTCGGGGTGTTCCCTCTTCTCAAAATATGGGAGCATGACGTCTGCCTACGGGGCTGCGCTGCCGCGTTGGTACTCTTTTGATATAACGCTGGATACCCAAGATGAAGAAGATTGTTGTGCTGCTCGGCACCCTGCTGCTCTCTCCCTTGTTCTCTTCTGCCGTGCAGGCCAAGGGGGAGGCGGGCGAGTTTGACTATTATGCTCTGGCGCTCTCCTGGTCGCCGGAGCATTGCGCCGTCAAGCCGGCCGACCGGGACCAGTGCGCCCGTCAGCTGGGATTCGTGCTGCACGGACTCTGGCCCCAGTACCAGCGCGGCTACCCGAGCAGCTGCTCCCGCGAGCGACTGGATCCTGTCATGGAGCAGCAGTTTGCCGGGCTCTATCCCAGCCGTTTTCTCTATCGCCATGAGTGGGAAAAGCACGGTACCTGCTCCGGTCTCGACCAGCCGCAGTTCCATCAGCTGGCCAGCGACCTGCGTCAGAAGGTGAAGATCCCGGCTGCGTACCAGTCGCCTGCCGAGCCTCTGCGCAAGAGCCGCTTCCAGCTCAAGGCGGATCTGGCCAGTGCCAACGACTGGCTGGCGCCAGACAACATCACGGTTGCCTGTGCCGACGGGGGCGCTTCCTGCGGGAAGTCTACATCTGCATCAACAAGGAAGGGACGGATGCCGTCACCTGCTCCGACGAGATGCAAAAGCGTGAACTGCGCTCCTGCGGTCAGCCGGACTTCCTGCTGCGCAGCGTGCGCTGACCCCTCCTTATCTTCATCGGGCCCCTTGCGGGCCCGATGTGCAAATACCGTCATCGGAAAGGAGTCTGGCAATGACCGACATGAAACAGTTCTCGGCGCGAGAGCGAAGCCTGCTGCTCGGGGTGAAAGGAGTGGGCCCCACCGTCATCGGCCGGCTCGAACAGTTGGGTTATCACACTCTGAGCGAGCTGGCCGGGGCGGACACGAGCCACATAGTCCAGCTGGTGGCCAGCATGCTGGGCTCGACCTGCTGGCAGAACAGCCAGCAGGCCCGCGGCGCCATCGATGGCGCCATAGCGTTGGCGCGCAGCCAGGTTGCAGCTGACGCCGTTTCGGACTGTGAGCTGGGAACATAGCGATGAGCCTGTTTGCCGAACTGGGGATGCGTTATCCCATCATTCAGGCCCCCATGGCGGGCGTGCAGGACGGCGCGCTAGCGCTGGCCGTCACGGGTGTCGGTTGTCTGGGTTCCCTGCCGGCGGCCATGCTCAGCCCGACCGGGCTGCGAAGCGAGCTCGTTCGACTTGCCGCCAGCGGTCTGGGGCCATTCAACATCAACTTCTTCTGCCATCGGCAAACCGAGCCGGATCCGATCGCCCTCGCGGGTTGGCGGCAGACCCTGGCACCTTACTACGCCGAGTTCGGGGTGAATGCCGAGGCCGCGGTGACGGCACCCAGTCGCGCCCCGTTCAACGCCGAGCATGCCGCCATCCTGGCCGAGTTCCACCCTGCCGTGGTCAGCTTCCATTTCGGCCTGCCCGAGCCGAGCCTGCTGGCCCGAGTGAAAGCCACGGGGGCAAAAATCTTTGCCAGCGCGACCACGGTAGCAGAAGCGCAGTGGCTGGCTCGTCATGGCGCCGATGCCATCATAGCGCAGGGACTGGAGGCTGGCGGCCATCGCGGCCACTTCCTCGATGAGGATCTCGCCTTGCAGCAAGGCGCCTTTACCTTGTTGCCACAGATAGTGGCCGCTGTGGATCTGCCCGTCATAGCCGCCGGTGGCATAGTCGATGGCAAGGGGATCCGGGCCGCCCTAGCGTTGGGGGCCAGCGCAGTGCAGATGGGAACCGCCTTCCTTTGCTGTCATGAGGCGACGACCTCTGCCTTGCATCGCGCGGCTATTCATTCGACTCGAAGTCAGCACACAGCCCTGACCAAGGTGTTCAGTGGTCGCCCGGCAAGGGGGATAGTCAATCGACTGATGCGGGAGCTGGGCTCGCTCTCGGATCTGGCACCTGATTTCCCCCATGCCAGCAGCGCGCTGGCCCCATTGCGTGCGGCAGCCGAAAAGATGGGTGACAGTGGCTTCTCGCCACTGTGGGCGGGCCAGAATGTCTCCGGCTGCCTGGACCTGCCAGCCGCCGAGCTGATCGCCGCATGGGTGAAAGAAGCGGGCCTGGCGTGAGCGCTTCTTTATATAGATAGATGAGCGGGAGGGTCGCCATACGAGGAGTGACTCTTCTATGGGCATAATGCGGGTCACTCATGAGGCCAAACGGGCCATTTTACGGCACTTCTGTGGATAAGTTTGTACAAAAGCTGTGGTTGGTTATGAATAACTAAATAAGTGCCGATTTTTGCAGTTTTATTGCATTGCGACCCTTGCCAACGCGATCAATCTCTCTATAATGCGCCACATCGACAGGGCAAGCGGCAACGCAAACAAGCCAGTCGGTGTCTAGAAAAGCCTTTGAAAATAAGGCTTGACTCGAGAAGGCGGTTGAGTAGAATTCCACTCCCGCAGCAACACACTGTTGCGTCGCTCTTTAACAATTTGAATCAAGCAATCTGTGTGGGCACTCACAGCATCGAACATCAAACAATTTTGTTGATTTTCAATGTCTGGTGAAGTGACCAAAACGACTTGTTAGCAATAACAAGCCGAACAGTTTATTTCAGCAATTCATTGAGCCGCTGAAGTTCGCTACCTCGGTATCGAATGAACGCAAACCAAACTTAAATTGAAGAGTTTGATCATGGCTCAGATTGAACGCTGGCGGCAGGCCTAACACATGCAAGTCGAGCGGCAG